>NZ_JAURXB010000009.1 GCF_030654605.1 Bradyrhizobium sp.
TAGCGAACGAGGTTGCGGGCGTCCTGATGGCTGAACAGGTTCTCGCCCGTCGCCATCGGCCCCGGATAGAATTCCGCCAGTGCCGCCTGCAGCTGGAAATCGAGCGGATCGCCGGCCTCCTCGTACCAGAACAGCGGATAGTCGCGCAGCATCTTCGCGTAGGCGATCGCGGTCTCCAGATCGAACCGTCCGTTGGCGTCGACCGCGAGCCTGGCCTCGCTGCCGATCTCTTCGAGCACGGCCTCGATGCGGATGCGGTCCTCGGCGATCGGCGCGCCGCCGATCTTCATCTTGACGACGTTGTAGCCACGGTCGAGATAGCTGCGCATCTCGCCGCGCAGCATCGACAGGCCCTTGCCGGGATAATAATAGCCGCCAGCGGCGTAGACGAACACGCGCGGATCGGCGTCGCGCCGGTGGCGCTCCGCCAGCAGCCTGAACAGCGGCTTGCCCGCGATCTTCGCCACCGCGTCCCACACCGCCATGTCGATGGTGCCGACCGCCACCGAGCGTTCGCCATGGCCGCCGGGCTTTTCGTTCGACATCAACACCGCCCAGACCTTGTCCGGATCGAGATTGCCGCCGGCCTCATCGAGCAGCGTCTTCGGCTCGGCCTCCATCAGGCGTGGCGCAAAACGCTCGCGGATCAGCCCGCCCTGCCCGTAACGGCCGTGGGAGTTGAAGCCGTAACCGACCACCGGCCTGCCTTCGCGCACCACGTCGGTAACGACGGCAACCAAGCTGGTCGTCATTTTGGTGAAGTCGATATAGGCGTTGCGGATCGGCGAGGCGATCGGCTTCGTCACCTCCCTGATATCGACGATGCGGACCGACATGGTTTTGCCTTTCGAAAGCTCGCTCGAATTTCTCAAGTCGTCATTGCGAGCGAAGCGAAGCAATCCATATCGCCAAGCAAAGAAAGAAGCTGGATTGCTTCGTCGCAAGCGCTCCTCGCAATGACGAGGATGTCAGGACTCCGTCTTGTCCCTGAAATACGGCTCGACCGGGCCGTGCACCTTGATGGTCAGCGGATTGCCATAGCGGTCCTTGGCATTGCCGGCGGTGACGCGCACCCAGCCCTCGCTGATGCAATATTCCTCGACATTGGTCTTCTCGGCGCCCTTGAAACGGATGCCGACGTCGCGCTGCAGCAGCTCCTCATTGTAGTAGGGGCTCTTCGGGTTGGTGGACAGGCGGTCCGGAAACGCGTCGCTCATGGTCTCGTTCTTCTCGTTCATAGCAGTGCCTCGATTTCTTTCTTCAAACCTTCCGGCTTCGCCGTCGGCGCATGCCGCGCCACCACCTTGCCGGAACGGTCGACCAGGAATTTGGTGAAATTCCATTTGATCGACGGTCCGAGCAGGCCGGATTTCGCATTCTTCAGATACGCAAACAACGGGTGCTCGTTGCTGCCGTTGACATCGACCTTGGCGAACATCGGAAAGGTGACGGCATATTGGCTCGAACAAAACTGCTCGATCTGCTGCGCGTCGCCCGGTTCCTGGCCGCCGAACTGGTTGCACGGAAATCCGAGCACCGAAAAGCCGCGCGGGTTGAGCGTCTGATGCAGCACCTCGAGACCCTTGTATTGCGGCGTGAATCCGCACTTGCTCGCGGTGTTGACGATCAGCAGCACCTGGCCCTCGAACCGCTTCAGCGGAACGTCCTCGCCGGCCAGCGACGTCGCCGTGAAATCAAGAACGCCAGTCATCATGCTCTTTCGTCTGGACGCGCAAATCCATTAACCGGCGGGATCGATCGCCGCCGAGGGAGTTCCGCCGGCTTCGATCGCCTCGCCGGCGGCGAGGCAGAGGTCCTCACGGTAGCGGCCGGCGACCACCTGCACGCCGACGGGCACGCGGCCCACCAGGCCGGTGGAAACGGTCAGCCCCGGCAGCCCCATGAAGGGAATCGCGATCTGCGTCAGCTGCGCGTGCCAGACCCGGGCGAAGGAAGCATCGTCTTTCATGTCGAGCTGATCGGGGAACGGCAATTCGCCGGATACCGGCATCACCAGCACGGCGTATTTCTCCAGGAATTGCAGCCATTGGCGCGTCAGGGTCGCGCGCCGCGTCAAGACTTTCGAGAGCGTGTCGACATCAAACGGAAACACCTTGTTGCGGTTGCCGCGCAGGCAGGCCAGCGCGCCGGGATCGCCTTCGCGTTCGGCCATGGCCAGCTGCGCCTCGTAGCCGTCGCCGAGCCACAGCTTGGTCTGCAACTCGGCAGCCTCGCGCAACGGCGGCGTCTCGACCTCTTCGACCACCCATCCCGCGCGCTCCAGCCGCTTGCCGGCATCGGCGACGGCGGCCCTTACTTCCGCCACCGGATCGAGCCCGTCGGGATTGAGGCACAGCGCGGCGCGCTTTTGCATCGCCGGCCCTTGCAGCGGCGCCGGCACCCACCAGGGATCGCGGGCGTCGTAGCCCGACATCGCCGCCAGCGCGATCCTGAGATCGCCGATGGTGCGCGCCAGCGGACCCGACACCGCCGAGATCTGCGGCCCGATCGGGCGCTCCGGCAGCGCGGCATTGAAGGCGGCGATGCGCCCGATTGTCGGACGCAGGCCATGCACGCCGCAGGCGTAGGCGGGATAGCGGATCGATCCGGCGATATCGGTGCCATGCGCGATGTGGCCGATGCCCGCCGCCACCGCCGCCCCTGCCCCGCCCGACGAGCCGCCCGGCGTGATGTTCGCGTCGCGCGGATTTTTGGTGTCGCCGTGAACCAGATTGGTGGTGAACCAGCGATAGGAAAACGCCGGGCAGTTGGTGCGCCCGAGAATGACGGCGCCGGCCTTGCGCAGATTGTCGACCACCGGGCTGTTGGTCATGGCAATCACCTCGCGCTGCAGCTTGAGGCCGTTGGTGGTGGCAAACCCTTGCTGGTCGATATTGACCTTGACGGTGACCGGCACGCCCGCCAGCGGACCCGGATCATCGCCCCGCGCGATCGCGGCATCGATGGCGGCGGCCTGCGCCAGCACATCCGCCGGCCGATGGTCGACCACGGCGTTGATTTTGGCATTGACCGCGTCGAGCCGGGCCAGCGCCGCCGTTGCCGCCTCCGTCGCGGAGATCTTCTTCGATCCTATCAGGGCAGCGATATCGGTAGCCGACAGACGCCAGAGATCTTGCATGAATAGCTCCGTTTGATCGCCCGCTTGTAGCGCTGTGCGCCAAGGGTTGTCGACCGTCAACCGTCGCCATCCCCGGTGGGTCGGTCAATGCCTGGTGGCCGCTTCGCCTGTCATGTCGAGGATCGCCTCGGTGAACGGAAACTCCAGCACGATCTCGCCGGCGTCATCCGTGACCTCGAGGGTCGCATTCAACAGGCCGCCTTCCGCGCCTTCGAGCTTGAGCAATTCCCGGATCATGGCGCGCGCGATTTCCCATGCCTGATCCGGATCCCTCAGCTGTTCGCCTTCGGGATCCGAAATCAGCTCGTCCCCGATCCGTGTGTTGAAGAAGTACCGGGGCATGGCAAACCACTTTCCATTGCGGAGCTCCAGCCAAAGCCCCGCGACATCTCATAAGTTCTTTATCCGAAAGGCGGCGGCCCGCCACCTCGGCGCGAAGTCACCATCTAGGTGACTTGGGTGCAACTTTGAACCCGTTGATCCCTCGTTGTTTTAGGTCGCGCCCGCACAATTAGGTGAATTCCCTTGTGCATCGCAGCAAGAAAACGAGGATTTACGACCGAAGATTTAACTGGCGAACTTTTCATTCCGCAGTAGTTTATTCTGGAAGGACGGAAGTCGTCCGTTCGAAAAGGAGAGCCAAATGGCCTGGAAAGCCCCGAAGATCGTCGAAGTGCCGGTCGGCATGGAAATCAACATGTACGCGTGCGCCGCCCGCAAGTAAGCGGCTGCGACAGCTTCACATGATTTGAGGTGGACCTCCGGGCGTGACACGATCCCGATCGTGGGATTGTGCCCGTACCGGCGTCCACCTTCGAAGCTTGAAGACCTCACATTCTTTTAGACCTCAAGGCCTTGGAATCTCCGGGAGGCGAATCATGCTTCGCGTCGTCGTCCTGGGCGCCGCGGCAGGTGGCGGCGTTCCGCAGTGGAATTGCGGATGTCCGGTGTGCCGGGCAGCAAGAAGCAAGCATCCCGAACTCCAGAGTACCCAATCCTCGATCGCGATCAGCGCCGACGGCGAACACTGGTTCCTGATCAACGCATCGCCCGATCTACGCCAGCAGCTGACAGCGACTCCTCAGCTTCACCCAAGGGCCGGAAAACTTCGTCACAGTCCGGTATCGGGGGTAATCCTGACCAATGGCGAGATCGATGCCGTGGCAGGTCTGCTGTCGATGCGCGAGGGCTCGCCATTCACGATTTACGCCCACCGCAAGGTGCTTGCGATCCTCGGCGACAACAGCATCTTCAACGTCCTGAACGAGAAGAACGTGAAACGCCAGCCGATCGAGATCGATAGGGCATTCGAACCGGCTTTGCCCGACGGATCGCCCTCCGGGCTCGAGATCCTGCCGTTCGCGGTGGCCGGCAAGGGCGCGTGGTACCTGGAAGGAAAGACCCATCCCGCGGGTAACGACGGCGCCGGCGACACGCTCGGGCTGCGAATCGGCGACAAGGCAACAGGCAAGTATTTCTATTTCCTCGCCGCCTGCGCCGATGTGACCGACGACCTCAAATCCAGGCTTGCCGGCGCGCCCCTGATCTTCTTCGATGGCACGGTGTGGCGCGACGACGAATTGATCGTGGCCGACCTCGGAACCAAGACCGGACAAGGCATGGGACATATCGCCATGTCGGGCGATAGCGGCGCGATCGAAGCCTTGTCGGGCCTCAATATCGGCCGCAAAGTGTTTCTGCACATCAACAATTCCAACCCGGCGCTGCTGCACGATTCCGCCGAACGCAAACAAGCCGAGCGCGCGGGCTGGCAAATCCCCGCCGATGGAACGGAGATTACGCTGTGAACGCCATAACCCTGAACGGGATGACAGCCTTCTCGCTCGCCGGCAGCGCGCCGCTCAACAGTGCCGACGAACTGGAAGCCGCACTTCGCCACATCGGCGCGACCCGATACCACAATCTGCATCCGTTTCATCGGCTGCTGCACGGCGGCAAACTGAACAAGGGCCAGGTGCAGGCCTGGGCGCTGAACCGCTACTATTACCAGAGCACTATTCCGATCAAGGACGCGGTAGTGATATCGCGCTTCCGCGATCGCGCCATCCGCATGGAATGGCGGCACCGGATCGAGGACCATGACGGTGACGTCGGCACCGAGGGCGGCATCGAGCGCTGGCTGAAGCTGACCGAGGGACTCGGGCTCGACAACGCCTATGTGGAATCCACCGAGGGCATTTTGCCGGCGACGCGCTTCGCGGTGGAGGCCTATGTGCATTTCGTTCGCGACAAGAGCCCGCTGGAGGCGATCGCCTCGTCGCTGACGGAACTGTTCGCGCCGAACATCCATGAAGAGCGCATTGCGGGCATGCTGGCGCATTACGACTTCGTCAATCCGGACATCATGAGCTATTTCAGCCGGCGCCTGACCCAGGCGCCGCGCGACGCCGGCTTTGCGCTGGAGTACGTCAGGGAACACGCCACGACGCCGGCGGAACGCGCTGATGTCTGCAATGCGCTGATCTTCAAGACCAATGTGCTATGGGTTCAGCTCGATGCGCTGTATCATGCCTATGTCGATGGCCACATACCGCCGGGGGCATTTGTTCCCAAAGCCGGCTAGAGACGAGCCGCAGTTAGAAGCAGGACGATGGCAACCCCGCGTAACCGCAACATCAGCGTCAGCGAGACCAGCAGGCCGGTCCTGCCGCGGCATGCCAGGCTGAAGTTCGATGAAACGCGGCAGGTCTGGGTCATTCTGGCGCCGGAGCGGGTTCTGGCGCCAGACGAAATCGCGGTGGAAGTGCTGCAGCTTTGCGACGGCGTTCGCAGCGTCGCCGACATGGTCGACCAGCTCGCCGCCAAATATGCCGCCGAACGCGAGGCAATCGCGACCGACGTCATCGCCATGCTGCAGGACCTGGCCGACAAGGGATTTTTGACGGAATCACGCGAGAAGACCTCATGAGTCCGACGCTTACCGATGCCGGCGTAGCGGCCAGCGATCCAAGCGACGGGCTCGCGGTGCTGGAGGCGCGCGGCTCGACGGCGGAGGCTTTTGGCATTCCGCTCGCGGTGCTCGCCGAGCTGACCCATCGCTGTCCGCTGCAGTGTCCCTATTGCTCCAACCCGGTCGAACTCGATCGCGGCGGTAGCGAACTCACCACCGAGGAATGGAAGAAGGTCCTCACCGAGCTTGCGCAAATCGGCGTGCTGCAGATCCATTTTTCCGGCGGCGAACCCACCGCACGCAAGGATCTGGTCGAACTGGTACGGCACGCCAGCGACGTTGGCCTGTACTCCAATCTCATTACGTCGGCGGTGTTGCTGACCCGCGAAAAATTGTCTGCGCTGGCCGATGCCGGGCTGTGCCACGTGCAGATCAGCTTTCAGGGCAACGAGCCCATGGTAGCTGACCGCGTGGCCGGCCTGAAGAAGGCGCATGAGAAGAAAATTGAAGTGGCACGGTGGACCCGCGAGCTGGATCTGCCGCTGACCGTCAACGCCGTGATGCACCGGCAAAACCTGCATCAGCTCCCGGACATCATCGAGATGGCGGTCGATCTCGACGCCGACCGGCTGGAAGTGGCGAACGTGCAGTATTACGGCTGGGCGCTGAAGAACCGCGCGGCGCTGATGCCGACGCTGGAGCAGATGGAGGAGACCAGCCGTATTGTCGAGGAAGCCGAGGTAAGGCTGAAGGGCGTTCTCGCCATCGATTATGTGGTGCCGGATTATTATGCGCTGCGGCCGAAGAAATGCATGGGCGGCTGGGGCCGGCAGTTCTTCAACATCTCGCCCGCGGGAAAAGTCCTGCCATGCCACGCCGCCGAGTCGATCACCGGGCTGGAATTCGAAAGCGTGCGATCGAACCATTCCATCGCCTGGATCTGGCAGAACTCCGAGGCGTTCAACCGCTATCGCGGCACCGGCTGGATGAAGGAGCCGTGCAAGAGCTGCGAGTTCAGGGAAATCGATTTCGGCGGCTGCCGCTGCCAGGCATTTGCCCTGACCGGCGATGCCGGCAATACCGATCCGGCCTGCACGCTGTCGCCGATGCATGAGCAGATCTTCAAGCTGGCCGCATCAGAGGCCGCAGCCGACCGTAACCAATTCATCTACCGCAATTTCGCCGGGGGAACGCCCGAGACCGGCGGCGACCATGGCGCCTGACGCCGAGGCGGGCAAAGCCGGCGGCCATCGCTCCGACCCCTTCGCACCGCTGACGTCGGAGTTGCTGTCCGTCGGCGACGGCCACGAGATCCATGTCGAAAGCGTCGGCCGCGCGGATGGCATTCCCGCGGTCTACCTGCATGGCGGCCCCGGCAGCGGCTGCCAGCCCGACCACCGGCGGCTGTTCGATCCCGAGCGCTTCCACGCGGTGCTGTTCGATCAGCGCGGCGCCGGCCGCAGCCGCCCAAAAGGCCGCTGCGAAGATAACACCCTGCCGCATCTGATCGCCGACATGGAGTTGATCCGGGAGAAATTTGGGTTTCAGCGCTGGATGATCGTCGGCGGGTCCTGGGGCGCGACG
>NZ_JAURXB010000025.1 GCF_030654605.1 Bradyrhizobium sp.
AGCGCTTGCGACGAAGCAATCCATCTATCAGCCGGTACCGCTGCGAAATGGATTGCTTCGTCGCAAGCGCTCCTCGCAATGACGTTGATAGCTACTCCGCCGCCACCATCTGCTGGGTTCGCCACTGCCCGAGCAGTGCGCGCAGGCTTGCCGGCTTCACCGGCTTGTTGAGCACCGCGATGTTCTCGTCGCGCGCCGCGTCCCGCACATGCGGACTGCGATCGGCGGTGATCAGGATCGCCGGAATGTTCTCGCCGAACCGGCGGCGGATCTCGCGGATCGCGGCGACGCCGTTGCCGCGGTCGAGGTGATAGTCGACCAGGAGGCCGGTGACCGGCAGGCCTGCAGCCTCGATCGCCTCGATGGCGGCATCGGGATCGGCCACCGCGATGACCTCGGCGTCCCAGGCCGTCAGCAGGGTCTTCATGCCGTCCAGGATCGCCGGATCGTTCTCGATGCATACGATCAGCGAGCCGCTCATCGGTGTCCTCGAAAGCGGCGTCGCGCTGGTGACCGCGCCGGTAACGGTGGCGGCGCTGGCGACCGGCACGGTCACCGAAAAGAACGAGCCGCCGCCGGCATTGGAATCGATCGCGATGCCGTGGTTGAGGACGCGCGCGAGCCGTTCGACGATCGACAGCCCGAGGCCCAGGCCGCGCGCGATCCGCGCGCCCTGTTCCAGCCGGTGAAACTCCTTGAAGATCTCGCCGCGCTTGATCACGGGAATGCCGACGCCGGTGTCATAGACGCAGATCTGCAAGCTTTGGCCGTGACGCCGGCAGCCGACCAGCACGCGGCCGCGCGGGGTGTATTTGATCGCGTTGGAGATCAGGTTCTGCAGCAGCCGGCGCAGCATCAGGCGATCGGATTCCACCGCCAGCGAACTCGGCACGAAAGTCAGCTTCAGCGCCTTGGCCCGGGCAATCGGCGCGAACTCGATTTCCAGCGAACGCATCAGGTCGCCGATCTTGAAGCTCGAGATCGACGGCGTCATGGCGCCGGCGTCGAGCCTGGAGATGTCCAGCAGCGCGCCGAGGATTTCCTCGATCGCCTCCAGCGAATCGTCGATGTTCTCCACCAGCCGCGAATCCTCGCCGCCGTTCTGGCGTTCGACCAGGCTGGTGACGTAAAGCCGCGCTGCGTTCAGCGGCTGCAGGATGTCGTGGCTCGCGGCGGCCAGGAAGCGCGTTTTCGAGATATTGGCATCCTCGGCGGTGCTCTTGGCGCGCGCCAGTTCCGAATTCAGCCGGGTGAGTTCCTCGGTGCGGTCCCGCACGCGCTTTTCCAGCGTCGCGTTGGCGCGTTCCAGCGCCTCGGCCGCCTCGAAGGACGGCGTGACGTCGGAAAAGGTGATCACCAGTCCGCCGCCGGGCATCCGGTTGGCGCGCACCTCGATCACCATGTGACGATCGGGCAGACGTTCCAGATACGGCTCGCCCACGGTAGTATAGGCGGCGAGCCGCATCTCCAGCAACGAGGAGCCATCGGTCTCGCCGAAGCCGGGAGGACTGATCGCTCCCATGTATTCCAGGATTTCCTGCAACGGAATCCCGATCTGCACGAGGTGCAGCGGTAACCCGAGAATTTCGCCGAACTGCTGGTTGGAACAGATCAGTTGCAGATCCGCGTCGAATACGGCGATGCCCTGCCTCACGTGGTTCAGCGCGGTCTGCAGGATCTCGCGGTTGAAGTGAAGGGCGGCGTGGGAATCGTCGAGCAGTTTCAGCGCGGCCTTGGCGGAGACGGTGCGCTTGCGCAACAGCAGCGACATCACCACCCGCGAGGACGCCGCTCCGATCGACGAGGCGATCAGATGTTCGGCATGCTGCAGCAACTCGAAATCGGCGGGCGCGGCCGGTTCGAGCGCGGTGTGGCGGGCGATCGCGAAGGCTTCGAACGAATGACTGGCGCGATCGGGGCCGAGATATTGCGCCACCGTGCTCTGAATGTCCTGCACGGTCACCGTGGTGCGCCAGCGCCGGAATGCCGGCGTCGTCGGCGCCATCGCGCTCGGCGCAAACAGGTCAGCCTGCAGCCGTTCGATCGAGGACGGCTGGCGCGCCAGCGACAGCACGATATAGGTCAGCAGGTTGAGCGACAGCGACCACAGCACGCCGTGCAGCAGCGGCGGCAAATCGGCGCCCAACAGAGCGCGCGGACGCAGCGCCTCGATGCCGAACGGGCCGTGCTGGAGGAACAGCATGCCGGCGGTATTGCCTTCGAGGAAGCTCGGCAGGAACAGCGTGTAGATCCAGACCGCGACGCCGACCAGCATGCCGCCCATGGCGCCCCGCGCTGTGGCGCGGCGCCAGAACAGGCCGCCGAAGAACGACGGCGCCAGCTGCGCGACTGCCGCGAAGGACAACAGGCCGATCGCCGCCAGCTGGGCGTTGCCGAGCGCGCGGTAGTAGAAATACGCCATCACCATGATGGCAAAAATCGCAAAGCGGCGGACCCGGAGCAGGAAGTTGCCGAAATCCTTCTGGCCGGCGCGGGATTCGCGGCTTCGCTGCAGCACCAGCGGCACCACGATGTCGTTCGAGACCATGATCGACAGCGCGACGCATTCCACGATCACCATGGCGGTGGCCGCCGACAGGCCGCCGACGAAGACGATGACGCTGAGCACGGGAGAATTGGCCTGCATCGGCAACGCCAGCACGTACATGTCGGCCTCGACGGCGCCGAACGGGAAGGTCACGAGCCCGGCGATCGCGATCGGAATCACGAACAGGTTGATGGCGACGAGATACAGCGGAAACAGCCAGCGCGCCCGGCCCACCTCGGCGTCGCTGGAATTCTCGACCACGCTGACGTGAAACTGGCGCGGCAGCAGCATGATCGCGAAAAACGACAGCAGCGTCATGGTGAGGAAATTGCCGATCGAGGGCGTGTATTCGAGCGCCCGTACCGCCTCCGGGGTCTTCATCGCGCGTTCGATCAGATCGACCGGGGAGAACATCCAGAACGTGACGAAGGCGCCGACCGCGATGAAGGCCACCAGCTTGACGATGGATTCGGTGGCGATCGCCAGCATCAGGCCATGCTGATGTTCGGTCGCGTCGGTCTGCCTGGTACCGAACAGCACCGCGAATACCGCCATCGCCAGCGTGACGATCAGCGCGACATCGCCGATGATCGGAATCGAGGAGAAGGCCTGGTCTTCGCTCAGGATGGTTCCGAGCGACGACGCCACCGCCTTGAGCTGCAGCGCGATGTAGGGAACCGAGCCGATGATCGCGATCGCCGCGACCGTGGCGGCGACCGCCTGGCTCTTGCCGTAGCGCGCGGCGATGAAATCGGCGATCGAGGTGATGTTCTGCGATTTCGCCAGCTTGATGACGCGGCGCAGCAGCGGCGTGCCGAACGCGATCATCAGGATCGGGCCGAGATAGATCGCGAGAAAATCGACGCCGGTGCGGGTGGCGAAGCCGACCGAGCCGAAGAATGTCCAGGAGGTGCAGTAGATCGCCAGCGACAGCGGATAGATCAGCGCGCTGGCGCGGCCGCGCTGGGTCGGCGAGAGGCGATCGCCGTAGCTGGCGACCAGAAACAGGAACCCGATGTAGCCGAAAGCGGCTGCGATCACGCCCCAGTCGTGCAGCATGGCTGCTTACCTCCCTTGGCGTTTCGGCGCCGCACCCCGGGGCCGTCGCGGGAGCCATTATAAACGGATTGGGCCGGCAGCACATGGTGCAACCGGCCCAAATGGCTGTTTCCGAAAGGAAGGGTTACTCCGCCGCCAGCGATTTCGCGCGCAGCGGCAGGCCGAGGCGATCCCAGACCTGCAGCAGCGCTTCGGCGAGCTGATCGATCAGGCCGTCGTCATGATAGGGCGATGGGGTGATCCGCAGCCGCTCGGATCCCTTGGGGACGGTCGGGTAGTTGATCGGCTGGATGTAGATGCCGTGCTCTTCCAGCAGGATATCGCAGGCCCGCTTGCAGGCCTCGGGGTCGCCGACGAACAGCGGCACGATATGGGTTTCGCTCGACATCACGGGCAGGCCGGCGGCATTGAGGATCGCCTTGACGCGAGCGGCGCGGTCCTGATGGCGCTCGCGCTCCCAGCCCGAGGTCTTCAGGTGCCGGATCGCGGCGGTGGCCGCCGAGCAGATTGCGGGCGGCAGCGCGGTCGTGAAGATGAAGCCGGGCGCATAGGAGCGCACCGCGTCGACGATGTCGGCGCTGGCGGCGATATAGCCGCCGAGACAGCCGAACGCCTTGGCCAGCGTGCCTTCCAGCACGTCGATGCGGTGCATGACGCCGTCGCGCTCGGCGATGCCGCCGCCGCGCGGGCCATACATGCCGACCGCGTGAACTTCGTCGACATAGGTCATCGCGCCGTATTTCTCGGCGAGATCGCAGATCTCGGCCAGGGGCGCCACGTCGCCGTCCATCGAATACAGGCTCTCGCAGGCGATCAGCTTGGGCCGGTCCGGTCCCGCGGCGATCAGCAGTTCTTCCAGATGCGCCATGTCGTTGTGGCGGAAGATCTGGCGCTCGCAGCCGGCCTGGCGCACACCCTCGATCATCGAATTGTGGTTGAGCGCATCCGACAGGATCAGGCAGTTCGGAATGAGCTTGGCGATCGTCGAGATGCCGGTCTGGTTCGAGACATAGCCCGAGGTGAACAGCAATGCGGCCTGCTTGCCGTGCAGGTCGGCGAGCTCGGCCTCGAGCTGCACCAGCGGGTGATGGGTGCCCGCGATGTTGCGGGTGCCGCCGGCGCCGGTGCCGACCCGGGTCGCGGTCTCGACCATGGCGCCGACCACTTTCGGGTGCTGGCCCATGCCGAGATAGTCGTTGGAGCACCAGATCACGACGTTGCGCGGTCCCTTCGGGGAATGCCACACCGCGTGCGGGAACCGGCCCGCGATCCGCTCGAGATCGGCGAAAACCCGGTAGCGCCGCTCATCATGCAGGCGGCTGAGGGCGGTGCTGAAGAATTGGCTGTAATCCATCGCGAAACCTGAAACGGTGCGTGAAGCCGGAGCGGCGAGCCTCTTTTTAGAGCGCTTCTACAATTAATGTCGAGCGGGAATCGGGGCCTTGATCAGGATCAAGTCCGGTCTGCGCCGCGGGCAATTCGGCCGGCCATGGGGGGTCCCGACGGCTTCGGCCGGCGCGCGTTCGGACACTTCGTCCCGGCTTCCGGCGCAGGGCAAGGGTCGCGCCGAAGGCGGCCTCAAGACTCGGACCGTCGACGCGTGCGGCCGCCAGAATCTGTTTGGCGGTGGCCGCGCGGATGACGCGGAGTTCAGCCTGCCGGTCCATCGGGCGCTTCGTCCTGTTCAGGTATTGAGCGGGGCGTCGATTAACCCCCAGTTTACCATGTTTGCGGTAGCTTTCGGGCTAGAGGATTCCAAAAAGGGTCACGCGTATGGCGTTCCGCGCAAATCAGCAGCTCCGCGACGACATCTGGGATTACCGGTACAAGTCGTCGGCGCCTGCCGCCGCTGTGCCCGAAAACATCGTAAGTCTGGCGGCTCCCCCCGCGCCCAGGAACGACGGCGCCACCGCGCTCGACCTCGTGCACCAGGCCGCCGAAATCTTCAAAGGCATGGAAAACCACGCGCGCGAAACCGAAGCGCGGGCGCAGGCGGTGTGCGAGGATCTCGCCGAAAAACTGCAGCTTGCCGAAAAACAACGGGACGCCGCCGAGCAGGCGCGCCGCGAAGTCGTCAACGAACTCAATGGCAAGCTCCAGGACGTATCGCGAGCCTTGCAGCAGGCCCAGTCGCGCATCATGGGGGCGGAAGAACGTACGGTAGCCGCCGAATTTCGCGCCCAGGCCGCCGAAGCCAAACTCTACAGAGCCAACCAGGAACTCGCCGCCGTCGAAGAAGCCATCCGCAAGCGGCTGCTCTGAGCCCCCGCCGCTGCATGCGGACAGTTTCGGCCTTCAGGTCGTCCTGAAGCGCAGCACGCCGTCGGTTTCCTCGGCGATCAGCCGCCCCTCGACCAGCATGTAATTGACGTGCGCGATCAGCTCGCCAGCGGCAAAGCCCATCTGGTGCACGTCGAGCACGTGCTTGTGGAACACCACCGGCACCAGCTCCTTGGAGGTCTGCGGGATTTCGCGGCAGGCCTCGGCGATCAGTCCGCAGCGCTCCTCGTGATGGTCGGCCAGCTGCTTGATGCGGGTCTTCAATCCGTAGAACGGCACGCCGTGGCCGGGCAGCACCAGCACATCATAAGGCAGCGTGGTGGTGAGGCTGGCCAGCGAGGCCAGATATTCGCCGAGCGAATTCTGGTCAGGCTCGACCGCCCAGACGCTGACATTGGGCGAGATCTTGCTCAGCACCTGATCGGCCGACAGGAACAGCTTGTCGGCGGCGCAATACAGCATGACCTGGTCGAGCGCGTGGCCGCCGCCGGTGATGACCTTGAAGCGCCTCGCGCCGATCGAAACCTCGTCGCCATGCGAGATCCGGCGATAGGACGGCGGCAGCGTGGAGACCCGCTTCAGGTAATCCTGGCCGCGGCCGAGCAATTTATCGGTCAGGTTCTCGTCCATGCCGTGGCGGCGGAAGAACAGCCGCTGCGCGTTGCGCCGATCTTCGGTGCCGCGGTTCTGGTGATAGACCGACTGCAGATATTCCACCTGCGACATCTCGAGCGGACAGTGGAAGCGATCGACGATCCATCCGGCGAGGCCGACGTGATCGGGATGCGAGTGGGTCACGATCAGCCGCGTGAGCTTGACGTGGCTGAGCGGGCCCTCGAACAGCGCGGTCCAGGCCGCGATGGTCTCCTCGTTGCCGAACCCGGAGTCGATCATCGCCCAGCCGTCGCCGTCGGCGAGCAGATAGATGTTCACGTGGTTGAGGCGGAACGGCAGCTTGAGCCGCACCCACAATACCCCGGGCCTCACCTCGACGACCTGATCGTGGCCGGGATGATTTTCCCAGGGGTAGCGCAGCGCCTCGGCCGAGGACGGTGCCGTGTCTGTTTTTGAATGCATCGGTTGGGTTTCGCGGTTGTCGTTACCGACTTAACCGCACAATCGGCGCGGCGCCAGCCGAAAAAGGGCCGGGATTTCGACAATCACCGCATGCATGGCCGTCATTCCGGGCGATGCGAAGCATCGAACCCGGAATCTCGAGATTCCGGGCCTGGTCCTTCGGACCATCCCGGAATGACAGTCGCTCAGGCCGCCCGGATGTTGCTCAGGAAGGCGTCGATTTCCGAACGCAGCACGTCGGCCTCTCGGCGCAGTGCCGCAGATGCACTCAGCACCTGGCCGGCTGCGGCGCCGGCCTCGGCGGACGCGGTGGAGACCCCGACGATGTTGCTGGAAACCTCGGATGTGCCTCCGGCGGCATGCTGAATGTTGCGGGCGATCTCGCGCGTCGCCGCACCCTGCTCCTCGACCGCCGCGGCGATCGCCGCCGTCACCTCGTTGATTTCGCTGATCGTCGTCGAGATGTTCCGGATGGCGCCGACCGCCGAGGTCGTCACCGTCTGCATGCTGGCGATCTGCTGGCGGATTTCGTCAGTCGCCTTCGCGGTCTGGTTGGCGAGGCTCTTCACCTCGGAGGCGACCACGGCAAATCCGCGGCCGGCCTCGCCGGCGCGCGCGGCCTCGATGGTGGCGTTGAGCGCCAGCAGATTGGTCTGCGAGGCGATGGTCTGAATGAGGTCGACCACGACGCTGATGCGGCCGGCGTTATCGGCAAGTCCCTGCATGGTGGCGTCGGTGGTGCCGGCATCGTCGACCGCCTTGCGGGCGATTTGCGCCGAAGTGGTCACCTGGCGGCCGATTTCGGAGATCGATGACGACAGTTCCTCGGTGCCCGCGGACACCGTCTGCACGTTGACCGAGGTTTCCTCGGCGGCCGACGCCACCGCGCTCACCAGCGCGCTCGATTGATCTGACGTCACCGACATGGCCTGCGCCGTGGTCTGCATCGAATTGGCCGAGGTCTGCAGAGTGTCGAGCGCGGTGCGGACGGTGGCCTCGAATTCGACGATCCGGGCTTCCATGCGCGAGGCGCGCTCGGCCTTGGCGATGCGGTCCTTGTCCTGGTCGGCACCGAGCGAGCGGGCCTCGATCATGCTCTCGCGGAACACCTCCAGCGAATCGGCCATCGCCGCGATCTCGTCGTGCTGGCTGGAGCGATAGATTTCGGTCTCCAGATCGCCGCTGGACAGCACCTGCATCGAGCGCTGCAAATTGCCGATCCGCCGCAGGATGTTGCGGCCGACATAGAGCCAGACGAACAGCACGGATCCGATCAGGGTCGCAGCACCCAGCCCCTGCATGACGACGGTCGCCAGCGAAATCTCCTGGCGCGCCTGCCCGGTCGCGGCGTCGGTTTCGCCCCGCACGCCCTCGACCAGCTGCTGCACGCTGATGCCGAGGCCGACATTGAGCTTGCGGCTTTCTTCGAGAATGGCCTGGCCGTAATCGGCGTTATCGAGTTCCTTCTGGCGGATCTTGAAGACGCCGGTCTTGCCCTCGCCCAGCCCCATCACGCCCGCGGCCGCGGTGCGGAGCGCGGTGGTCGAAGAGCCGTTGGGCAGCAAATCGAGATTCTTTTTGACGCGCTGCTGCGCGGTGCGGAATTCCTTCTCGATGGTCTCCAGCGCGTCGCTGGAGTCGGACGAAAGCGCCGATATCAAATTGAACGCCATCAGATTGCCGCCGGCGACGACGTCGCCGAGCTGCTCGACGACCTGTTCGGCCTTGGTTGCTTCGTCCTGCGAGAAGTCGGGGGCGCCGAAGATGCCGTTGAGCTGGGTCTGCGCGCCGACCATCGCGGGACCGGCGGCCTTCACGAAGGCGGTCTGCGCCGTGCGCACGGCGCCGTAGAGCTTTTCGTGCTGGACGCCGGTTTCGAGCCGCTCGCGCGCCGCGTTGCCGAGGCTCTGGATCATTTCGTCGATGTTCTTCACGGTCTCGGCGAGGTTGGACACCACCGTCTTGTCGGCGCCGAGCGCGGTGATCTCGCCTAGCTTGGCCAGCGTGACCGCCTGGGTTTCCTTCATCTTCCTGGCGCGATCCTTCAGGATCTCCTCGCTCTGCGAGGCCAGCAGCGCCGGCCCCTGGCTGGCGAGGCTCGCGCTCTGCTCGGAGAGCTGCAGGCTGGCCGCGAGGCGAGGGATGTCGCGTCCGCTCAGCTCGACCATCGCCCCGCCGAGATGTCCGAGCACCATGCCGGCGCCGACGCTGATGACGATGGCCATGCCCGCGATCACCGCGAAGGCGGCGAACAGGCTGCCCCTCACCCCCCATCGTGGACGCAGGAGACCCAGGACCCCACCAAGCCGGGTGATTGTGACAAGCCTACCGATCGTGAATTGCAGCGCCATGCCGTCCCCGCCCACATCTTCAGGATGAATCTTCTGACGAACAGTATCGCGTTACCGGGTTAACAAAATCACGAGGATTTGAACGGCGGCCAAATTTTTGCGAATCGACAAAATGAAAGGCTGGCTGATGCATATTCCGCAACCCGGCATTTCCGTGAGATTGCTCGACTGTCGCTCAGTACCTTGCCGCGGTCGAACCCAGGTTGAAGCGATAATTCAAGCCGGCTTTCAGGGTATGCTCGTCGTTGTTGAACGTGCCGAACGGGACCAGCGCGGCCGGCGCGACGAAGCGGCTCTTGCCGAAGTCGTAATACTGGTACTCGGCCTTGGCCGACCAGTTCGGGGTGAACAGATATTCGATGCCGGCGCCGACGGTGTAGCCGTCGCGATGATCGCGATTGAGCGTGAAGGCGACCGGAGCGCCGCCGAACGTCAGGGTTTCGCTATGGCTGGAATAGGCGTAGCCGCCCTTGGCATAGAACAGCGCCGGACCCCAGGAGTAGCCGAGGCGGCCGGTGACGGAGCCGAGCCCGCGCTGGTTGTTGCTGTAGACGAAGCCGGCGGGGAAGATCGAACCGATCTTGTTGCTGCTGAGCCAGGAATACTGGCCTTCGACGCCGACGACGAAGTTGCCGGCAAACTGAAAGTCGGCGCCGACCTGTACGCCGCCGAGGAAGCGGGCGTCATAATTGCTCAGCGCGAGGCCGTTGAAGCTGGTGCTGCCGCTGAAGGCCCCGCCGGCGTGACCGCCGAGGTAGAAGCCGGTCCATTGGTAGATCGGCGCCGCATAGGCCGGCGCCTGGCCGTAAGGGCGAGCCCCGAGATCGGCTGCAACGGCGGGCATGCTCGCGCCGAGAACGATGAGGGCGGCAATGGCGCGCAAGATCTTTGGAATAATCTTCATGATGCAGTCTCCGACGGATTCTGGTGGGCGGCGTGTCGATGCCGTACTTGCCGCGGAGTTAGACGGCATTTGAATAAAATGCAGTGACCAGATCGCCGGAGAGAAGCGAGCCTGCGGGCCAAACCGCTTGCCGTGCTTAATGAAGCCCTAACGAAAAAAGGCCGGCATGAAGCCGGCCTTTCGTCAGTGTCGCGTGAGACCAGCGATCAATACTTGGCAACCACCGGGCCGCCGAGGTTGAAGCGATAGTTGATGCCGGCCTTGACGGTGTGCTCGTCATTGCGGGTGCTGCCGAACTGGGTCAGCACGGCGGGCGTCACGAAGTTGGTCTTGCCGAAGTCGTAGTACTGATACTCGACCTTGCCCGACCAGTTCTGCGCGAACATGTATTCCAGGCCGGCGCCAACGGTGTAGCCGTCATGATGGCTGCTGTTGGTCGCGAACGTCTGCGGCACGCCGCCGAAAGTCAGGGATTCATTGTAGTCGGAGTAGGCATAGCCGCCCTTGACGTAGAGCAGAGCCGGACCCCAGGTGTAGCCGAGACGGCCGGTCAGCGAGCCGAGGCCACGCTGGTTGTGGGTGTAGGTATAACCGGCGCCGGCGCCGCTGAAGACAACGTTGTTGTTGTTGCTGCCGAGCCAGGAGTACTGGCCTTCGATACCAAGCACCCAGTTCGGGGCGAACTGGTAGTCGGCGCCAACCTGCAAACCGCCGAGGAAGCGGCCGTCGCTGTCGTTATTGGTGGTGCCGAGGAAACCGTTGCTGCCGCCGAAGGCGCCGCCGACGTGACCACCGATGTAGAAGCCGGTCCAGTTGTAGATCGGCGCGTACGCCGCGGGAGCTGCCTTGGTGTAGGGACGAGCGGCCATATCGGCTGCAAGTGCTGGCACGGTCGCGCCGAGAGCGATGAGGGCCACAGTACCGAGGAGGAAGTTCTTCATTAGTTGTAGTCTCCAGAAGTCATTTTTAATTTTGCAAGATTAGCCGCGCAGCGGCGTCGTCCATGGCGCGCACTTAGACAGCTTCCGCACGAAATGCTGTCACCCATCGGACACACCGGGAAGGTTCCGCTCGATTCAAATAACATCGATTTTTACGTGCTTAATTAGGCCTCAATGAACTCTAGATGAGGCCTCAATTGCCGCGTGATTCATGCAGATGTTGTGGCTTTTGCGACTTGCAGCGGTCGAAGATTCCAACAATCGCAGCTCGCATGGTCGAAGATTACGCATTCATGGCGTGAGCCTCTCGATGAGCTCGCAAACGGTCATGTTCGACGGATTCCGATCGCCGGTCACTTCGCCGTGATTGATGTTCGCTTCTGCTTCGAGGCGCGAATCATCGACGAGAATTGCTGATCGCAAAAATCGAGGATTCGAATCGGCAGCGCGCTCATCACGTGACCGTCTCAGCTCAGGCGGCGACGGACCTCGTCCCGCATCTGTTCGCGGAAGGCTTCGCGTCGCGCGGGTCTCTCGGCCTCTGGGACATTATGCCGGTCGAAGATGTTGAAGTTGTCGAGGATCGGATGACGGTCGCTGGCCATCGCCAGAACGCGGAGCTGTTCGGCGACCTGCTTGCTGGGACCGGTGACTTCCCATTTGCGGACCGTGTTGGCGCCGGCGTCCGCTGCGAGACCGCATAGCTTCGCCATGTCGGCGACCGACAGCGGCCTGCCGATGGCGTCACCGAGATCCGCGCGAAGCTGCTTCAGTTCATGGCCGGTCATGGTCGAGAATCAGTCGTCGAATGCTGCATCTGCATGATCTGATCCACCGGCATCGTGGCATGATTGAGGTTTTGCCACGATCCGAACGATCCTGCCGCTGGCGGCACGACTAGCGCCACCCCAAAGCGGGAGCGACATGGGTCAGGATCGCTTCGATCACATGCGCGTTGTAGGCGACGCCCAACTGATTTGGGACGGTGAGCAGGAGCGTGTCGGCCTCGGCGATCGCTTCGTCCTTCCTGAGCTGCTCGATCAGTTCGTCCGGCTCGGCGGCGTAGCTGCGGCCGAAGATCGCCCGTGTCCTCTCGTCGATGAATCCGACCTGGTCCTCCCCCTGACGCTCGTGTCCGAAATAGGCCCGGTCGCGATCGTCGACCAGCGCGAAGATGCTGCGGCTGACCGAGACCCGCGGCTCACGAACATGGCCGGCCTCCTTCCAGGCAGCGCGGTAGGCCCGGATCTGGGCGGCCTGCTGAACATGGAAAGGCTCGCCTGTTTCATCGTTCTTGAGTGTCGAGCTTTGCAGGTTCATCCCGAGTTTCGCCGCCCATACCGCCGTGGCGTTGGAGCCGGCGCCCCACCAGATCCGGTCGCGCAGACCGTCGGAATGGGGTTCTACGCGCAGCAGGCCGGGCGGATTCGGAAACATCGGGCGTGGATTCGGCGGGGCGAAGCCTTCGCCCCGCAGCAGGTCGAAGAACACCTCCGCATGACGCCGTCCCATGTCGGCGTCGCTCTGGCCGTCAACTGGCTGAAAACCGAAGTATCGCCAGCCATCGATCACCTGCTCGGGCGAGCCCCGGCTGATGCCGAGCTGCAGACGCCCGCCAGCGATGAGATCGGCGGCGCCGGCGTCTTCGACCATGTAGAGCGGGTTCTCGTAGCGCATGTCGATCACGGCCGTGCCGATCTCGATCCGGCTGGTCTTCGCCCCTACCGCCGCCAGCAGCGGAAAAGGCGAGGCGAGCTGGCGCGCGAAATGATGGACCCGGAAATAGGCGCCGTCCGCGCCCAGCTCCTCGGCCGCGACGGCGAGTTCGATGGATTGCAGGAGCGTGTCTGCAGCCGAGCGGGTCTGCGATTGCGACGAGGGCGTCCAGTGCCCGAACGAGAGAAAGCCGATTTTTTTCATGCGTCGATGATCAAGCGAAACCCAGCAATTGTGCTGATTTGACAGGGGGGTGCGAAGAAAGTGCTGGTGCTGCCAGACAGGATTGAACTGTCGACCTCTCCATTACCAATGGAGTGCTCTGGTTTTGGAAATACCCCGCATCGACAATCACTTATCCAATTTTTGAAGCAGGCCTTGTGTCACTTTTGTGTCAGTAGGACTGGCTAGATAGATATTGCGACGGCTCGCCTTGGCGAAGACGATCCACTCGCCGGTTAATCGAGATTATTTGCGGCCGATTTTTCCGGAGCGATGAGATCTTGCGCCATCGACCATTGCGTGAATTAGCTCGCCTACCAGTCTCTCCGTTATGGTCGCACCGATCCACTGATCACAGGGGCCGTTGCAACGTAGAGTCCTGTCAGATTGCCTTGCCGAAGATCGCGCCGATGCCGGCGGTAAGAGCCATCGCGAATGCTCCCCAGAACATCACTCGCAGCGTCGGCTTGAGCAGACCTGCGCCTCCGGCTGTCGCGCCGATCGCACCGAGAACTCCCAGAAAACAGAGCGAGCCGATCGAAACCATTGGAACAAGTGCGTTTACCGGCGCGATGGTAACGAG
>NZ_JAURXB010000018.1 GCF_030654605.1 Bradyrhizobium sp.
CGTGCAGACGAGCGGTGCCGAAGCGTACGGCGAAATCGTGTGGTCCTGGCGCCGCAAGGCTGGCGCCAAGCTTGCGAACCCGTTCGCAGGCGACGGTGGCAACAGAGCGTAGCTCACCGGGGAGAGTACGTATAAGCCGTAGAGCCATTGCGCAGGGAATGTCGGATGTTCTCCGCTGCCCTGTATGCTCGTGTGCGCCACTTTCGCACAATTTTGCACACGAGACCGCGGGTGCAGCGCGCATCCGGCATTCCCTGCTCCCTCATTTGAGGGGGACAACGACAGGCAAACCTCGGGCAAATCATGCCGCGAGATCGCGGACGCGTATCTGCTGTTTGAGATTTGAATCAGAAAACAATCTCGTCGTCCCGGACAAGCGAGCCAACGGGTCGGCGCGAAGCGCCGCCCGATGACAGGCTCCGCGAGCGCCGATCCGGGACCCATACGCCGTGCCGTAGAGGTTACGGGAAGTATAAGTGGCCTTGTTGAAGGGGCACGCCGTACCGCAGACGACCGGGATTATGGGTCCCTGCGTTCGTTCGCAGGGACGACGGATGAGGGGCCGGTGCGCAATCACGACCCCTCACGTGTGGTCGTGAGCATCCGGCAACGCCACCCCGAACACCTTGGTCAGATCCGCCACCTGCGCCGGCGTCAGATATCGCGGGTTCAGCCCGCGCAGCAGCAGATAGAGTTTTGCCGTCTCTTCCAGCTCCTCGATCGCGAACACCGCGGCTTCCAGCGTGTCGCCTGATACCACCGGACCGTGATTGGCGAGCAGCACGGATGAGTATTTTCCGGCCAGCCCCTTGATGGCATCCGCCACCGCGGGATCGCCCGGTCGAAAATACGGCACCAGCGCGGTGGCGCCGCACTTCATCAGGTAATAGGCCGTCATCGGCGGCAGCGCGGCGCGGGGGTCGATCTCCGGCAGCATCGACAGCGCCACCGAATGGGTGGAATGCAGGTGCACCACGGCGCGCGCGGCGCCGCGGGTCTGGTACAGCGCGGTATGCAGCGGCACTTCCTTGGTTGGGGCATCGCCGGACATCAGCCGGCCATCCGGGTCGAGCCGCGACAGCCGCGCCGGATCCAGTGAGCCGAGCGAGGCGTTGGTCGGGGTCACCAGCCACCCGCCGTCGTGAAGCCGGACGCTGATATTGCCCGAGGAGCCCGGCGTCAGCCTGCGCTCGAACAGCGAGCGGCCGAGCCGGCAGATTTCATCGCGCAAGGTCGCTTCGGTCATCGCAGTTCCTGGCAGTATCCCGGCAGCATCCTCTTCGCCGCTTGTCTCATGCTTTGGCAGCGCGGCCAAGCCGTGATACCCAGAGGCAAGCCGCCCGCGAAATGCGGCGCTGACAAAGCCCGGGGAGCGTTCATGCCTGAATCCACGTCGCAAAAGCCGCGTATCGCCGTCATCGGGCTGGGCTCGATGGGCTTCGGCATGGCAACCTCGCTGCGGCGCGCGGGTTTCGATGTCACCGGCTGCGATGTCTCCGATGACGCGGTGGCGCGGTTCGTGGCCGACGGGGGCCTTGGCGCCAGGACGCCGGCCCAGGCCGCCGGCGGCGCCGACATCGTCGTCAGCGTGGTCGTCAACGCCGCCCAGACCGAGACCATCCTGTTCGGCAAGGACGGCGTCGCCGAAACGCTGGCGGACGGAGCGGTGTTCATCTCCTCCGCCACCATGGACCCGGACCTGGCGCGACGGCTGGCGAAGCAGCTGGAGGCGACCGGCCGGCACTATCTGGATGCGCCGATCTCCGGCGGCGCGCAGCGCGCGGCACAGGGCGAGCTCATCATCCTGGCCTCAGGCAGTCCCGCGGCTTTCAGCAAAGCGAGGCCGGCGCTCGATGCGATGGCCGCCAGGCTTTACGAACTGGGCGATGCCGCCGGGCAGGGCGCCGCGTTCAAGATGATCAACCAGCTGTTGGCCGGCGTACATATCGCCGCCGCTTCGG
>NZ_JAURXB010000028.1 GCF_030654605.1 Bradyrhizobium sp.
TGTCGCCATGGTCGCCATCATCCATGACGACGAGATCCGCCATCTGATCGCCGTCCGCATCGTCGACGTGACGTCGTTTGCCTCAGCGGCATAGGGAAAGAATTGACATGACTTCGACCGGTTCCGACGCCGTTATCGGCAACGCCAGGATCGTTCTGGCCGACCGCGTAAACGAACGCGGCTGGATCGCCTTAGCCAATGGCCGTATCGCGGAATATGGCGAGGGCGACGCCCCCGCCGGCAGCGAGGATGCCGCCGGCGACATGGTCATGCCCGGCCTGATCGAACTGCACACCGATCATCTCGAAGCCCATTACGTGCCGCGCCCAAAAGTGTTCTGGGATCCGATCGCGGCGGTGGTTTCCTATGACGCCCAGCTGGCGACATCGGGCATCACCACAGTGCTGGATTCCTTGAGGGTCTGGCGCGAGGACGGCGCCGAGGACGTCGATGGCAGGGCAGGCGTGCTCGCTGCGGCGATCTCTTCGGCGCGCGACGCCAATTTGCTGCGCGCGGACCATTTCCTGCACCTGCGCTGCGAAATCCCGATGCCGAGCGTGGTCGAGGAAGCCAAGGAGCTGATCGACCGGCCGGACATTCGGCTGATGTCGCTGATGGATCATACGCCGGGACAACGCCAGTTTCGCGACGAAGGCAAGCTGCGCGACTATTATCGCGGCAAGGGCGCCGGCATGACCGACGCCGAACTCGACGTGCTGTTCGAGCGGCGTTTTGCCTATCAGAAGGCCTATGCCGCCACCAACATGCGCGAGATCGTGGCGCTGGCGCACCAGTACAATATCCCGCTCGCCAGCCACGACGATACCACCGATGAAAACGTTGCCGATGCCGTTCGTGATCGGATTTCGGTGGCGGAATTTCCGACCACGATGGAAGCCGCGCATGGACTGCACCAGGCCGGCATCGGCATCCTGATGGGCGCGCCGAACGTGGTGCGCGGCGGCTCGCATTCCGGCAATATCGCCGCGGTCGATCTCGCCCGCGAGGGGCTGCTCGACATCCTGTCGTCCGATTACATCCCCTCCAGCCTGCTGATGGCGGCGCTGCAGCTGCCGCAATGTGCGCCGGCCATCGATCTCGCCTCCGCCGTTCGCACCGTCACCAAGGCGCCCGCCGAAGCGGTCGGGCTCGCCGACCGCGGCGAGATCGCGGTCGGCAAGCGCGCCGACCTGATCCGCGTCCATGTCGCCCGCGACATTCCGGTGGTGCGCAGTGTCTGGCGCGAAGGACACCGCGTGGCGTGACGGACGAAAGGACGATAACAGGCCATCGCGCCGCTGCGGGGATCGGGCCCGGCCGGCTGGTTCTGGTGGTCGGCCCGAGCGGCGCCGGCAAGGATACGCTGATTGGGCTCGCCCGGGCCGCCTGCGCCGATGACGGCATGATCGTTTTCCCGCGCCGGGTGGTGACGCGGGAACCCTCGTCCTTCGAAGACAATGAGTATTTGAGTCCTGAGGATTTCCGTCAGGCGCGAACGCGTGGCGAGTTTGCCATGCATTGGGAGGCCCATGGTCACGGCTACGGGCTTTCCGCCGCGGTCGATGACGATATCCGCGCCGGCCGGACGGTGGTCGCCAACGTGTCACGCACGGTCGTCGAAGCGATGCGCCGCGCCTATGTTGGTGTCACGGTGGTCTCGATCACGGCGCCGCCTGAAATTCTTGGCCAGCGGCTGGCCGCGCGGGCGCGCGGCAGCGACGGGCGGGTCGCGGACAGGCTGAGCCGCTCTGTCGAGGCAGATGCCGCGCCGCCCGATGTCACCATCATGAATATCGGCAGCGCGGAGCATCATGCGCTGGAACTGTTGCGGGCTATCAGGGGTGCTTGAACGGTGTCGATAATCGCAACGATTGCGGAATTGGAAGCGATCTATGGTCAGCCGAACGAGGCCTCGACCGTCAAGGTCGCCGACCGGATCACGCCGCCCTACCGGGTGTTGATCGACAAGTCGCCGTTCGCGGCGCTGGCGACCGCAGGCCCGGAAGGGCTGGATTGTTCGCCGCGCGGCGATCTGCCCGGTTTTGTCAGGGTCCATGACGAGAAGACGCTGATGATGCCGGACCGCCGCGGCAACAACCGGGTGGATTCGCTGCGCAACATCGTGCGCGATCCCAGGATCGCGCTGTTGTTCCTGATACCCGGCTCCGGCAGCACGCTGCGCGTCAACGGCCGGGCGCAGGTGTCGGCCGAGCCGCAACTGCTGGCGTCGTTCACGTTCGACGGCAAGGCGCCGCACACCGTCATCGTCATGACGGTCGACGAGATCTATTTCCAGTGCGCCCGCGCCATCGTGCGTTCGGATCTCTGGAATCCGGACAGGCGGGTGGACCCGAAGATCCTGCCGACGCCCGGCCAGATCCTCGCCGACATGAGCGAGAACCGCGTCGGCGGCGAGGCGTATGACAAGGCATGGCCGGAGCGGGCGCGGCAGTCGCTGTGGTAGGGTGTGCCTTGCGGAGCTTCCGGCCACGAACGACTTCTGTCATCCAACCGTCAACTCCGTCGTTCAGAGATTAGCGTCCTACCAGCACGGTTTGCCTATCGTTGGAGTCGTCCATGACCGAAAAGCCCATCCACGACCACATTCGCGCCGGCATGCTGGACAGCTTCGATGAAGAACTGGAACTCGAGATCGACGACGATCGCCTCGACGCGTTGACCAACGAGTTCTCCGGCCATACCGCGAACGAGACCCTCGATCGGCGGATCTATTTCAAGGAGCTGTTCCGCCTGCAGGGTGAACTGGTCAAACTGCAGAGCTGGGTGCAGCACCAGAAACTCAAGGTGGTGGTGATTTTCGAGGGCCGCGATTCCGCCGGCAAGGGCGGGGTGATCAAGCGTATCACCCAGAGGCTCAATCCGCGGATCTGCCGCGTCGCGGCACTTCCGGCGCCGAGCGAGCGCGAGCGCACGCAATGGTATTTCCAGCGCTATGTGTCGCATTTGCCGGCCGGCGGCGAAATCGTGCTGTTCGATCGCAGCTGGTATAATCGCGCCGGCGTCGAGCGCGTGATGGGGTTCTGCACCGAAGACGATGTCGAGGAGTTCTTCCGGTCGGTTCCGGAGTTCGAGCGCATGCTGGTGCGCTCCGGCATCGTGTTGATCAAGTACTGGTTCTCCATCACCGACGAGGAACAGCATCTGCGCTTCACCATGCGGATTCACGATCCTCTCAAGCAGTGGAAACTCAGCCCGATGGATGTGGAATCGCGCAGCCGATGGGAGCTATATACCAAGGCCAAGGAAGCGATGCTGGAGCGGACCCACATCACGGAAGCCCCCTGGTATGTGGTCCAGGCCGTCGACAAGAAGAAGGCGCGGTTGAACTGCATCGCGCATTTGCTCGAACAGATTCCCTACGACGAAGTCGGGCACGCTCCGGTGGTCTTGCCGGCGCGAATTTACAACCCGGATTACAGCCGCGGTCCGATTCCGGCCGAAATGTACGTGCCGGAGCGCTATTGAACGCCCTCGATGACACATAACTGTAACATGAATGTCATTCCATGAGGCCGCCCGGGGAAAACAACCGGGCTTGAATGGTCGTCCACGGTTTCGTTGCGCCTTGCAGGTTTGCGTCGTGACGTCCTGCGTTCGGCCGGGATTTGCGGTGTCCAATGCAAGCTGAAACGCCAGTCGCAGAAATTGCCGCCGACGACAGGGGGCGGTCATCGGGCGTGGCCGCGCCGATTCCGGGCCTGGTCTGGGCGTTCCGCATCCGTTCGGACGGCAGTCCGGAAACTCTGCCGGTCGATCAGCCGATTGCGTTTGCGCATGACGGCCTGCTCTGGCTGCACTTCAATCTGGCTGATGCCCGGGCACCGCAGTGGCTGACCGCTGCGAACCTTCAGGTGCCGGCCCAGGCGCGGCTGCTGTTGCTGTCGAAGGATACCTATCAGCAACTCCACACGGTCGATGACTGTGTCTACGGCGTCATCTCGGATCTGCTGCGCGACATCGCAGAGGCCACCGAGGATACCGGATACCTTCGGTTCATCATGACCGAAAAGGTCCTGATAAGCGGGCGGTACCACCCCCTTTGCGCGGTCGATGCCACTCGCCGCGAGCTGGAAGGCGGCCGTCGCGTCGAAAGCGTTGCGGCTCTGCTGGAGACGATCGTCGAGAATGTCGCCGACACGATCGATCGAATCGCCGATCGTTTGGCGAATGTCCTCGACGAGATCGAGGAGCAGGTGCTGTCGGACGACACGACGGATTTGCGCCAGAACCTCGGCCGCCTGCGGCGTACCTGCGTCCGCCTGAATCGGCAGGTTTCGGGATTGCGGATCGTCTTTCACCGGCTCGAGCAGAAGAATCCCGGCGATCAGAAGCCCGCGCTGCGGCTACGCGCCGGCAAGCTCGCCCAGCGCCTCGATGACCTCCATCACACCATCGTCGAGATGCGCGAGCGCAGCCGCCTGTTGCAGGAAGAACTCCATCTGAAGATCGAGGAACAGGGCAACAACAACATCAGGGCGCTCTCGATTCTGACGGCGCTGCTGATGCCGCCGACGCTCGTCACCGGCATCTTCGGCATGAACCTCAAGGGCCTGCCGCTTGCCGATCTCGAAGCAGCCTTCCCGTGGGCGGCCATGCTGATGGCTCTGGCATCCCTTGTCGCCTATTTCATCATGAAACGCTGTGGTGTGATCAGGTAGCGGCCGATTTCGATGATGCCTCGAAACGGCGCGTAACGCGGCTGTCACGTCGGCGTGCCAATGGGAGATGTCGATCACCCGAATCAGCCGGCGCGATGGTTGCTATCGCCGTCCGGATGGATGCACCCCCTGAAGGCCATTGTGCTGCAAAAGACACCCCGCAGCCACGCCCGACTGAAGGGGCTGGGTGTGGTCGTTAGCCTCGCCATCGCGGCGGCAGCCATCTTCGCGCTGACGCATGCGCTCAAGAACGTCGACTACCACGAGGTGTTCGCGGTCGTGGGACGCACCGGTCCCGGCGTCATTGTCATGGCCCTGATGCTGGTGGCCATTTCCTACGCCAGTCTGACTCTGTACGACCTGCTGGCGCTGCGCACGATCGGGCGGGCCGACATTCCCTACCGGATTGCGGCGCTCGCGAGTTTCACCAGCTACCCCATCGCCCATGGCGTCGGAGCGGTCGCGCTGATCGCGCCGGTAGTCCGATACCGGGTCTATTCGCGCCACGGCCTCGGCGTTTTCGACGTGGCGAATATCAGCTTCCTGACCGGGTTGACGTTCTGGCTGGGCAACCTGACGGCGCTGGCGCTCAGCCTGTTCTGCGCGCCCGATGCCATCAGCCTGATCAATTATCTGCCGCCATCAGCCAATCGCTGGCTGGCGGCGGCGCTGCTATCAGCGGTGCTCGCCTTCCTGCTCTGGACCTGGCTCGCGCCCAGAAGTTTCGGGACCCGGCGCTGGCCGGTACGGCTTCCGTCAGGCCCCGTGGTCCTGCTGCAGATCGCGATCGGAATTTTCGATCTCGGCGCCGCGGCGCTGGCGATGTATGTGCTGTTGCCGGCCGGGCTGGATATCGGGGTGTTTCGCGTGATCGCGGTGTTCATCGCCGCGACCTTGCTGGGGTTTGCCAGCCACACGCCCGCGGGCATTGGCGTGTTCGACGCGGCGATATTGATCGGGTTGGCCGGTGACGAGAAGGAGCCGGTGATCGCGGCGCTGCTCATGTTCCGGTTCCTGTACCACTTCCTGCCGTTCGTGCTGGCGCTCGGCCTGTTCGGCGGCCTGGAAGGCTGGCGGAGTCTTCGCGCCAGGAGCAGGCCGTGAGGCCGTTTTCGCGGTTCACACCGGCGAATTGAGCTTCAACCCCACCATTCCCGCCACGATCAGCGTCAGGCACAGCACCCGGACCGGATCGGCCGGCTCGCTGTAGATCAACATTCCCACAATGATGCTGCCGGTGGCGCCGATGCCGGTCCACACCGCATAGGCGGTGCCGAACGGCAATGACTTCAGCGCGATCGCCATCAGTCCGAAGCTGAGCGCGATCGCCACCAGGGTTGCAACGGTCGGCCAGAACCGGGTGAGGCCGTCGGAATATTTCAGGCCGAATGCCCAGGCGATCTCGAGCAGTCCGGCCCCCAGCAATGCCAGCCAGCCGCTCACGCGGTCTTACGTTCCGGCGGAAGGGTCAGCACGGCATATTGCGCATAGCCGCGAAACGGCCGCTCGAACTTCAGCTCGGCGCCGGAGGTTTCGACCATCGCCGACAGCTCGCGCTCGAGATCGTCACGCGGCGTGACGCCGAATAGCGTCAGCCA
This sequence comes from Bradyrhizobium sp., assembly GCF_030654605.1. Classification (GTDB taxonomy): domain Bacteria; phylum Pseudomonadota; class Alphaproteobacteria; order Rhizobiales; family Xanthobacteraceae; genus Bradyrhizobium. The sequence goes on from NZ_JAURXB010000028.1 coordinate 6,278, forward strand.
CCGCCTGAGCAGCCTCCGGGCTATTCCCGGCAAACGCGCCTGATCACCAAAATCGACGATGTGCAGGCTTCCGCCGGGCATCAGGCGGCTTGCGGCCGCCTGCAGCACGAGGCGCCAGTCCGGGATCATCGACAGGCTGTACGAGATCATCACGTGGTCGAACCGGGCGACACCGAACGAAACCTGCGGATTGAATGCGGTTCCATCGCCATGCGCGACGCGAACTCGCTTGGCGAGGTCGCGGCGCGCAATGGCTGAAATCGCCGATGTCAGCATTTCCGTGGAAATATCGATGCCGAAGAACCGCGCGTCCGGATAGAGCCGGGCGGCATGCACCAGGTTTCTGCCGGTTCCGCAGCCGATTTCCAGCACATCGGCGCCGGCCCTGGGTTCGAGATTGGCGATCAGCTGGTCCCGGCCAAGCAGGTAGTATCGCCTCGTGCCGTCGTAGATGTGGCGCTGCCGGCGGTACATCCGGTTCATGCGGCGTGTGGCCTCGACCGGCCACGGCGTATCGGCACTGATTTCCTCTGTGTACATCGACATCCAAGCACCTCGGTTCGCCTGTGATCGCCCGATCCTTGCGATGTTCGCGCGACAGGGATGTGACAGCGCGGCGCTGTGTCCGCGGTTCCGTTTCTGCCGCTGTCGCAAAACTGCAGCGTGCCCGCGATACCTTGATTCGATTGTTGATTCGAGGAATGGATGAATACGCAACTCATCGCAGACGCGGTTCGCAACTCCAGGGCCAAGGCCGAGGAAACCATTTGGGACCGGCTGTTCGCGTTCTGGTTCCGCCGGCTGGTCTACACCCAGATCTGGGAAGATCCGGAAGCGGATCTCGCGGCACTTCGTCTGCCGGTCGGATCGACCATCGTCACCATCTCCTCCGGCGGCTGCAACGCGCTGTCCTATCTCACGGCACGGCCGGCGCAAGTGTACGCGGTCGACCTCAACGAGGCGCATCTGTCGCTGCTGCAGCTCAAGCTCGCGGGGCTTCGTGTTTTCTCCAGCTATGCCGAATTCTGGCAGTTCTTCGGGGAGGCGGCCTCGGTCGCCAACTCGGCGCTGTATCGCGATCGGCTGCGGCCGGTGCTGGACGCGGAGACGCGCGCCTACTGGGACAGGCACAACATCATCGGCCGTCCGCGGCATGCCTATTTCACCGACGGGTTCTATCGCCACGGCATGCTCGGCCGCTTCATCGGTCTTGCCCATGTGCTGGCGAAACTGGCGCGGATCGATCTTTCGGCGCTGCTGAACGGCAAGGCGGATTGCCCCGAACGTATCCAGGCGCTGGATCGCCTGCATCGGCTGTTTCATTCGCCGCTGGCGCGCCTGATCACCGCAACGCCCGCGCTGCTGTTCAGCCTCGGCATTCCGCCGCAACAGCGGGCGCTGCTCGGCGCCGACGCGCCGCTCAACGAAGTGCTGCACGAGCGGTTGCTGCGGCTGGTCAGCGGTCATCCCAACGAGACCAACTATTTCGCCTGGCAGGCGCTGCAGCGCAGCTACCGCGGGCCGGGCGATGCCTGCCTGCCGCCCTATCTGCAGCACAGCCAGTTCGAGCGCATGCGCGACGGGGCGGGACTGATCATTCCGGTGCACGCCAATCTCAGGCAGTTCCTCGAAGGCCTGCCGGCGCGCGAAGTCGACGCCGTGGTGCTGCTGGACTCGCAGGACTGGATGGCGTCAGAAGAAATCCGCGCGCTGTGGAATGCGATCGACCGCACCGGCAGCGACGACGTCCGCGTGATCTTCCGCACCGCCGGCAAGGAATCTCCGCTGGAGAACGACGAACTGGCGCCGCTGCGCCAAATCTGGCGTCGTGACGAGGCGCGAAGCGCGATCGGATTCGAACGGGACCGGTCGGGGATTTACGGCGGGTTTCACTGCTACGAGCGGCGGTGATCCGGTTTTCGATCGCGCGAGAACACCGGCGGGTAGGCAACGTGCACGGCCTAACAGCGGTGCGAATGGTGCCGGTTATCGAGTTGATGATTTTGGGGCTAAGGGCAGCGGGGCCGTGGCCGTTGGCACGATGGCAGCGGGTGTGCCGGCAATTGGCGCCGGCCATTTGCAAGCAGCCTGGAGAGGCTTCAGTGCTTGCTCTAGGCCTCCCACCGGGAATTCAGCGGACACGGGGCTCTCCGAATGCGGCGTGGCTTGGATATAGAGCGAAGTGGCTCCGTAGAGCTCCTTTGCGAACGGAATAGTCTCGGCCGCCGACCAATGTCCGAGCGCCTGATGATCTGTCGACTCGGTCATGCGTCTTTTGCCGGCGGGTCGCTTGTCAACGCGGTAGGTGACGGTTCCGCCGCTGAGGCTGGACATGAAGTGACCACCAAATGTGATGTAAGAGGCGGTCTTTCCCTCCCGGCAAGTGAACATCAGCCGCGCTCGATCCTTTAGTCCAAACCGCCCTTGAAGCCGCTCCACCGAATCGACTGTGACAAATACGTTCTTTCGATCGTCGATCTTCGACGTTTCTTCTAAGACATTCCATTTGCTCGAGACTGAGTCTGTTTGTTTAATTTTGAAAATAAGATCGTAACAAATCAGGCGCTTCGCATCATCTGCTACGCCAGCACAATCCTTGCCTGTTTCCGCTCGCGCTGATTGCGAAATCGCGACAAGGATCAACGCTCCGATGACAGGTCTCATTTTGTCTGCTCCTCCAAAAGCTGGCGGACGGCACGCTGCAATGTATCCAACCCGGTGACGAGCGGGTGCGTGTTAGCGTTCGGTCGGTGGCTTACGCCAAACTCTGAGCGGTTGATGAGGCCCGGTGCCCGACCCCATTTAGCTCAGCGTCGTGAGCCAGCGCTTGGCGCTCTTTCGCCGTCAAATATGGCTCAACCGTCGACCCTAACAGATGCTCGCGAAATCGGCGTTGGCCGTTTCGACATCCAATGCAATAAAATCAGTGATCCCACTCACTCTCTTAAAGACTCCACCAGTGCGCTCCTTTGCCGAGCCCATCATCTCGCAACCGTAGGACGAGGGCAAGCGTCGGCGCTACTATCGCCCGTGCTGACGCAGCTTCGAAGTGGCATTGATCGGGAGGTCAAAGAGCCCTTCAGCAAGGCCAGCTTGGGTTGCCATTATCGGGACCAGCCGAATAAGGCGCCATGCCGTCTCCGGCACCGAATACTTGAGCCATGGCCCCGTTAGAAAAAAGAAAACGACGTTGGATCGGTCCAAGGCAAGTCGCTCGTGCGGTCGTGTCTTGAGACGACGCTCGCCAGTCAGCGCGGACCAGCCGCCCTCTTTATTAAGGGCGCCAATCCAATCGACATCGGGAGTATTTTGCGCGAACTTGTCGCGCAATGCGACGATTTCATGTTCTGGAAATAGTGGTTGAAGGCTGTGAGCGAGCGCGAAGCTGAGGTTGTTGTCGACCAGCAGCTTCAAGCAGCGAGCCTCTTTTCGAACGACACCGCGTCGCGGACTTCCGCGGTTGAAACGTCATAAAGCCGTACCACCTTCGCGATGGAACCCTCGACGGTGACGGCTCGGCTCAAGACCTCCGTGGGTACTCCAGAGGCGGCAATCGGTCGGCCGAAGGAGCGGGTAGGGTCGATTACCACCGATTTGCGCGCGATGCCCAACGGGTACCATCGCGCCACCGCTGCTGCATCAAATTCCAAATCCTTGAGGCTAGGCTCGACGATCGTGCGGAAGACATTCTGTCGCTTCCGCAAATCCACCATCCGACCTTCCTGCATACCCTCGGTGATATCGAGGAAAATGGTCTTGCCGTCCGTCCGAAACTTCTGCGTCGAGAACGGGCGTTCATCGTGCACCTCTTCCGCGGCTCGCTGGTAGCACTCGCGGATGGCCGGCAGCGCCAGCCCATAGTCGCGGAAGGCCTTGACGAAGCGGAGTTCGATCAAATCCCGGAAACTTAGTTCGATAAGATCATCGTCGCTTCGGTAATCTGGTCGCCAAAGCGGCTCGGAGTGGCCTTCTCCGTCCCCCCCGAAGTCATAGCCGCGAAGCCAGCGCGAAACCGTGTTGCGTGATACACTGCGCGCGCGGGTGCCGACGCGACTGAAATTTAGTAGTCGCAAGCCCTCGGCAGCGCTGTAGGCGCCGCGCGAGAGCGCGTCCGGCTCCATCTGATTTTCCGTTAATCGTCGGTCCATGGCGAATCTGTACCGGATCATCATGGCACAGGGAAGGAAATCGCAACATTCGTTGCATCTACGCCAGCAGTCGGCCCTTGCCGGGGGCCTGGTTGATTTCGATTTTTTGCAGGCACAGGGCTGTTTGGAGGGATCGGAAAATTCGAAAAGCGCCCGGATTTCATGGTGAGCGCGGAGGGACTCGAACCCTCGACCCCATGATTAAAAGTCACGTGCTCTACCACCTGAGCTACGCGCTCACTTGCCGCGCTGTGTAGGGGGCGGTTTGCGGCGGGTCAATAGCGGGGCCGGGGGCAAATGTCCTGTTGGGGACGGCGCGGATTTATGAGCCGATACGGGCCCTTATCGGCAATTCCTCACCTGAGCGGGGACTGTGGAAAAGCCCATTTCCCGCTCAACTGGCCTCGCGGCGGACCTCGGAGGCCACCGGCTGCTGGCTGCTGACCACCGTCGGCATCGCCACCGGGCGCAGCCCGATCAACTCGGCGCTGCGGATGCCGGTATTGCGCCAGAACGTGAACGAGTTGATCCGCGAGCTCTCGAGAATCGCGATCGCTACCGCCGACAGGAACGGCAGGCTTTGCAGCACCAGCACGCCGGCGAAGATGTAGATTTCGCGGACTTCCTTCTGGCCGTTGGTGACGATCAGCACGGCGGCGCCGATCAGCAGCAGCACGCCGATCACGGCTTCCCAAAACGCCTGGAACTCGATCGACATCCGGCTCAAGCCGCCCTTCGAGGTGCGGGCGAACGGCAGATGTTCCGTGATCAGGCCGTTGGCGACCGCGCGGGAAACGGTCCATTGCACCGACATCGCGGCGATCATGGCGCCCAGCATCTGGCCCCATTTGATGCGCACCCGCAGCCGGTACAGCACGATGAAATGGGCCAGCGAGACCACGAAGGCGGCGATGATCGGCAGCGTCAGGATCTTGTCGGGAATGGCGATGGCGGCAAAGGCGACGATCGGCACCCAGATCAGGTTCAGGATCGCCACCAGCACGCCGAGGCTCTCGGCGCCGAGCCAGTTCAGCCAGCCCAGCGCGAATTCGCGGCGTTGGTCCGGCGACATCCTGGAGGCGCCGGGCAGGAAGCGGCGCCAGTGCTTCTTGACGATCTGGAAGCCGCCATAGGCCCAGCGGTGGCGCTGCTTCTTGAAGGCCTCGTAGGTGTCCGGCAGCAGGCCGTGGCCGTAGCGGTGGTTGGTGTAATGCGTCAGCCAGCCGTGCTCGATGATGGCGAGGCCGAGGTCGGTGTCCTCGCAGATGGTGTCGCCGGCCCAGCCGCCGGCCATGTCCATCGCCGCGCGCCGGATCAGGCACATGGTGCCGTGAACGATGATGGCGTTGACCTCGTTGCGCTGGACCATGCCGATGTCGAAGAAACCGGCATATTCGCCGTTCATGATGTAGTGCATCAGCGAGGTGTCGCCGTCGCGGTGGTCCTGCGGCGCCTGCACCAGGCCGACGCGGGGGTCGGCGAAAACAGGCACCAGGTCCTTCAGCCAGTCCGGCTGCACGACATAGTCGGCGTCGATGATGCCGATGATCTCGGCATCGACGGCGGTGCGCTCCATGGCGATGCGCAGCGCGCCGGCCTTGAAGCCTTCGACCTTCTCGGCGTTGATGAAGACAAAACGCTCGCCCAGCGCCCGGCAGTGATCCTGGATCGGCTGCCAGAATTCCGGATCGGGCGTGTTGTTGATGATCACGACGCATTCGAAATTCGGATAGTCCAGCCGGGCCACCGCATCGAGGGTCTGCTTCAGCATGTCGACCGGCTCGAAATAGGCGGGGATATGGATCGAGACCTTGGGGAAGGTAACGGCCTCGCCGATGGTCGCCGGCGCCAGCGGCGCACCCTTGACGATCAGCCGGCGCGGCTTGGGGCCGAAGGCAATGGCGGCGATGTCCTCGATCCGCGCCATCGCGATCAGCACCAGCGGAACCAGCAGAATCAGCCCCAGCGTCAGCGCGAAGGCCGAGCCGAAGACAAAATAGTGGCCTTCCCAATAGGCGAACACCGTGGCGGCCCAGGCGCCGACGCCATTGGCCGCCGCCGACAGCATCAGCGACTGCATCACCGTGGGGCCGGCAAGGCGCACGATCGGCAGCGACAGCAGGATGCCGACCAGCACGGCGATGGCCGCGAGCTTCCAGTAGTTCTCGTTCACGATCGGCCCGGTCCATGCGAATTTCGGTTCACGGGCGGCGTTGAGGATGCCCCAATAGGGCCCGACGCCGCCTTCGAAGAACTTCCAGGGCTGATCGATCGCCTCGACGATGTTGTATTCCATGCCGATGGCTTCGGCGCGGGTGACGAAGTTGCGCAGCACCGCGGCCTGCTCGAAGGTGCCGGGCTCGGCGTTCTTCAGATTGTAGCCGGCGCTCGGCCAGCCGAATTCGGCGATCACGATCCGCTTGCCGGGAAATTTTTCGCGCAAGAGCCCGTACAGATAGACCGCCTGGTCCACCGCCTGCTTGTCGGTGAAGTTTTCCCAGTAGGGCAGCACGTGCGCGGCGATGAAGTCGACGGATGAGGCCAGTTCCGGATTGTCGCGCCAGATATTCCAGATTTCACCTGTAGTTACAGGCACATTGACCGATTTTTTGACCTGCTTGATGAGCTCAACGAGATCTTCGACCTTCTGCTCGCCGCGAAACACCGTCTCGTTGCCGACGACGATGCCGTTCACATTGCTGTTGCGTTTGGCGAGGCTGATGGCGGCCTGGATTTCGCGCTCGTTGCGCTCGCTGTTCTTGTCGATCCAGGCGCCGACCGTGACCTTCAAGCCGAATTCGGCGGCGATCGGCGGCACCAGTTCGACGCCGCCGGTCGAGGAATAGAGCCGGATCGCGCGCGTCAGCGGCGCCAATACCTTGAGATCGGACCGGATTTTCTCGATGCTGGGAATGTTGTCGACGTCGGGATGCCCTGAGCCCTCGAACGGTGCGTAGGACACGCTGGGCAGCTTGCCCCTGAAGTCGGGAGCCTGCTGCTTTTCGCGCAGCACGCCCCACAGGGCGGCATGAGCGGCAGTCACACACAAGAGAACGGCGACCACGGCGCGCATCGAGACTAAACCATATGATGGGGCCAGGTTGGCAGGGCAGCGGATCCGTCCCCGAGATCCGACCAAGTCAGCGGCAAAGCGAGCATAGCTCTGCCACGCGATTTAACAACTCTTATGACGCCGTGGCGTTTTGAGGGCGCGAATATTTACAGGACATGAATATTCGGATCGCTCCGGAAAACCGGAACGCTTGCAGGAACATCCGGCAAGCCTATTTCGCCGCAGGCGCCGGGGTGGGGGCGGCGGCAGGCGCAGCCGCCGCGGGGGTCGGCGCGGCGCTGCCGGCGGTTGCGGGCGGCTGCGAAGCCGCGGCGGTCTGCGGCTGCGCCCCGGGATTGATCCAGCAGGCATGAATCCGGCCGCTCAGCGTATCCGCCACCTTGGGATCGATCTCGCCGCCAAAACGGGTCAGGCAGCGGAACGTCGCCTGCACGTGGCCACCGGGGCAGCCAAACCGGTCGTACAGATCGAGATGCCGAAACGCGGTGTCGAGATCGTCGAGCCACATCAGGCGGACCACGCGGCGGCCGAGCCAGACGCATTCGGGGTTTCCGGCCGGGCCGTTGATGGCCGTCGAGGCCTCCAGAAACTGGTCGGTCTTGCGCTGGTTATCCTTGGCGACATCGGCGGGGGTGGTCGCCGCCGGTTTGCCTGACTGGTCCTGCGCGCCGCTTTGGGCGAAGGCGCCGCCCGTACCGATCAGGAGGGCGAGCGCGGGAACGGCGAGATGGCGCAAAACCGCACTTTGAAACTGAAGCACCCGTCGACGCATGGATTCCCCGATTTGTTCCCGTTCCGAGGCCAGCCCGGACGCGCTGGTGTGATGCCGTCCAAATGGGTCTCCAATGCGGCGGCGACGCCGCTGGATTCCCAAGTTATTTCCGTTGGGATTCCCATGACGGACATTTCGAATTTTGTCCAGCAAAGTCACAACTTTATCGCCGTGTGGTAAAGCCGCAGTCCGGGAACGACCTCGATTGCGACCATCCGGCTCTTGGCAGGAGGCCGGTGACAAGCTAATCGACGGTCCTCGCCCGGAGGATGGAACCGATTTCACTTCGTACGCCACTGGCGCTTCTCCTGTTATCCCTGAGTGCGATTGCCGCGGCGTGGTGGTGGATGGCCACGCCCATCAACTTGGCGCGCGCGCCGATCGACCCCAACGCCAAACTGCAATGCGTATCCTACGCGCCGTTCCGCGGCGACCAGTCGCCGCTGGTGCCGACCTTGCATGTCGGACCGGAACAGATCGCCGAGGATCTCGCGCAACTCGCCAGGATTTCCGACTGCGTGCGGACCTATTCGATCGACAACGGTCTCGACCAGGTTCCGGAACTCGCCGGCAAGGTGGGACTGAAGGTCATTCAGGGTATCTGGCTCGGCAGCAACCGGCTGAAGAATCTCGCGCAGATCCAGACCGCGGTGCGCCTGACCCGGGAATATCCCGGCGTCATCACCTCGGTCGTGGTCGGCAACGAGGTTCTGCTGCGCGGCGAGATGACGGCCGCCGACCTCGCGGCCAACATCCGCTCGGTCAAATCGCAGGTCACCGTTCCCGTCACCTATGCCGATGTGTGGGAGTTCTGGCTGCGCCACCGCGAAGTCTATGAGGCCGTCGATTTCGTCACCATCCACATCCTGCCGTATTGGGAAGACTTCCCGATCCGCGCCAGACACGCCGCCGTCCATGTCGAAGCCATTCGCAAGCGGATGGCGGTGGCGTTTCCGGGCAAGGAAATCCTGATCGGCGAAACCGGCTGGCCGAGCGCCGGCCGGATGCGCGAAGGCGCGCTGCCGTCGCGCGCCAATCAAGCCAAGGTGGTTTCGGAAATTCTGGCGCTGGCGAAGCGGGAGAACTTTCGCGTCAATCTGATCGAGGCCTATGACCAGCCCTGGAAGCGCCAGCTCGAGGGCACCGTCGGCGGCTATTGGGGCCTGATCGATGCGGACAAACGCGCCGTGAAATATCCTGCGAAGGAGGCCATCAGCAACTATCCCCGGTGGAAGCTGCAGATGGGAACCGGCATGGGCCTGAGCATCCTGGTGTTCGGCGCGGCCTGGCTGACGCTGCGCCGCCGGCCCTGGACGCCGCGCCCGGCGGCCTGGGTGGCGGTCGCGATCTCCGCCACCGCGGCCGGCATCCTGCTCGGCGTCGCCGTCGACAAGATGCTTTATGAAAGTTACGGGGTCGGCGGCTGGCTCAAATGGGGCGCGCTGCTGGTGGCCGGGATCGCATCGCCGATGCTCTGCGCCAACGCGCTGATGTCGGGACGGGCGCTGCCGACATTCCTGGAGCTGGTGGGGCCACGCGATCAGCGGACCCGATCGGTGCTGACCTTCCTGCTGGGGGCGGTGCTGCTGGTGACCACCCTGATCGGGGCCGAGACCGCACTCGGCTTCGTGTTCGATCCGCGCTACAAGGATTTTCCGTTCGCCGCCCTGACCATGGCGGTGCTGCCATTCTGGACGCTGATGGCGCTGAACCGGCCACAGGAGGGCACGCGCCCGATCGCCGAGGCGGTATTTGCCGGCGTGCTGGCGACCGCGGCGCTCTACACCGGGTTCAACGAAGGCAAGGCGAACTGGCAGTCGCTGTGGACCTGCGCGCTGTTTGTGCTGCTGGCGGTTACGCTGTGGCGGGCGCGGGCCGTGCAAATCCCAAAATAAGCAGGCCGATCGCCAGACCCGACAGGCTGACATTGTAGAGCACGATGCCAAATCCGGCTGATATCAGCCCGCCGGTGAGCAGCACGATCGACGGCCGCAGCAGGTTGAGCGTCGCGATGATGAGCGCGACGATGCCGAACACCGAATTGCGAAACAGCGACGTCACCAGAATCCGGGTCTTGCACAGCATGGTCTGCAGGCCGGCATCGCAGGCCAGCGCCGCGCTCGAAAACTCGATCGCGAGATAGCGCAGATAGAGCGCGTAGCCGACGGTCACGAAGCCGACGATCAGCAGCCATTGCACCTGGTAGGGCGTCAGCCGGAACGGGGTTTTTTTCATCTTTCGAATATGGTCGGTAATTTGCGGCGGGACAACCCGGCGGGCACCATGCGCGTCGCAGCGCCATGAAAAAACATGAGAAATCCCGTCTAATGCATTGGGATTACGGATTTATCAGTCGCGCTTGAACAGCGAGGACAGCGTGCGGGGTTCCGGCTTCTTCGGCTCCTCGGCCGCCGCCGTCGGCTTGGGCCGGGCGCTGCTTCGCTTGCGCGGCGCCGGCTTGACGGCGGCGGGGGGCTCATCGCCCTGCAGCGACAGGCGCTGGCCGTCGAATACGGTGGTCTCGCAAGGCCGCTGGTTCTCGATCAGCGCGGCGCAGATTTTCGCCGCCGCCGCCGCATCGCGCAGTGGGCCGGCGACCAGCCGCAGCTGCAGACCGAGCCCGCCCGAGCCTTCCTTCACCACGATGATCGGCCGCAATGCCGCAAGCGGCGCATTCGACCGCGATTTCAACAGGCCGCGCCACAGCGCGCGCAGGCCGCCGACCGAATTGGCCCCGCCGACATCGACGCCGAATTCGGTTCGCTGGAGCTTGGGAGCGGTCGCCTCCGCCTCCGCGTCGACGCCGACCGCGGCAACGATTTCCGGTATCGGCCCTGACGTCACGGTCTTCGCCGTCGCCTCCGGCTCGATCAGTTTTCCGGCCGCGGCATCGGGAGGCGCCATCATCGAACGCTCTGCCATCAGCGGCTTGGCAGGGGTCGCCGCAAGGCTCGCCGCCGGTGGATTTTGTGGCGGCGGTTCGAGCGATGAGACCGTGGCCGGAGCCGGTTCGGGCGCCACGGCGGGCGCTGTGGTGACCTTGGGCAGCTTCTCGGCGGCTGAAGCGGCCGTTGTCGCTACGGGCGCCACAACCGGGGGTGGGCTGGCCAGCACCGCCGCCGTCTCGCCCGCCGGCCAGGTGGGAGACCGTTGCGCCGCCGCCGGGGCGGCGGCTTGCCGGGCAATGGCGCCGGTCGCGGTATCCAGTCCCTGTTCCAGCACGGTGACGCGGGAATACAGCCGGTCGCGATCGCTGTTCAGCGTTTCGATCGCGGAGGCCAGCCGCCTGGCCTCGCTCTGGCTGTCCCGGGCGACCGATTGAATCTGCTGGGCCTGGCGGCTCAGGTCGGCCGCCGCGACCTGATCGCGCCGCCATCCGACCGACGACTGGTTGGCGAGCACCGCCAGAACCACCGCGCCGACCGAGGCAACGCCCCACGATCCCAATCGCCACAGCGCGCGGCGGTCGAATTCGTCCTCCTCCGCCAAAAAGCCGGTCAGCACGCCGCCGGTATTCTCGGTTTCGAAACCGCCAGCCAAATGGTCTGTCTTCTGGTCAGGTTTCTTGGCCATACGAAGTTGTCGGCCCTCCCGTGGCCTGCCCGAATCACAACCCAAACATTAACAGGAAAAGGGTCCCCATCTTGAATCTGGAACCGTAACGATCGCCGTTCTCCATGCCGTCCGAGCGGCGAATCGGATTTCCATGCGGGACGAAAACCCTCTAAGAGGGCGGCGGCGCCAGATCGGCTGCTAAGGCGCGCCGAGAGGCGCGCCAGACAGGGCCAACACAGGGATCCGAATGTCTCGCTCCAGCCTCACCATTGTGCTCGCCGCCGGTGAGGGCACGCGGATGCAATCGTCGCTCCCGAAAGTGCTGCATCCCGTCGCCGGCCAGTCGCTGCTGGCGCATGTGCTGGGCGCCGCGCCGAAAGGCGCGAACGCCCGGCTTGCCGTGGTGATCGGACCCGACCACACCGCGGTCGCCGACGAGGTCAAACGTATCCGCCCCGACGCGGAAAATTTCGTTCAGCGCGAGCGGCTCGGCACGGCGCATGCGGTGCTGGCGGCCCGCGACGCGCTTATCGGCGGCGCCGACGATCTGCTGGTGGTGTTCGGCGATACGCCGCTGATTTCGGCCGAAACATTTGCGCGGCTGCGCGCGCCGCTGCGGTCGGGCGCAGCCCTTGCGGTGCTCGGCTTTCGCGCCGCCGATCCCACCGGCTATGGCCGCCTGCTGGTCGAGGGTGACCGGCTGGTCGAGATCCGCGAACACGCCGACGCCACGCCCGAGCAACGCGCGATAAAACTCTGCAATGCCGGCGTGATGGCGTTCGACGGCCGCAAGGCGCTGCAGATCATCGACGCCATCGGCAATGCCAACAGCAAGGGCGAGTATTATCTGACCGACGCCGTCACGGTGGTTCGGGAACTGGGATGGGAGGCCGTCGTGATCGAAACCGGCGAGGATGAAGTGCGGGGCATCAACACCAAGGCCCAGCTCGCGGAGGCGGAAGCCGTCATGCAGGCCAGGTTGCGCAAGGCGGCGCTCGACGCCGGCGTGACGCTGATCGCGCCCGAGACGGTCTATCTCGCCGCCGACACCACCTTCGGCAAGGACGTGACGATCGAGCCGTTCGTGGTGATCGGTCCCGGCGTCTCCATATCAGACGGCGCGGTGATCCATTCGTTCTCCCACATCGTGCAGGCCTCGATCGGCAAAAAGGCCTCCGTCGGCCCCTATGCGCGGTTGCGGCCGGGCACCTCGCTCGGCGACGGCGCCCGGATCGGCAATTTCGTCGAGGTCAAGGCGGCGACGCTGGAAGCCGGCGTCAAGGTCAATCACCTCAGCTATATCGGCGACGCCCATGTCGGCGCCAATTCCAACATCGGCGCCGGCACCATCACCTGCAATTATGACGGCTTTTCCAAGCACAAGACCACGATCGGCGAGGGCGCCTTCGTCGGCACCAACTCCTCGCTGGTGGCGCCCGTCAAGATCGGCAACGGCGCCTATATCGGCTCGGGTTCGGTGATCACCAAGGACGTGCCCGACGACGCGCTGGCCGTCGAGCGCAGCCCGCAGACCAACCGCGAGGGCGGCGCCAAGCGCTACCGCGAGCTGAAGACGAAAGCCAGGACGCCGAAGGATGGCTGATGCCGTCGTTATTAAGCTTTCCGCTTAACGCTGTCTCAATCGGCAATAATTATTGAGTATCTGAACCCGCGCGATTCTCGTTAAGAGAGGCGGGCGCCTTTTCGCTGGATTTGGGGATATTGAACCGCATGTGCGGCATTGTCGGCATTCTCGGACGGGCTCCGGTGGCGGAGCAACTGGTGGATTCGCTCAAGCGGCTGGAATATCGCGGTTACGATTCCGCTGGCGTCGCCACGCTGGAAGGCGATCATCTCGAGCGCCGCCGCGCCGAGGGCAAATTGAAGAATCTGGAAGCGCGGCTGCGGGCCGAGCCGCTGGCGGGGCACACCGGCATCGGGCACACCCGCTGGGCCACCCACGGCAAGCCGACCGAGAACAACGCGCATCCGCATGCCACCGACCGCGTCGCCGTGGTTCACAACGGCATCATCGAGAATTTCCGCGAGCTGCGCGATGAGCTCACGAAAAAGGGCGCGGTGTTCAAGACCGAGACCGATACCGAGATCGTGCTGCATCTGGTCGACAGCTATCTGGCCAGGGGCGTCGATCCCGTCGAGGCGGTGAAGGCTTCGCTGTCGCAGCTGCGCGGCGCGTTTGCGCTCGGCTTCATTTTCGCGGGCGACGCCAATCTGATGATCGGCGCCCGCAACGGCCCGCCGCTCGCGATCGGGTATGGCGACGGCGAGATGTACCTCGGCTCCGACGCCATCGCGCTCGGCCCGTTCACCGACACCATCAGCTATCTCGAGGACGGCGACTGGGTGGTGCTGACGCGCGACAGCGCCGTGATCCGCGACAAGCACAATGCGATCGTGCATCGCGAGGCGATCAAGCACTCGGCCTCGACCTCGCTGGTCGACAAGGCCAATTACCGCCACTTCATGGCCAAGGAAATTCACGAGCAGCCGGAGGTGGTCGGCCATACGCTGGCGCGCTACGTCGACATGGCGACCGAGCGCGTGGCGTTGCCGGCCAACCTGCCGTTCGACTTCAGGGATATCCAGCGCATCTCGATCGTCGCCTGCGGCACCGCGAGCTATGCCGGCTTCATCGCCAAATACTGGTTCGAGCGGCTCGGCCGCGTTCCGGTCGAACTGGATGTCGCTTCGGAATTTCGCTATCGCGAGGCGCCGCTGCGCAAGGGCGATCTCGCGATCTTCATTTCGCAGTCCGGCGAGACCGCCGACACGCTGGCCGCCTTGCGCTACGCCAGGGAGGAGGGCGTGCACACCCTCTCGGTGGTCAACGTGCCGGGTTCGACCATCGCCCGCGAGAGCGAAACGGTGTTGCAGACGTTGGCCGGGCCGGAAATCGGCGTCGCCTCGACCAAGGCGTTCACCTGCCAGCTGATGGTGCTGGCCGCGATCGCGGTCGCCGCCGGCACCGCGCGCGGCGTACTATCGGAGGCCGATGAAACCAAACTGGTGCATGGCCTCGTGGAAATTCCGCGCCTGATGGCCGAGGCGCTGAAGACCGAGCCGCAAATCGAAAAGCTCGCGCGCGAACTGGCGAAATGCAAGGACGTGCTCTATCTCGGCCGCGGCACCAGTTATCCCCTGGCGCTGGAGGGCGCCCTGAAACTGAAGGAAATTTCCTACATCCATGCCGAGGGCTACGCCGCCGGCGAACTCAAGCACGGCCCGATCGCGCTGATCGACGAGAACATGCCGATCGTGGTGATCGCGCCGCATGACCGGGTGTTCGAAAAAACCGTCTCCAACATGCAGGAAGTCGCCGCCCGCGGCGGCAAGATCATTCTCATGACCGACGCCAGGGGCGCGGCGGAGGCGAGCATCGACTCGCTGGTGACGATCGTGCTGCCGGACATGGCCGCGACCTTCACGCCGATGGTCTATGCCGTCCCGGTGCAGCTGCTGGCCTATCATACCGCCGTGATCATGGGCACCGACGTCGACCAGCCGCGCAATCTGGCGAAATCGGTGACGGTGGAATAAGTGTCACACGCCGGACGGTGGTCGGGGCCTTCCAAAGTCTGATAGGATGGCTTAGCTGGCAGTGTACAGTAGCCGCTGAGATTAACCTGGAACCCGTATGAATCCCGACGATTTGCCGCCCGTGCTCCCGGCCGAAGTTCCGCCCGAGGCCCACAGCGGGTTTATGGCCCGATTCCGGAACTATTTCCTGACCGGCCTGATCGTCGCCGGTCCGATCGCCATCACCTTCTATCTGACCTGGTGGTTCGTGACCTGGGTCGACGGCATCGTCCGGCCGCTGATTCCGCTGGCCTACCGGCCCGAGACCTATCTGCCGTTCGGCCTGCCGGGCGCCGGCCTGATCGTCGCGGTGTTCGCGCTGACGCTGCTGGGCTTCCTCGCCGCCAATCTGATCGGGCGGACCCTGGTCGATCTCGGCGAGCGTCTGCTCGGCCGCATGCCGGTGGTGCGCGCCATCTATCGCGGCCTGAAGCAGGTATTCGAAACGCTGTTCTCGGGGCAGGGCTCCAGCTTCCGCCGCGTCGGCCTGGTCGAATTCCCGTCGCCCGGCATGTGGTCGATCGTGCTGATCTCGCAATCGCCGAGCGTGGAGATCGCCAACAAGCTGCCGGGCCAGGACGAGCACATCTCAGTCTTCCTGCCGTGTGCGCCGAACCCGACCACCGGCTTCTTCTTCTATGTGCCGAAGAGCAAGATCATCGAAGTCCAGATGAGCGCCGAAGATGCCGCCACCCTGATCATGTCCTGCGGCGTGGTGCAGCCCGGCTCCGACGGCCAGAAGAAGATCGCGGCCCTGGCCGAAATGGCGAACGCCGCGCGGGTGGCGAATACAGCGGCGCCTCGGCCGGAGCCTGCGAAGGTGGATTGAGGCGACACCGGTTGCCGCTGGCGGTAGCGGAACGGCGCAATTGTGCTATACTTATCGGTATGAGCCCCGGAACGAGAAAATTGCTGGAGCAAGTTGAAACTTGGCCTCTTGAGGATCAGGAAGAACTTGCCAATGTGGCGCGCGAAATCGAATCGCGTCGAACCGGTGTGTACCGGCTTTCCGATGAAGAGCGAGCAGCAGTTCGTGAGGGAATGGAAGACGCGCGTCGCGGCGATTTTGCGTCTGACGAAGAGATCGACGAACTGTATCGCTTGCACTCCCGTGCATGAAGGTTCGCTTTACTCGGAGGGCGTTGCGCGACATCGCCCAGATTGACGATTACATAAGTCAGTACAGTCCCGATATTGCCTCACGTATCATCGCGCGCCTGATCGATCGTTCGCGACAGTTAGCCGACAATCCCTTTCAGGGGAGAGAAACGGACGAGCCGACTGCGCGCGTCATTGTCGAACCTCAATTGCGTTATTTTATTTTCTACACGGTCGCCGCGACGGAAATTCAGATCACCCATTTTCGACACACATCGCGCCGCCGGCCCCGCGGCTGGAATCGATAATGCCGCGCGCATCTACCCCGCCCCGATCAGCGGCACCGCTTCGTCGCGCTCGAACAGATAGAGCAGCACCCGCAGCGCCTCACCGCGCTCGCCTTTCAGCTTCGGATCGTCCTTCATGATCCGCAGCGCTTCGTCGCGCGCTTGCGTAACGAGCTGGGCGTGCACCTCGGAGCGCGCGATGCGGTAGCCGGGCAGGCCGCTTTGCCTTGTGCCCAGCACGTCGCCTTCGCCGCGCAGTTTCAGGTCCTCCTCGGCGATGCGAAAACCATCGGTGGTTTCCCGGATCACTTTCAGCCGCGCGGTGGACATTTCCTTCAGCGGCTCCTTGTAGAGCAGCAGGCAGGTCGAGGCTTCGGAGCCGCGGCCGATGCGGCCGCGCAGCTGATGCAATTGCGCGAGGCCAAAGCGTTCGGCGTTCTCGATCACCATGATGGTGGCGGCGGGCACGTCGACGCCGACCTCGACCACGGTGGTGGCGACCAGAAGCCCGATCTCGCCGGCGGCGAACTGCGCCATCACGCGGTCCTTCTCGGCGCCCTTCATCTGGCCGTGCACCAGCCCGACGCGCGCGCCAAAACGCTCTCGCAAGCTCTCGAACCGTTCGGTGGCGTTGGTCAAATGCTCGATGCCCTCGGCTTCGGATTCCTCGACCAGCGGGCAGATCCAGTACACCAGTTTGCCCTTGTCCAGCGCGCGGCCGACGCCGTCCATCACCTCGCCGAGCCGGCTGTTCGGCACCGTGCGGGTATCGATCGGCTGGCGCCCCGCCGGCTTCTCGCGCAATTCCGAAACATCCATGTCGCCGAAATAGGTCATGACCAGCGTGCGCGGGATCGGCGTCGCGCTCAGCACCAGCACGTCGACCGCTTCGCCCTTGTTGGTCAGCGCCAGCCGTTCGCGCACGCCGAAGCGATGCTGCTCGTCGACCACCGCCAGCGCCAAGGCCTTGAACACCACGTCGTCCTGGATCAGTGCATGGGTGCCGACCAGGAAATCGATCCCGCCATCGGCGAGCCGCGCCAGCAATTCGCGCCTCTCCTTGCCCTTTTCGCGGCCGGTGAGGATCGCGACCCGCAGCCCGGCGCGTTCGGCCAAAGGCGTGATGGTCTTGATATGCTGCCGCGCCAGAATTTCGGTCGGCGCCATCAAGGCGGCCTGCTTGCCGACCTCGGTGACGGCGGCGGCGGCCAGCAGCGCTACCACGGTCTTGCCGGATCCGACGTCGCCCTGCAGCAGCCGCAGCATCCGCACCGGCTGGCGCAGATCGTCGGTGATGGCGGCGACCGCGTCGCGCTGGGAGGTCGTCAGCGCATAGGGCAGCGCGTCGATGATCCGGCTGCGCAGATGGCCGTCACCGGCGTGGCGGTCGCCGGCCGGGCGGCGCAACTGCGCCCGCACCAGCGCCAGCGCCAATTGGCCGGCCAGCAGTTCATCGAAGGCCAGCCGCGACCAGAACGGGCCATCCGGCAGGATGTCGGTGAGCTCGACCGGCACGTGGACGCGGTTGAGCGCCTCAGTGACCGCGGGAAATTTGCAGCGGCGGAGCACTTCCGGGCTGATCCATTCCGGCATCGCAGGCAGCTTCTGCAGCGCCTGCGCCATCGCCCGGCGCAGCGAGCCCAGCGCCAGCCCCTCGGTCAGTGGATAGACCGGGTCGATGCCCGTCAGCTTTGCAAAACCCTCTTCATCGACGACACGGTCGGGATGCACGATCTGCGGGATGCCGTCATACATCTGCAGGGTGCCGGAGACATAGCGTTTGGCGCCGACCGGCAGCAGTTTTTCGACGTAGCCGGGCTTGGCCCGGAAGAAGGTCAGCACCACGTCGCCGGTGTCGTCGCTGGCATAAACCAGAAAGGGCGCGCGCGCGTTGCGCGGCGGTGGCGGGCGGTGACGGTCGACGGTCACCTCCAGCGTGACCACGGCCCCCTGGGCGGCGTCGCGGACTTTCGGCCGCGCCCGGCGGTCGATCACGCTGGCCGGCAGATGCAGCAGCAGATCCACCAGCCGCGGCGTCTCATCGCGGCCGAGCAGATAGCGGAACAATTTGTCCTGCTTCGGCCCGACCCCGCCAAGGGTCGTGACCGGCGCGAACAGGGGATTGAGCAGAGCAGGGCGCATGGGGTTATCCAGAACACAGACCCGTCATAAGCGGACTTGATCCGGCCATCCACCCCCTACTGTCGTCCTGCCCTTCGAGCCATGCGGCCCGATGGCTAAGAAGAATGCGCCTTGGGAGTGCACCAAACGCCACCAGAACATTTCTGCCGTCAATACGCAGCTATCCGTCGTTAGAAGGTAACGGCGAAAAGACACGTTTGATCTCGTCCGCGAGTTGCCGACAAACGTCATGGATCACTGGGGTGGCTCCGTCAAAATATCCATGCCAATTGTGCCCATCGTACGATGGCATTTTGCCGAATCCTACCCGAATATGTGTGTGAGCATTGAGGCGGTTAAGTTTTGAAAGCGCTGCCCGAGCTTCAGTCCCGTCGCCGAATGGCTCGCCCTCGCTGCTAAAGGTCACATCTGCTCCTGCTTGATCCCAGCTCTCGACCGGAAGCCACTTGAAGCTTTGCCAATTCCCCATGGGCGGTGGTCGTTCCACAACCGTCACTTTCCAACGAACCGGAAGGGACGAATAGAACCCAAGCTGGTCAGCGAAGGCAGGAAAACATGTTTGCACGACCTCGGCATATACTTGCTGAAATCTACGATAGTGTTCATTCAGCACGCAGATAATAACGTTGCCGCTCTGGGCCTGTGCATCTTCATCCCATCCCAGCTGTTGCCACCAAAGGTCAAGCGCGGTTCTCCCATTTCTCTTCAACAACGCGATGTCTTCGAGCAATGAGTCGACCGTAAAGCTTTCTCCTTGTCCGAAGAGGCCGAACTGAAGCGCGCGTCCCGCTAATGGGCTCAGTACATCTTCCAGCTCATTGAGAGTCTGGGTCAGCCTTATCGGAAAGCCGTCTTGTTCAGCGAGAAATCTGATTCGGCCTACCAGTCGTTCCGAAGCCCATAACACGCCGCCCTTGAGGTTCTTTTTCTCGATGATCTCGATCAAAGTATCCTTTAGTAGCGTCATTCCGAGCAGTCGTCCGCTATCCAACCGATAGTGCGAGCGATCCAGATTGACCGAACGTTGTGTTCGATGTTGGGAAGGTAAACCAACGGTGACTTGCGGGCCGGCATTTCGTGGATGAAGCCCGTAAAAGAGTTCCCCGGGCATCGCGTACACCAGCCCGGTCGCCGCAATGCTATCGTCCCTCGTATCAATCAGAAGTTCGTTGACCTCGGGACGTAGCTCAGGAAAAAATCCGGCTAGCGGCATTTCGATGCCTTCGACAAAATCGCGGAGATAATCGTAAGTGAGAGTTTCTTGGGAAAGCGTAGCCAGTTCTTCCGATACGTCGAACCGATAACGGAGCGCGTTCAAATAACTTTCAGCGCTGGTTTGAGACAGGCGCTGCCAAAGCGCAGCTTGTGTTCGATGGGTTGTAAGTTGCGACATTAACAAGACAGGCAAAAACGAGTCCGCAGCCATGGTTGTCGACGCTAGGCTCAATGTCAAAGATGCCTCTTCCTGGGAAGCGATACTCTTTGCACGCAGGTAGTCCGCCAGTGCTTCGTGCTGAACTTCGACAACCGATCCATTTACACGGATTGCGTCACACCCAATCAATTCGTCAAATGCGGTTGCCGAAATTCCGTTAGCCCCGATGAGCGCGAGCGCCACCCGCGGCGTGATATTCGATTCGGTCGTGGCGTTGGCGATCACCGCCAACGCGTGCTCCCGAATTACGGCGCTGACCGTATCGTTCGGTTGGAGCTTCAGTGTGCTGTCGAGCCACGACCGGAAAAGGAACTCGATTTGTTTCGGAAATGCTTGATTCAGCTTCCAGTAGTCCAGCGCAAGATTGAACAGTAGCGGATTCTTGCATAGTTCCTGAAGCATGTCCGGCATGGCACTGATGATAGAGTAGAAGGTGCCCGTGCCGTCATCCAGGAGCAGCCTTTCCAGTTCTCGCATCTGCTCGAACGACAATTCTTCAAGCAGGAGCAACGGCAACTCAATACGCGGTCGCACGCCTTCCCGCGACAAGACAAACATCTGAAGGAGCGGATAATCACGCAACAAGTTAGAAAACTGAGCCGCCATTCTGTTTTGATGAGCGGCCGAGACCCTGTCGAAACCATCGCAGACTAGGATAACGCCATCATCCCGCATCAGTTGTTCGAGTGCCGCCGGCGACATGCCGGGACAATGCGGGCTCAGCCGGCGGTGCATGAAATCAATAATTGAAACGTCCGTCTGCTCAAGATCAGGTAAGGGGACGTCAAACGCAAGAAGCGCCAGACTGTCGTGCTTGCGAGCGTCGATCGCTTGGCGAAACATTCGTAAGGCGAGGGTGGTCTTGCCGTAGCCCGATGAAGCCGCAATTAGTGCGCCGCGCGCAAAACTGGGGAGCAGCCGGTCGGCCTCGATCGGCGGGGAATTGGAACTTATCGGCGCCTGTCGAACGGTGCGATTGATCGTCGCGGCAGATCTCGTCGTACGCTGCAGTTCCGCCGTTTCGTACCGAGTGAAATCGCGAGACACCTCTAGAACATTTTTTACCTTGAGTGAACGGCAATAAACGTAGATCGCCTTCTTGGCGAGGAGACGTTCGACATCGCCCCGACGTGCAAGCAACGATGAAACCGGAATATCCAGCACGCAGGTGCTTTCCATCGTGGCCTGCCATTGCCAAACAACCAGCGTTTCGCCATTTGTCAGTAGCAGAAGCGGCGCGCGGACATTGGTCGCGTAGGACTCGCCTTGGTCTTTGCCATAGGCAAGCGACTCACCCGGAGCCTTGGCCTCAACGACAAGCAGTGACGTATTGCGATTGTGTTCCGCGCCGTAGAAGGCAATATAGTCGGCTTCTGGTCTGCGGCCCTGCCGCCCTTCCCGAAACACGACGCTTGGCTTGGATTCCAAATCCTCAGTTCCATACCCCAAGGCTGCCAGCAGTGGTTGCACCAGCCGCAGTTCAACGTCTGCTTCGCTCCTGAAGCCAGTCGTCGGATAAGAATTCCAGAAATCGGTCATGAAAACGCGTCATCGATGTGCATTGCGTAATGGACTAAAAAGCCTCCCGCACTTTATCGCCTCGCAGCGGTAAAAGGCAAACCACTAACTGAAAGGTTGCTGGCATCCGCCGGTGTATTGTGTCGTATGGGCCCCAGTTCTGCAGTCCGGGCGAAAAAATTGTTGGGTGCGGCATAAGACCGATTCACCCAATCAATTCAACAAATCCACCCGACGGGCCAGTCACTTCTGTTTAGCAGAAATCGTGTCAAGCCCCTTCCGGAAAAATATTTCTGTTTTTCAGAATAACAAATCAGTCTATATCAACAGCCATCCCGTCCCGGTCAGAGGGGCGTTGCGCAACGTACCAGCGCGGGGCGGGGATGCGGTGGACGCGGATGGCACTCCTGACGAGGGCGCCGGAAGCGGATGGCGAAATCGTGTGGTCCCGACATCCCAAGGGCAGATGTCAAGTTCGTAGCTCAAGGCAGCGCGGGCAACGGTGGCAAAAGTGCAGGGCTCACCGAGGAGAGCACGTATAAGCCTTAAACCATCGCGCAGGGAAAGCCGGATGCCTCCGCTTCACCTGTATGCTCGTGTGCCG
>NZ_JAURXB010000036.1 GCF_030654605.1 Bradyrhizobium sp.
ACTCGCGCCATCGCCGCCGAACACGAACGGAAACTCGCGGCCCTCCAGCGCGTTCGTCACCGCCGCGATCACCGAAGCGCCGGCCATGTTGACCGCCTTGTAGCGCGCCTCCGCGATCGCCCTGGTCGATTCCACGATATCGGCGACGCCGATCGACCAGTCGTCCGGCAGCGGCGAATACAGCGCCGGGTCCATCAGGCTGGCAAAGCCGCGAAAGACCGGGATGGAACTGTAGAAGGTGTCGCTGGTGGGTGTGGTCATGGGCGGAAGATCGTCCGGGTTCCAGGGTTGGTGAATGTAGTTACGGCCGATCGCGACAATCGGTTCGGCCGTTACAGCGAATTGCCGGGCCTAGAGACATATTGACCGAAAACGATCTCCGACAACAAAATGTTTTCCGGGGTTGGCCCGTTTCGATACCCGGGATCGAGCTTCCGACTTGGCGTTTTGTTATTGCCCGAATGCATCTTTTTTGGTACAGTGATCGAGGATGGCCGAAGGCCTCAAACCCATCCCTCTCGTATTTTGGCGATCGGTAACCGGCCGAGAGCCAGTGCGAGAATGGCTGAATGAATTGTCCCGCGAAGACAAGCGGACGATCGGGCGCGACATCGCCAAGGTTCAGTACGGTTGGCCGATCGGTCTACCGCTGTGCCGTCCCCTGAGCGCAGGCTTGTGGGAAGTGCGTGCCTCGCTGCCGAGCAGGCGTGAGGCGCGGATATTCTTCGGATTTCACGACGGCATGCTGATCGCTCTGCATGCGATGATCAAGAAGGCGCAGAAGACCCCGGCGGAAGAACTGACGGTGGCACGGCAGAGATTTAAGGAGTTGCAGGCATGGCCAGGAAAAACCCGCACATAGGTTCGAGCTTCGAGAGCTGGCTCGAAGAAGGCGGAATCCGCGAGGAGGTAACCGCCGCCGCGATCAAGGCCGTGATTGCGCATCAGCTCGCCAGCGAAATGAAGAAGAAGAAGATCACCAAACAGCGAATGGCCGAGTTGATGAAAACCAGCCGTGCGCAGGTTGATCGACTGCTCGATCCCGACAACGGCAGCGCCACGATCGAAAGCCTGCAGCGAGCCGCAAGAATTGTAGGGCGGGAGTTACGGCTTCAACTGGTGTGACGTTCGAACCTTGCGACGGTCGGCCTACCCGCCCTTCGCCACCCCCTGCAACACCAACCGGTTGAGGCGCCCC
The DNA here is from genome assembly GCF_030654605.1 of Bradyrhizobium sp. Taxonomy (GTDB): domain Bacteria; phylum Pseudomonadota; class Alphaproteobacteria; order Rhizobiales; family Xanthobacteraceae; genus Bradyrhizobium. The sequence continues at coordinate 1,199 of NZ_JAURXB010000036.1, forward strand.
GCAAACGCCGCCGGGTCTTCCGGCAGTTCGCCGTCGAGGATCTGGGCCTGCTCCAGCAGCAGGAACGAAAGGTCCGCACCGTCGGCGCTGTCGCCTGAGATCGCCGCCACCAGCGGGTGGCGCAGGTTGATCTCGAGGATCGGCTTGGTGCCGCCGCCCTTGTTCTGCCGCGCCAGCAGGCGCTCCAGTTCGCGGTCCGGGCCATGGCTGCCGGCGACCAGGCAGGACGCGCTCGACGTCAGCCGCTGCGAGGCGCGCACGTCGGAGACGCGTTCGCCGAGGGTCGCCTTGATCACGGCGATGATCGCGGCCCCATCGGCTTCCGGCTTCGTTTCTTCCTTGTTGTCGTCCAGCAGCGGGATCAGACCGAAATCGATATCGCCCTGGCTCAGCGACTTCAGCGGCTTGCCTTCGAAATCGAGCGGGGCCGAGGTCCAGAACGCGTCGACCGGATCGGTCAGCAGCAAAACCTCGATGCCGCGGGCGGCGGCCGACTCCAGCTTGGGATTCGATTTCAGCCGCTCGATGCTGTCGCCGGCCAGGAAGTACACTTCGGTCTGGTTCGGTTTGAGATCCGCGATGTACTGCTTCAGCGACCGGTTCTCGCCC
>NZ_JAURXB010000043.1 GCF_030654605.1 Bradyrhizobium sp.
TCGTCCACCATACCCCGGTAGACGCCAGCCATCGTCAACGTCACGCCAATCAGCAGCCCTAATCCCACGCCGGTGAAGACGAACTTGCCCCAAGTGTGAAGGATGTCACGACCCGCGAGACTGATCATGGCGCCACGCCTGCCAGGGCCTCGACGATCTTGATCCGGGTGTGAGCGCTGAGACCAGCCGAGCTGTATACCACTACGCGCTCACCCGCCCTGAGCCCGTCTACAATCTGCACTCGACCATCAAGATCCGATGCACCGCGCTTGACAGGGACGAAGCGCAGCGCGCCATTTCTTATCGCCCAGACGCCTAAATGCCCGTCGACCCGTTGCACGCTGGCATCGGGCACGACGGTGGCGGCTGCCATCGCCGGCAAGGCCACCGTGATTTCGGCGATCTCGCCAACCGGTGGCAAGTATTCCGGCAGGTCGTCGAAGACCACCTTGGCGAGGGTTTCCTCGGTGACCGCATCTGCCAACGGTTCAACGCGCAGCACATGCCCCGCGAGGGCTTGCCCGGCTTGAGAGCGCAGAACGATGCGGGCCGGCAAGCCGGCGCGCAGCCCGGATAAGCGCAATTGATTGAATCGTACGTTTATCCAAAGACTCGCGGGATCGATGATGTCGACGACGGACTGGCCCGCGACGACCGTTGTGCCGGGATCGGCACCGCGTAGCACCACCAATCCATCGACGGGAGCGATCAATCGCAGGCTGGCGCGTTGCTGGATCAGACCGTCGCGATCGGAACGGATTCGCGCGAGTTCGTGCGCTGCGGCGTCCAAATTCGCAGTGGCCGCCGCCAGTACGGCTCCTGCTACCCGGTGGTCCTGTCGCTTCCCCTCGACCGTCACTTCACTCGCCGTGCGCGTCTGCCAGAGTTGTTCGTAGCGTTCTGCCTGCGCGTCGGCATAGGACTTGCGGGCCGTCGCGTCCTGGACCTGTGCTTTCGCTGCCAGCACACTGGCTTCCCCTCGTTTGATCGAAGCTTCCAGGGCCGCGACGCGGTCATCGAGGTCCACAGGGTCCATCTCGCCGAGCAACTGGCCGCCCCGAACTCTGTCGCCCACGTTCACATCGACGCGTTTAATCCGCCCAGCAACCATTGGACCGATCTTGTAGGTATACCGGGACTCGATCGTGCCGATGCCAAACAACGCGGGCGTGATCGCGAGATTCTCTGCTGCGGCGACGGTGACGGGAACCGGTGCCAACGGCCCGGAGCGCAGGACCACATAGACGAACAGGGCAAGCAGCGTTCCGAGTACGCCAACCAGCGCGAGTGTGCGGCGATCCAGGGACGGCAGTTTCATTGCACTCTCCTGATCGCGCGGCTGTAGATGGCAAAGATCGCCGGTGCCTGCGTGCGGATCAGGTCCGTATTTCCAGCCAGCAACGACTGCATCACCAGTCCCTGAATGGACCCGATGAAGAGAGTGGCCGACGCGCCGGTATCAACGTCGCGCGCCAGCACGCCTTGAGCCTTGCCGGCTTCGATTAGGGTGACGAGACGCTCTGAGTAATGCCCGAGCAGTTCACCCACCATGCGCTTGGCAGCTGTATCCTCGGCGCGCTGCAGTTCGCCGAATATCATGCGCGGTACTCCGGAATGTGCGACAACAAACTCGATGTGCGTCATGAACACCGCTTCCAAAGCGGACAGCGGCGATTCGGCTGTCGCTATGGCGCGGTCGACTCGCGCCAGTAGGCGATCGGCGACCCAGGAGATGACCGCCTGCCAGATTGCATCTTTGCTGGGGAAATGACGAAACAGCGCCCCTTGTGTGAGGTTCATTCGCTTGGCAATGGCGGCAGTTGTGATTTCGCTTGGATTTTGTTCGGCGGCCAGCTCGACAACCGTCTCCACCGTGACGGCGCGGCGCTCTTCGGCTGGGAGGTTTTTGGGCTTGGATGGCATAGAAAGTTCCCTGAAAAAGGTAGTAATTGATTACTCACATAATGCGCCTATGGTGGGATGGCAAGGCTAATCGGGGGAGGAGAGCGTCATTCGATTTGAAGAAGGCGAGCGTGTTGCCCGCATCGAGCCGGCAAGGTTGGTCGGCCACAATTGATCAGCAGAACAGATCACTGTCCGACGATTTGGAGAAGTGGCCACGGCGCCGGGGTCTCGGCGGGAGCTTCCGCGGCGAGATCCTGCTGGTGCTGGGCCATAACGGCGCCGGCAAGACCACACTCATGCGCGCTATCTTCGGCCTGCTGAAACCGGCCGCCGGCGAAGTGACTTATGACGGCAAGCCGATCGCCGGCCGCTTGCCTGGCGAGAACGTGGCAGAGGGCATCGCCTTCGTCCCGCAGGGCCATGGTATCTTCCGGACTTTGAGTGTGCACGACAATCTGGAACTCGGCGGCTTCATCATGGCCGACAAGGCCAAGCTGCCGGCACGCATGCAGACCATTTTTAAGCTATTTCCGATCCTGGGCGAGCGCCAGCAGCAGATCGGCGGCACGCTCTCCGGCGGCCAGCAGCAGATGCTGGCCATCGGCATGGCGCTCATGCACGAGCCGCGCGTGGTCATACTGGACGAGCCGTCCATCGGCCTCGCGCCGAATCTGGTCGACCGGGTGATGCAGAGCATTGCGGAGATCAATCGGAGCTTCGGCACTTCCATCCTGATGGTGGAGCAGAACGTGCACTACAGCCTGCCTATTGCCAACCGGGTGGCGGTATCGAAGGCCGGTCGCAAGATCTACGACGGGCCGCCGGCGCATTTGCAGGACGACGTCGAATTGATCAAGCTGTTTTGATGCCTGTGTGTATCGGAAATCGCGATGAAATTCGCCGCGTGTCGCGTCCCAACCGCGGCGGCGGCGGGTTCACTCGGCTGCAGCGAGACTCCGTAACGACCGCGGACACGATCCTGCAGATCGCTTCCGACGTCGGATACGAGTCGGAATCTGCTTTCGACCGCGCATTCAAGATGGAATTTGGCCTGCCGCCAGCTCAATATCGGAAGAAGTACAGGACGCTCCGAAACGGGCAACCAGCGCCAGGCCGTCATCCCTTCTTTCCGGGTTTGCGTCAAATGCGTCCTTGCCGGGATGGCCGCGCAAAGCGGACACTCGGCATATTTGGCCATGTCGCTTATGTGCCAATTCAGAAGCGTCGCCGAAGGCGGCGGCGAAGTACGGGGCGCCAATCACAAAAAGATGGTGCTATTCAATCTTTGGACGGCTTGGGTTGAGTTTCACTGACCGGATCTGATGCCGGGAAGGTATCCTCGAGACCCTTCTCAAGCTTCGTTTGCCTTCTGGGGGTCCTCTGCGTGTTTGTCATGAGGCGCCGGATTGAATTCTTTGGACATTACCCCTCCTTGTACCGCACCTAACCAGACCCGCACCAAATAGCGAACGGCTCAACCGCCGGATCCACTAACGGTGGCACCGCGTCAACGGCGATGGCGTCTTAAGCCGAATAGCGCACCGGCGATGAAAGCCGTCACCAGCATTCCGATAGGCGCCGCCACTGTCGCTTTCTTGAGAAGCTCAAGATATGTTTCCGGCTGACGGGCCTTTTCAACCGCATCGGAGAAATGACGGCTGACCTCGTCCACCTGGGCGGTGGCCGACTCCACCGCCTTTTTCGCAAGGTTTAGGGCTTCGTCAGCTATTCGAGTTTCGCCTTTGCCGGTGTCCGTCATCGCAAGCTCCGTTTCGGTCCACAACAACTCGCGAGTGTCGATTTCGTTGCCAGACATCAAGGAACTGAACCTAGCCGGTGCGGTTGAACGCCTGGAGGCTCATGATGTCCGATGCCGTCGATTACCTGCATGCCTACGCCGTGAAAGCCATCTGCAAGGCACGCCGGATGCCATTTGGCAAGTCGAAGCGCCTGCACAGAGCGGTCGGGCGCATTTATCTGCTATTGACCAAAGAAGCCGCTCTCGCACGAAACGTCGATCATCTCGATGACTTCCGGGCGGCGCGGGAGGCGGAAAAGTCCATCACTTCGGCTCCGAAAAAGAGTGTTGGCATGGGTCCGGCGAAAGCACCCGTGACGTGATAAAACGAGACCCACACGCTGAAGGAAAGCCATAGTCTGTCAGTTCCTGGCAGAGCGACTCCTGCGAGGCTGCGCTGGCTTGTGGACGACAGGGTCCGGCTGCTCGCTTTGCGCCTGGGGGACATTGAGGGACCGATGGCCGCCCCATAAAGAGGTCGCCGAGTCTTCGATTAGCAGACAGCGCTTATCGCGAAGGTTTGTGTGGCGATGATCATACCCCGCATGGGCGGCCGCTCGACCCAGCCCGGCCGCCATTCCGTGGTGCACGGGGCAGCACAAAATCACGAGTCCCTCGGAAGCCGTTGCTCTGATCGGCCTTGGCTTGATCGACCAAGATTGAGCAACGTCGTTACTCGCAAGCGGCGTTTACCGCATCAGCCAAGTTGGCCGGTCGCTCATACCCTTTCTACCGATTTGAGCGATTGCGGCGCGCGCCCCGCCGGTTCACGCCGGCCGTTTTAATCAAGAATTTGATGTCCGGCGTTTGTAATCGCTGGAACGTCATCCCTCATCTCTACCAAGCCCAACTCGATCAGCGTGCGCAGATGATCTGGATCGACGGGAAACATGGACCGCTTCGCCTTGATATCGCGAAGCGTCCAGCGAAGGTCGATAGCTCGAATGGGATCGACGCCGGGAGAATCGTTCATACTGGAAACCTCCGCTGCGGGCCGGATACGGGCATCGCGAATCCGAATAGTTGCGGCACCGAATTCGCACGAGCTCCTTTCATGATCGAAAGAACGCCGTTTGCACCGCAACCTGAGTCAACGGTCTCGATTAACTCTTTCGCTCTTTCATCTTCTCCACGAGAAGCTGCGCAACGCGAAGGCCCGAGGGCGTAGTATTTCTGGTTGCAAGCTGCACCAGCGTCACCTGCGTCGCTTCCAGACGTTTGTCGCGCAATGGCACCGCGACCAGCGTGCCTGCGAGTAGCTCGGGCATGGCCGAGTCGCGCGGCAGAAAGGTTCCGATACCGGTTTTCATGGCGATCGTGCGGAGGAAAGCAATCGAGTTTGTCTCGCTGTAGAGATCGAGCTCGACATTGGCCTTGGCGCAAGCGCGGTCAATTTCCTGACGGATGCCGAACGATAGATCGGGTAGGATTACGCGCAGGCCCGCGAGGTCTTTTATCGCGCAGTACTCCCTAACGGCCATCGGATGATCGGGTGCGACCATGAGGCACAGTGACTGGCGCATGCGCGCCAGCTCGATCAGGTCGCGCCGTGGCGCACGGCCGAAAACGAGGCCGAGATCGACCTCGTGCCGTCCGACCATTTCGGCGACGCCGCTGGTGCCCGCCGTCGTGACCGTGATCGAGATGCCGGGATAATCTTTTGAAAGGTCGACGACGAAATCGGACACAAAGCTCGCGAGCAGGCCCTCAACGGTTGCAAGTTTCACGTGGCCACGCTGCAGCGAGTCGAATTCCTCGACCTGAACGCGAATTCGATCAAGTTTGTCCTGGCTCTCGACTGCATAACGATAGAGCAGGTGGCCGGCGCCGGTCAGGCTCATGCCCCGTGCGCCTCGCTCGAACAGCTTCGCCGAAAGCTCGTCCTCGAGCCCTTGCACCTGCCGGCTGATCGCGCTGGGCGCGATACGCAGCGATTCGGCCGCCCGCTTGATGGAACCGCGTAGCGTTACTTCCCGAAAGTACCTGAGAGCCGTTGATTCAATCATGTGTCGCGTTCCGAAGGCCCCTCATCGCTTGCCCGGAAAGCATGCAGGGGGTGCATTGTGATCGAATTTTTAGACCGCTCGGTTCGAATTTCAATGCTTTTATTCGATCCCCCAATTTGTCATGCTTTCGGTCAGGTTACGCTTCGGTCCCTGCAGGAGAAACCAGATGGTCTGTTCCCGACTTACGTCACGTCGCTCGAATTCGCTTCTTCTCGCCGTTTGTTTTGGATTATCAGCCTCCGCGGCGCTGGCGCAGGATGTTGTCAAATTCGGAGCGCCGCTCCCGCTGACGGGTCCGCTGGCGCCTGAAGCCATCAAACAGCAGCAGGGATACGATCTTTGGGCCGAGCAGGCCAACAAGGCCGGAGGCATCTCGGTCGGCGGCAAGAAGTACAAGGTCGAGATCGTCTACGCCGATTACCAGTCGAACACGCCCCGCGCGGTGCAGACTACCGAGCAGATGATCACGCAGAACAACGTCAATTTCCTGTTCAGCCCGTTCGGTTCGGGCGCCGCCAAGGCCGGCAGCAGCGTCTCCGAGAAATACAAGGTGCCAACCATTGCGTCGACGGCGTCCTCCGCGCAGGTCTATGATCAGGGTTACAAGTATTTGTTCGGTACATTTACGCCGAACGATACGCTGACCACGCCGCTCACCCAGATCGTCAAGGCCAAGGCGCCTGATGTGAAAAAGGTCGCCATTCTGGCGCGCAACGATCTCTTTCCGCTGGCGATCGCCCAGGAGATGGAGAAGTCGGCCAAGGCCAACGGCCTGGAAGTCGTGTATTTCGAGAAATACGCGATCAACACGCTGGATCACTCGGCAACGCTGTCGCAGATCAAATCGCTCGCGCCGCAATGGATTTTCGTGACCGGCTACATCAATGACCTGCTGCTCGTTCGCAAGCAGATGTCCGATCAGCAGATCAAGGCCGGCGTGCTCTCGATGATCGCGGGTCCCGCCTATCAGGAGTTCATCGATGCCGCCGGTGCAAGCGGCGAGAACACCACCAGCGCCGCCTGGTGGCATCCCGCCGCGCAGTATTCCGGCAAGGACATTTTCGGCACGACCGCCAACTACGTGAAGCTGTTCCGCGACAAGTACAAGTCGGATCCCGACTACGCGCAGGCCTCGGCGTCGGTTTCGGGGGCGCTGTTCCAGATGGCCATCGAGCGCGCGGGGTCGCTGGACCGCGACAAGGTGCGTGACGAGCTTGCCAGGATGAACGTGATGACGTTCTTCGGGCCGGTGAAGTTCGGGCCGAACGGTCAGATCGATTCGCTGGAGCCGCCGGTGTTTCAGCTGCAGGGTGGAAAACCCGTGGTCCTCTCGCCTGCGCTCATCAAGCAGGGCGAATTCAGGCTCGGCGTGAACTGACCACTATCGGTCCAGGGAAAGCGGAAACCCGACATGCTGGCGGCCCAGGTTCTGATCAATGCATTGGTGTTGGGCTGCCTTTATGCGTGCATCGCGATCGGCTTCTCGCTGGTCTGGGGTGTTTTGAACGTCATCAATCTCATCCACGGCTCGTTCATCGTTCTTGGCGCCTATCTGGCGTGGGGGCTCTATCAGTCGCTTCACATCTCGCCGTGGTATGCGCTCGGCATCGCGGCTCCGGCGTTCTTCGTTCTCGGCTACGTCATTCAGCGCCTGATCCTCAACCGTGTGATCACGGCGCCCGTTCTGGTCACGCTGACCTTGACGTTCGGGCTCGACCTGATCCTCAACAACGCGATGATTTATTACTTCAAGGCGGATTACCGCAAGCTGACGTTGACGCCACCGATGGGTTCGGTCTCGCTGTTCGATGTCGTTGTGCCGATCGACCGTTTGATCGCCACCGCATCTGCGCTGGCGTTGACCGGCATACTCTATTTGATCCTGCGGCGGCTGCGCGTCGGGCGGGCTATCATCGCGGTCAGGCTTGATCGCGACGCGGCCATGCTGATGGGCGTCAATGTCAATTCGATCTATGCGATTGCGTTCGGTCTTGGTGCTGCGCTGGCGGGCTGCGCCGGGGTGCTGATGGCGCTGATCTTCCCGATCTCGCCGCTGACGTCCACGGCCTATCTGGGAAAGGCCTTCGTGGTCTGCGTGCTCGGCGGCCTTGGCAGCGTGTCAGGGGCGCTGGCGGGGGGCATTCTGCTTGCGTTGATTGAAGGGATTGGTTCGACGCTGATAGGTCCCGCGCATGCGACGACGCTGTCTTTCGCGCTGCTGATTGTATTTCTGATCGTGCGTCCTCAAGGCCTGCTCGGCCGAAAGGGTTTCGAATGACGCGGTCGAATTTCATCCTGCTGGCGCTGGTCGTCGGTATCGCCGCGCTGCCGATGTTCGGCGGGTCCTACGCGCTGCGGCTCGGCACCATCGCCTGCATGTACGGCATTCTCGCGTTGTCGTGGAACGTGGTCGGCGGCCTGGCAGGCTATCCGTCGTTTGCGACCGCCGCGTTCTTCGGTTTCGGCGCCTATACGGCGGGCGTCCTGCTCGGCAAGGGTGTGCCGCTGGCGGTTTCGGTTCCGGCGGCGGGGGTGTTCTCCTTTGTGCTGGCGTGTCTGCTCGGCGCGGCGCTGCTTCGTCTGCGCGGCCACTATTTTGCAATCGCCAGCCTGTCGCTGATCGAGGTGTTCCGTGAACTCGTCAACAATGCCACCGATCTCACCGGCGGCGGCATGGGATTGAATATCCCGCTGACCTCGACGGCCGGCGTGATGGCGGATGCGACGTTCTTTTTCTACCTGATGTGGGGACTGCTGGGGGGCACGGCGTTGATGGTCGTCGTGGTCGCAGGCTCCAAGCTCGGTTTCGGCCTCGCATGTATCCGGCAGAACGAAACCGCCGCCAACATGATCGGGCTCAACACCACGCTCTACAAAAGCGTCGCGTTCGGGCTGTCCGCGTGCTTTGTCGGCGCCGCGGGCGGGGTGTACGCGGCGTGGGTTCATTACATTGATCCGTCCGATGTGTTCGACATTCTCTATTCGGTGAAGCCGATCGTGATGGCATTGATCGGAGGGCTCGGCTCGCCGCTCGGCGTCCTCATCGGGGCATTCGTTTATCTCGGGCTGGAGGAGGTGGTCTGGCGCAACTACATCCAGATTCACAGCGGCGTGCTCGGGGTTCTGATCGTCGTTCTGTTGCTATTCCTGCCACACGGATTGATGTCGCTGCGGTCCCGGCTTCTTGCATGGAGACCGAAGCGTGTCTGACATCCTCCGGCTCCAATCCGTCTCGCGAAACTTCACTGGCTTGAAAGCGCTGCGCGATGTCTCGCTCGGTATCGGCAAAGGCGAGGTTCTCGGCCTCATCGGCCCGAACGGCGCGGGCAAGACGACGCTGGTCAACGTGGTTACCGGTGTCACGCCGGCGAGCTCCGGCACGGTGACGTTCATGGGGCGGGACATCACGCGCGTGAAGACCTATCAGTCCGCGCGTCTCGGGCTGTCGCGTACGTTCCAGGTGGTGCAGCCGTTCGCGGAATTCAGTGCACTGGATAATGTCGCTGCGGCGGCGTTGTTTTCGCAGCCCGGCGAAAGCATCAGATCGGCACGGCAGGAAGCGCGCGCGCATCTCGCGTTCGTCGGCCTTGAAGCGCAATCGGATCAGCCCGCAGCGACGCTGACCCTCGCCATGCGCAAGCGCCTTGAACTCGCGAAGGCGCTCGCGATGAAGCCGAAGCTTCTGTTCCTCGACGAAGTCAATGCCGGCCTGAACAGCGCGGAAGTCGAACGCGCGACGCGCCTCATTCATCAGCTCGCGGAAAACGGCATCACCATCGTGATGATCGAGCATTTGATGAAGGTCGTTCTGAATGTCTGTACGCGGATCGTGGTGTTGCACAATGGTCAGTTGATCGCCGACGGCGCTCCCCGGGATGTCATCAAGAATCCGGCTGTCGTTGAGGCCTATCTCGGTCAGAAGTATGCGCAAAGGGCCGGCGCCCATGGCTGATACACCCGTCATCGAGTTGCAAGGCTTGCGCGCGGGCTATGGCGAGGTTCAGGTGCTGTGGGGCATCGATCTTGCCGTCCGAAGCGGGGAGATCACGGCACTGATCGGTTCCAATGGCGCGGGCAAGACGACGCTGATGCGTGCCTTGTCGGGACTGATTCCGATCCAGTCGGGAAGCTATCGCTCCGACGGCGCGGATCTCTCCGATGCGACCCCGGCAGAAATCCTGTCGCACGGCATCGTTCACGTGCCGGAGGGCCGGCGGCTGTTCGGCGCCATGAGCATCGAAGACAATCTCCTGATGGGGGCATATTTGCGCACGGCCGGACGGGCCGAGATCAGCCGCGATATGGACCGCGTTTATGCGACGTTCCCAAAATTGCTCGAGCGCCGCAATCAGGCGGCGGCGACACTGTCCGGCGGCGAGCAGCAGATGTGCGCGATCGGGCGCGGCCTGATGAGTGCGCCGAAACTCCTGATGATCGATGAATTGTCGCTTGGACTGTCGCCGCTGCTGGTGGAGCAGCTCGTTGCGGCACTTCGTGCGCTCAACGCCGAAGGCATGTCGATCCTGCTGGTCGAGCAGGATGTGACGACGGCGCTCGACCTGTGTCATGCGGCCTACGTCATGGACATGGGGCGGATCGTGCGGTCGGGGTCCGGCGCGGAGCTGCTTGCTGATCCGATCATTCGCGACGCCTATCTGGGCGTGCTCGAGGAATAATTCGAAATCCACCGGAACAGAAATTTCTGCAGCAAAAGAGGCAACATGATCGAGACTGTCGAAGCGGCGAAGGGCGGTTACAGGTTCATGCCCGGCGTCAGCCAGTATTCAGCCGGCGTCGCGGCGCTGCCGGGATTCACCCTGGAACGGGTGCGGTTCACCAGGCCGGTGCCGATGCGCCAGGGGTTTGATCGCATTGCGCAGATCCTGAACGATGCCGGCAGGCCGCTGAGCGCGTTCGCTGCCTGCGAGTTGCGCTCGCCTGCGCCGTTCACGGAAAGCGGCTTCGTGAAGTTCAATGAAGTGTATGCCGGCACCCTGAAGGCATGGGGATTGCTGCCGGACGGGGTCAATCCTGTCGCGCGCAGCAACGTGTGTCCGAAGATCGATCCGCCGGCGGAACCGGGCTTCCATGCGTTTACCTATGCCGTGCCGGCTGCAAACGCGCCGACATCGTTCGTCGTCGCGGGCAGCGGCGAGGCGCCGGAAGGCAAGGGCAACTATCGCGACCATGCCGTTCGGCTCGGTGACATCAGCGCGGCGGCGATGGTCGAGAAGGCGCAATGGGTCTTGGGCGAGATGGAGCGCCGCATGAGCGCATTCGGCGGCGACTGGAGCGGGGTTACCGCGACCCAGCTTTATACCGTTCACGATATCTACCCTTTCATCGAAAGCGAGCTCGGCAAACGGGGCATTTTCGGGCAGGGGTTGACGTGGTATCTCAATCGTCCGCCGGTGCAGGACCTGGAATATGAAATGGACTGCCGCCGCGTGTTTATGGAGCGCGTAATAGAGAGCTAGGTCGCGGCAACTATCGATGCAATTGCGGTCTGGTGGCATACTGGCTATGCGCCAGCTCGCCGAAAGAATCGTACCGTTCCTGATAGTTAGTACGATGTCCCTTCTGCGTCATCTCTGCTTGGTCAATGAAGACTCATATGCAAACCGGGTCACCCTGCGTAACGTGTCCACACCGCGATCTGGGCTTCTGCGGAACGCTATTGGAGAAGCGCCTCGAAGAATCGGGTGCGCAGCAAGACGCAAATTGGCAGCGTCATCGTATTGTCCCAGCGGGCAAGCAAATCGCCACTCGGAACCTTGTGTCCGAGGATGTCTTTGTGCTGTGCGGAGGTTGGGGATTTCGTTTCTTCCAATTAGCCGACGGCCGCAGGCAAATATTGAATTTCCTGCTGCCGGGCGATCTTTTCTCTGTTGTCTCAGTATTTGAGCAACGGTTTCACTTCTCGGTCAAAGCATTGACCGAGATTCATGTAAGCGCAATGCAGCGCGCGGAAGTCCAGGCAAGGCTCCTTGCCAATCCCAAGATTTTAATGGCGCTGGCAGCATCTTGCTTCGCTGAGGGCGATGCCGCGGACAAGTCGCTAACAGCGCTCGGCCAATACTCGGCGGAGGAGCGCATTGCCTATTTGCTTCTGCACCTGATGCGGCGGATCGCGGCCCGAAGCGTGATCCGTGAACAGCGTTACCCGTTTCCGTTGCGCCAGCAACACATCGCCGATGCCGTCGGACTCACGCCAGTTCATGTGAGTCGGGTTCTCAGCCTGTTTCGCGAACGTGGTATCTTCGTGTTATCAGACGGTGCTCTGCAAGTTGGCAATCTAACCGAGTTGGAGCGAATTGGGTCGCTGAATTGACCGCGACTGTCGTGTATGGGCGCGTCCGTCGCACGCAGGCTCACGCGTAGAGCCAGACGGTAGATACAGGCACGCCGGCCGTCGAGTATGCTCCGAACGGTTCCTCCCCCCAGTTCCTGCCGCGAATTGGCCAAGTATGGTCATGACGCTCTTGTGGAAGATGATGTTCCTGGAGTGGCCGGAAGTGAAGATCGCGGTAGCGTTTGGAAAACACTTGAGGATGGCCGCCGACCTGCTTGCCGTCATGCATGCGGCAAAACAACGTCGGTGAATAGCAAATCCGGAGTATTGATCGTGGCGAGAACGGTCAAGACGGCGGGTCCGTCTGCGACGGCAATGACATTGTGACGGCGACCAGCACATATTGGCCGGCAGGCACGTCGTGATACGGCGCGGCGTAGTTTCGGTCGAGTGGGCGTTGGTGGTCTCGATCGTGAGTCTGCCGCCCTCCGGCGTTGCATCGCACGCATTGACGCCGAGATTACCAACGCGTTCTTGAGTTGGCCTTTGCCCACCACGGTCTTCCACAATTCGCCGCCGAGAACCGTTTCAACTTCGAAGGGTTCGCCGAGGCTGTGGCGCAACAATTCGGTCTCCTCCCGAATCAGCGCATTGATATCCATGACAGCTGGGACCGGAGGCTGCTTGCGTGCGAAGGCAGAAGCTGCCGATCGAGTTGCGCGCCGCGTTCTGTCGCCACCAGCCATCGCAACGCAATTCTGCGCGAATGGCCGGTCGGCGACCTCGACCTGCAGCATTTCGAGGTATCCTCCGATGACGAGGAGAAGGTTGTTGAAATCGTGCGCGATCCCGCCGGTGAGTTGCCCCAGCGTTTCCATCTTCTGGGCCTGGTAAAACAGCGCTTTCTCCTGCTGGCGCACGGAGACGTCGAGCAGGATCGCGGTAAAGAAGACCAGACCATCGACGTCGAACCTGGCGATCGATGCTTCCGCCGGAAATTCGGCGCCGCTCTTGCGGCGGCCAAAAAAAGCTGTCCGCGCTGGCCCGTCAGGCGGCCTTCTTCCTTGCCGGTCGCAAACGTCCGCATACAGCAGGCGTGAGCGGCGTGGTAACGCTCGGTAACCTTGGCCGCGTGATGACGCGCTATCTGAACCGCCTCACCGGCTTAACCATCCTCGGCCACCGAACCAGCACCTGTAGCTGAACGGCCCACGACAGACATCGCTGCGCCTCAATTGCCGGATCGGCGACTTCATTGAAGTAGGCGCAGATCTGATCGAAAACCGGCCGCACAGTTTGGCTATCTATGCAGAATTGCTACAAGCGTCCGCCCGCTCGCCCCCCTAAACGACTGGAAATCTCGCTCGCCAATCGCCTCGCCGTCTCGATCGCCAACGCCTTGCGCTCCGGGTCCAGCGTGGCCTTCGACAGGCTGATGGCGACGGCTGCGACCGCCTCGGCGGATGCGGCGCTGAAGATCGGGGCGCCGATGCACATCATCCCGAGCCGGGTCTCTTCGTCGTCGACGGCATAGCCCTGCAGCACCACCTTGCCCAACTGCTTCAGGAGCGGTTCAGCGCGGGCTATGCTCTTGCGCGTCAACGAGTAGAACGCCCTTCCCGACTCGAGGTCCATGACGTATTGGGCCGACCGGCTACTCAACATCGCCTTGCCGCTGGCGGTGCAGTTGGCCGGCAAGCGCATGCCGATACGAAAGTTGAAGCCGAAAGTGCGCGTGCCGTTACGGCATCCTACGTAAACGATGTCCGCACCGTCGAGCACCGAAAGCACGATCGACTCCTCCGGCATCGGCGCTTCGGCTTTCATGATCGCCTGAAACTCAGCCGCCGGGTCCGTTCGCGACATGTAGGCATTCGCCAGATCCATCACCCGCGTGCCGAGCTGGTAAGCGCCGTTGTCCAATCGCTCGATAAGACCGGCGTGCGCCAGCGTAACGCACAGCCCGTGCACCGTGCTCTTGGGCAGCGCCAGCGTCTTTACGAGCGCCGTGAGCGGCAACGGTCGCTCGGTGGCTGCCAACGTATTCAACAGTTGAGCGGCGCGAGCCACGGCGGGCACCATCGCGCCCCTGGACGGTGAGGATGCCCTGTCAGCAGCGTGCGGCCATGACGAGGTGCGTGATTTGCCTACGAAGCGGGTGTCGATCATTGCCAGTCCTCCGTGAGAGGGTCGATAGCACCGTTCAGCAGGCTGAACAAGCGTTCAAAAAAAACATATACTTGACGCAAAAGATCATTAGGTCATAGGTTTAGCCATACTTCGCGAGTTCAGAACAATGCGTTCGATAGCGAGGCGATCGGGAACGACCTGTCCCGAGGACAAGACCCTGAGGCTGGCCCATGCGACCCGCGACGAGCAGCAACTTCCAGACCTGGGGGATTCGCCTGAGCGACAGGATGCGCGCAGCGCTCATCGACACGGACGTTGGCGCGGCATCGGAGTTGGCGTTGCATGGGGATGGCCAGACTCGCGACCTGGCGCGCGAATACGCCTTCATGATGCGCGGTCTCGGCTTTACGCTGCAGGTCCTCCTTCGATTGCTGACCGAGACCACTTCGTGGGCCGGGAGAGCGAATCGCGTCACCGTGCAAGCCGCCGCGGTAGCTGACGCCGACCTGAGCTGCCTGTTGACGCGGTTGTTGGACGGTCTTCGCCGCGGCGAGGCGGACGAAGCGCCGCCAACGGTTCCCTCGCTGCTGGCCGACACCTGCATCCGTGAGCTCCAGGCGAGCCAGGAGCGCTTTACGCTCGATCAGGCCCGTCGCGCCGACGAGATTGTGCAGTCATTGACCCATGGCCGAGCGCAGTCAGCGCTGGACCTGCTGGACGCCAAGGACCATGCCTACCTCGCTCTGCACGACACGATGATCCGGTTCATGGCCGACAGCTTTGCCTGGGTTGTCGGCCACTTCGGCAACAGGGCATTGCTCGACTTCCACCTGGCCGCGGCCGAGGGGCAGCGCGCCGGATTCGAGAAGTGGGAGCAGATGCAGGCCGCGGAGTTCGCCGCGACGACCGCCTTCCTGCTGAAGCAGCACATGGGGCGGGTGCAGGTGCAGGAAGACGAGCGGCGGTTCACGATCCGCCAGTCTCCCTGCGGAAGCGGCGGCAGGCTTCGTCTCGACGGCGCCTATGAGGGGCCGCAGTTGCTGCCGTTCGTCGAAGGACCAGATCCGCTGACGTTCGGCGAGGCGCGCATGCCGGTGTACTGCACACACTGCGCCATCTGGAACGGCGCCGCCACGTTGCGCTGGTTCGGTCGGGCGCAATGGGTGTTCGAGAATCCCGCAAGCGAGGATGGCGGCTGCACGCTGCACATCTACAAGCGGCGCGAAGACATCCCTTCCGATTACGCGCGCTTGGTAGGGTTGCCTGCCGCCGGGGGTCCGCATGAGGCTCGTTGACCGGGTGGCGGTGATCACCGGCGGCGCCAACGGCATCGGCGCGGATACGGCGTTGCGCTTCCTGAGCGAAGGCGCCAAGGTCATGATTGGAGACATAAACGAAGCCAATGCCGGACGCGTCCTGGCCGCGGCTGCCGACGCAGGATACGGCGATAACATCCGCTTCCTCCGCATTGACGTCGCCGAGGAGAGCGCCGTCGAAGCCATGTTCGATGCCGCGCTGGCGGAGTTCGGCCGGCTCGACTTCGTGTTCAACAATGCGGGTATTGGCGGCGTCTACGGACCGATCGCGGAAACGCGGGTGGAGGACTGGGACTTCACGCTTGCCGTGCTGCTGCGCGGCGTCTTTCTCGGCATGAAGCACGGCGCGCGGATCCTGCAGGCGCAGGGTCGCGGGGGATGCATCGTCTCCACGGCGTCGGTCGCCGGATATGCCGCCGGATCCGGCGCGCACGCCTACTCGGCTGCCAAGGCTGCCATCATCAATCTTACGCGCAGCGTGGCCGTGGAACTGGCGCCGCATCGCATCCGCGTCAACGCGGTCGCGCCGGGTCCGGTGATGACCGAACTGTTTCATCGCGGCAAGCCCGACCAGGGTGAACGAACGATCCTGCAACGCCAGCCCTGGCCGGTGCCCGGCACCGCGTCGGACATCGCCGGCGTCGTTGCCTTTCTCGCCAGTGACGATGCGGGTTTCATCACCGGCGAAACCATCGTCGTGGACGGCGGCCTGCTCGCGCGCGGGCCGGCCTTGTTCGGCGAGGGAGCGGCAAGCGCCGTGCTGCGAGCCGTTGGCCTCGACAGGGGAACGACGGGCGAGCCGTCCGAAATCCGCACCCGGCCGAAACTATCGTGATTCCATCAAGCCACATGCCCAGGAGCCTGCCCGTGACGACAGTCCAAGCCAAACCGGATGCTGCTGCGAGGCGCGAATTGATGCGCGCGATGCTGCTGATCCGCGCCGTCGAGAAAGCCTGGGGCGACGCCTATCTGACGGAGGAGATCACCGGCATTCCTCCCTCACTATCCACCGGTCAGGAAGCCATTGCCGCAGGTGCCTGCGCGGCGCTGGGCGACGGAGACTTCATCTTCACGACCCATCGCGGACAGGCGGCGCAGGTGGCGCGCGGATTGGATCCCAAACGCATCCTCGCCGAACTGTACTGTCGGCGCACCGGATACAACAAGGGCAAGTCGTATCACGTCACGGATATGACTCGCGGCGTCGTCGGCATGGGCGGCATCGTACCGGCACAGGTCCCGATCGCCGGCGGCATGGCGCTGGCGCAGAAGATGCGCGGCACCGACAGGGTCAGTCTCGCCTTCTTTGGCGACGGCGCCAGCAACGAAGGCGCGGTGCACGAAGCGGCGGCGCTCGCCGCCATGTGGACGTTGCCGCTCATTCTGCTGTGCGAGAACAATCGCTACTGCATCACCCAGCGCGATACCGACGCCCTGAAGGGCCCGTCGATCGCCGCGCGCGCCGCCGGATACGGCCTGCCCGGGGTGGTCGTGGACGGGACCGATCCTCTCGCCGTTCAGGCCGCCGTCGCCGAGGCGGTGGCGCGGGCGCGCGCCGGCGGCGGCGCAACCTTCATCGAGGCGCAGTGCGAGCGCCTGACCGGCCATCTCATTCACGACACGCAACCCTATCGCTCCAGGGAAGAACTGGAGTCGGCCTGGAAGCATTGCCCGATCTTGCTGTTCGGCGAACGGCTCGAGCGTGAGCGCATTCTCTCGGCAGACGAAAGGGCGCGCATGAATCGCGAGATCGAGGCAGAAGTTGCCGGCGCGGTCGCCCACGCACGCACTCAACCCTACCCCGCAATCCACGAAGCCTATGAAGACCTCTGGGCCTGAACTGTTCGAGCGGAGACGACCATGTTTGACAATCGACTGTTTCGCCCCGGCGGCCCCGTCAAGCCCGAGGAGAAGGATTGGCCGAGTTTCCGCGGCGCTATCAACGAAGCGATGCGGGAGGAAATGCGGCGCGATCCGCTGGTGTTCCAGATGGGGGAGGATATCGCGCTTGCCTCGCCCTTTGGCGTGACGACCGGCCTCGCCAAGGAGTTTGGCCGCGAGCGCATTCGCGATGCGCCGTGCGCGGAAGTGGCGGTGGTCGGAGCCGCGGTTGGCGCCGCCATGGGCGGCATGCGGCCGATCGTCGAATTCCAGTTTGGCGACTTCATGTCCGTCGCCATCGACCAGCTCACGCATCAAGCCGCCATGCTGCGCTATCTCACCGGTGGGCAGGTCAGCGTTCCGCTGGTCATTCGCCTGCCGTGCGGCGGCGGACAAGGTGCCGGCTCGCAGCATTCGCAGTCGCTGTATTCGTGGTTCGCGCACGTGCCGGGGATCAAGGTCTTGCTGCCCTCGACCTCGATGGACGCCAAGGCGATGATGAAGGCCGCCATCCGCGACAACAACCCGGTATTGTTTTTCGAGCACAAGCAGCTCTACCGCACGCGCTGGCCGGTTCCCGCGGAATTCCGCGACGCCGACCATGTGGCGGAACTCGGCAAGGCCGCCGTGCGGCGCGCGGGCGTCGACATTACCGTTGTCGCCACGCTCACGATGGTCCACCACGCGCTCGCCGCAGCAGAGGCCCTGGCTGCCGAGGGCGTATCGGTCGAGGTGATCGACCCCCGCACGCTGGTCCCCTTCGACGTCGACACGTTGGTCGCCTCGGTGCGCAAGACCGGGCGGCTTCTGGTCGTCGACGAAGCCTATCTGAACTTCGGCATCCAGGCTGAAGTGATCGCAACGGTCGCCGAGCGCGCGTTCGAAGCGCTGAAAGCCGCCCCGCGGCGGCTGGGCAATCCGAACGTGCCCGTGCCCTTCGCGCCGTGCCTGCAGGATGAAGTCCTGCCCGGCCGGGCGCGGATCGAGGCCGCGATACGCCAGATGATGTCGCGCTGAGCGGGAGCGAGGAACCTTCCCATGGACAGGACCAGCGCCTTCGCTTGGCAGCCGAACGCCGCGCTGTCGCAGGCGTCCAACGCCGCCGCCTTCATGCATGTGCTGGGCGTCGACAGCTGGGAAGCGATGGTTCGTTGCGGCGACGAAGACCCCGAACGTTTTCACCGCGTACTGCTCGACCACTTTGGCTTTCGGTTCTATCGGCCGTACAGCGCGGTGGTCGACGAGACCCGCGGTCCTGCCTGGGCGAGCTGGTGCGTGGGCGGGACAACCAACGTCGTGCTCAACGTGCTGGACCGCTGGCGCGGCACTCCGACCTACGACAAGCCACTGCTCGACTGGGAAGGCGAGGATGGTGCGCGCCGGACGCTGACTTACCGCGAAATCGATCGTGAGGTTTGCCGCCTCGCCGGCGGGCTGCGCGGGCTGGGGCTCGGGCCCGGCGACGTGGTGGCGATCTACCTGCCCAACGTGCCCGAGGCCATGGTCGCGATGCTTGCTGTAGCCAAAATCGGCGCCGTGGTGATGCCGCTGTTTTCCGGCTTCGGAGCCGACGCTGTGGCGTCGCGTCTGGCCACCGGCGGCGCGAAGGCCATCATCACAATCGACGCCAGCCTGCGCCGCGGCAAAGTGGTGAACGCCTTTGCAGTTGTGGACGAAGCGGCCGCTCTGTCGCCGGCTGTTGAGCATGTGATCGTGCTGCGCCACACCGGCGCGCCGGTAGACTGGCGTTCGGGGCGCGACCATTGGTGGGACGAGCTGTGTGCGACGCAGCCCGACACTGCTTCCACCCAGGAGATGGACGCCGAGGCGCCGTATCTGCTGGTCTTCACTTCGGGCACCACAGGCCAGCCGAAGGGTGTCGTGCACTCGCATATCGGCTTCACCGCGAAGCTGGTTCTCGACCTGTGGCTGTTGCTGGACTGCAAGCCGTCCGACCGTGTGTTCTGGATGAGCGACATGGGTTGGATCATCGGTCCATTGATCGTTTTTGGTACGCCGCTCGTCGGCGCCACGCTCGTGCTGGTGGAGGGGGCACCAAACTATCCCGACCCCGACAGGATGTGGCGCATCATCGAACGACAGCGCATCACTTATCTCGGCGTGGCTCCGACGACGGTACGCGGCTTCATGGCGCAGGGCAGTGCGCCGGCCGCCACATACGACCTTTCCAGCCTGCGGATGCTGATTTCCGCCGGCGAAGCGTGGACGCCTGAAGCATGGTGGTGGTTCTTCCAGCAGGCCGGCGGCGGTCGACTGCCCATTCTCAATTTCTCGGGCGGCACCGAGATGATCAGCATCATCGGCACCACCGTGCTGCTGCCGCTCAAGTGCTGCGGATTCAACTGCGCGCTGCCGGGCACTGGCGCCGATATCCTCGACGAGAGCGGGGCCAGCGCGATGCCTGGCGCCGTAGGCGAGCTGGTGATGCGGCGGCCCAGCATCGGCCTGACGCGCGGGATATGGCGCGATGAAGTGCGCTATCTGCAGACTTACTGGAGCACGTGGCCCGGCATCTGGCATCACGGCGACTTCGCCAGCCGGGACGCTGACGGCCAGTGGTATATCCACGGCCGTTCCGACGATACGATGAAGATTGCCGGCAAACGTACCGGTCCGGACGAAATCGAGGCGCTGGCACTGGCCACCGGGCAGATCGCCGACGCGGCGGCCATTGCCGTGCCCGACCCGATCAAGGGCTCGGCGCTGGTCCTCGTCTGTGTGCCCAAGCCTGGCGCGAGCGACCCCGACGCATTGCGCGACAAACTTGAGCGCGCGGTCACCCAAGGGCTGGGCACACCGTTCCGGCCGAGCCGCGTCATCTTTGTGTCGGATCTGCCGCGCACGCGCAACATGAAGATCATGCGCCGCGTGATCCGCGCCGTGTGCGCGGGCGAAGAGCCGGGCGATCAGAGCGCTTTGGTAAATCCGGAGGCCGTGCTGGAGTTGCGGATGCGTATCGGCAATGACCCGGACGACCGACGTCGGCGCGCTCCGTGAGTGTGACACCTATAGTACGTCTAGTACGTCGTCATACGCGCCGCTTAGGCAAGCGATCGTCGCCTTCAATCGGTCGCAAGGTAACGTCAGGAATAGCCGGTGACTGAGTTCATTCTCGAAACCCACGGATTGAGCAAGGAATTCGCGGGGTTCTTTGCCGTTCGCGATGTCGATCTCAGGGTTCGCCGTGGCAGTATTCATGCGTTGATCGGTCCCAACGGGGCCGGCAAGACGACGTGCTTCAATCTGCTGACCAAGTTCCTGAAGCCTTCGGCGGGCCGGATCCTCTATAAGGGGCAGGACATTACGGCGATGGCGCCGGCCGACGTGGCGCGCCTCGGCCTGGTGCGCTCGTTCCAGATTTCAGCGGTGTTCCCGCACCTCACCGCGCTGGAGAATGTCAGGGTCGCGCTGCAACGCCAACACGGGCACTCCTTCGATTTCTGGCGCTCCAAGACGGTGCTGGACCGCTTCAACGGCCGCGCCCATGAACTGCTCGACGATGTCGGCCTCAGCGAGTTTGCCAACACGCCTGCGGTGGAAATGCCCTACGGGCGCAAACGCGCACTTGAGATTGCAACGACGCTGGCGCTCGATCCGGAAATGATGCTGCTCGACGAGCCGATGGCCGGCATGGGACACGAGGACATCGACAAGATCGCCGCACTGATCAAGCGGATCTCGGCGAAATACACCATCCTGATGGTCGAACATAATCTCAGCGTCGTGGCCAATCTTTCCGACATCATCACGGTGCTGACGCGCGGACAGGTGCTGGCGGAAGGCAATTACGCCGAACTGACCAAGGACGAGCGCGTCAAGGAAGCGTATCTGGGGGCGGGTCATGGCTGATTCGAAGATGGCTGACGCCGCCGCGACCCCGGTGCTGACGG
The DNA here is from genome assembly GCF_030654605.1 of Bradyrhizobium sp. Lineage (GTDB taxonomy): Bacteria > Pseudomonadota > Alphaproteobacteria > Rhizobiales > Xanthobacteraceae > Bradyrhizobium. Next base: position 21,240 of record NZ_JAURXB010000043.1, read on the forward strand.
TGCAGGATCTCGAAGCCTGGTACGGCGAGTCCCATATCCTTCACGGGATCAATTTCAACGTGAATACCGGCGAGGTAGTCACGCTGCTCGGACGCAACGGCGCGGGCAAGACCACCACGCTGAAATCGGTGATGGGAATCATCGGCAAGCGCACCGGCTCGATTCGTTTCGGCGATCAGGACATCACGCGAACCTCGTCGGACAAGATCGCGCGCATGGGCGTCGCCTTCTGTCCCGAGGAACGCGGGATTTTCGCCAGCCTCGACGTGCGCGAAAACCTGCTGTTGCCGCCGGTGGTGTGCCCGGGCGGGCTGTCGCTGGACCAGATCTTCGACCTGTTTCCGAATCTCAAGGAAAGGCTCGACAGCCAGGGCACCAAGCTGTCGGGCGGCGAGCAGCAGATGCTGGCGATCGCCCGGATCCTGCGCACCGGCGCCCGGTTCCTGATGCTGGACGAGCCGACCGAAGGGCTGGCCCCGGTCATCATACAGCAGATCGGCCACACCATCGCACGCCTCAAGAAGGAGGGTTTTACAATTCTCCTTGTCGAACAGAACTTCCGGTTCGCGGCGACCGTCGCGGACCGTTACTACATCGTCGAGCACGGCAAGGTGATCGACGGTTTTGCGAACTCTGATCTGCAAGCCAATATGGACAAACTTCACACCTATCTCGGCGTCTGAACGACGTCGTCGAGCACAGCCACGGAGATACAGATGATAAACAGAATCTCGGCATTATTGCTTGGTACCGCACTGGCATTTGGCGCAAGCAGCGCCGCCCTTGCGCAGGATAAAGCCGTCAAGATCGGCGTGCTGACCGACAATTCGGGTCTTTACTCCGACCTCGGCGGCGCGGGCTCCACGCTCGCGGCCCAGATGGCGGTGGAAGATTCGGGGCTTGCCGCCAAGGGCTGGAAGATCGACGTGATTTCCGCCGACCATCAGAACAAGCCCGACATTGCCGTTAACACCGCGAGGCAGTGGATCGACGTCGACAAGGTAGATATCTTCGTGGACGTGCTGAACTCCGGCGTGGCGCTGGCAGTCAACAATCTCGTCAAGGAGAAAAACGGGGTCATGATCAACACCGGCGCAGCAACGTCGGATCTGACCAATACGCAATGTTCGCCGAACACGATTCACTGGGTCTATGATACCTACATGCTCGCCAACAGCACCGGCCAGGCGCTGGTGAAGGCCGGCGGCGACACCTGGTACTTCCTGACCGCGGACTACGCCTTCGGTCACGCGCTGGAGCGCGACACCGCCGCGGTAGTGCTGAAGTCCGGCGGCAAGGTGATCGGCACCGTCAGGCACCCGCTGAACACCGCGGATTTCTCCTCGTTCCTGCTGCAGGCGCAGGCATCGAAGGCCAAGATCGTCGGCATGGCCAATGCCGGCGGCGACACCACCAATACGATCAAGCAGGCGTCGGAATTCGGCATCGTCGCGGGCGGCCAGAAACTCGCCGGCCTGCTGCTGTTCATCAACGACGTTCACTCGCTCGGTCTGAAGGTGGCGCAAGGTCTGAATCTCACGGAAACGTTCTACTGGGACCTCAATGACGGGACTCGGGCGTTTTCGAAGCGCTTTTCCGAGCGCATGAAGAACAAGGCGCAGCCGTCCATGATTCAGGCCGGCGTCTATTCGGGCCTGGTGCACTACTTCAAGGCGATCGAGGCGATGGGCGGCAATCCGCATGACGGCATCAAGGTCGTCGAGAAGATGAAGTCGATGCCGACCGATGATCCTTTGTTCGGGAAAGGCACGATCCGCGTCGACGGCCGCAAGATCCACCCGGCCTATCTGTTCGAGGTCAAGAAGCCTACGGATTCCAAGGGCCCCTGGGACTATTACAAGCTGATCGGAACCACCCCCGGTGAGCAGGCTTTTCGGCCCCTTTCGGAAAGCGCTTGTCCGCTTCTAAAGAAGTAACAATGGCTGCCCGCCGGCGCTTGGCGTCGGCGGGTTTTCGCCCGACGTTTACAGAAGATTGAGTTTCGAAAGATTGATCGATGCAGGCTCTCTACGCGCAGCTTCTGGTGGGACTGATCAACGGCTCGTTTTATGCGCTGTTGAGCCTTGGGCTCGCCGTGATCTTCGGAATGCTCAACATCATCAATTTCGCGCACGGCGCGGTCTACATGATGGGCGCGTTCTGCGCCTATTTCCTGCTCAACGTGATGGGCATCGGATACTGGCCGGCGCTGATCATCGCGCCGATCGCGGTCGGCATCTTCGGCATGATCCTGGAGCGGACCATGCTGCAATGGCTGGCCGGGCTCGATCATCTCTACGGGCTGCTGCTGACGTTCGGGATGGCGCTGATCATCCAGGGCATCTTCCAGAACTATTTCGGCTCGTCGGGATTGCCTTATGCGATCCCCGATGAACTGAGGGGCGGCATGAACCTCGGCTTCATGTTCCTGCCGATCTATCGCGGCTGGGTCGTGGTGTTCTCGCTGATCGTCTGCATCGCCACCTGGTACCTGATCGAAAAGACGCGGCTCGGTGCCAATCTGCGCGCCGCCACCGAGAACCCGACGCTGGTGCGCGCCTTCGGCATCAACGTGCCCCGGATGATCACGCTGACCTACGGGCTCGGCGTCGGTCTGGCCGCGCTGGCCGGCGTGCTGTCGGCGCCGATCAACCAGGTGCGGCCGCTGATGGGTGCCGACCTCATCATCGTGGTGTTCGCGGTGGTGGTGATCGGCGGCATGGGCTCGATCATGGGTTCGATCATCACCGGCTTCGCGCTCGGCGTGATCGAGGGACTGACGAAATACTTCTACCCCGAAGCCTCCAATACCGTGGTCTTTGTGCTGATGGTGCTGGTGCTGCTGGTGAAACCGACGGGACTGACGGGACGGGCGACAACATGAGCGTATTGACCGACGATACCTTGCCGGCAGGCCCGCGCAGCATTCGCGACGAGATGATCGTGTTCGCCGCAATGGCGGCGTTGCTGGCGGCGGTGCCGCTGACCGGCATCTATCCGTTCTTCGTCATGCAGGCGCTGTGCTTTGCGCTGCTGGCCTGCGCCTTCAACCTGCTGATCGGCTACGGCGGCCTGCTGTCGTTCGGCCATGCGATGTTTCTGGGCAGCGCCGGCTACTTCACCGCGCATGCGCTGAAGGTCTGGGGCGTATCGCCCGAACTCGGAATCCTGATCGGCACCGTGGGCGCGGCCGGAATCGGCGTCATCACCGGCGTCGTCGCCATTCGCCGGCAGGGCATCTACTTCTCGATGATCACGCTGGCGCTGTCGCAGCTGCTGTATTTCATCTATCTGCAGACGCCCTTCACCCATGGCGAAGACGGCATCCAGGGCATCCCGCAGGGCTACCTGTTCGGAATTTTCAACCTCGCCAAGCCGACCGTGCTTTACTACGTCATCCTGGTCGGGTTCCTCGGCGGATTTCTGCTGATCTTTCGCACCATCAACTCGCCGTTCGGCGAGGTGCTGAAAGCCATCCGCGAAAACGAGCCGCGCGCGATTTCGCTGGGTTACAAGACCGACCAGTACAAGCTGCTGGCCTATATCCTGTCCGGGACGCTCGCCGGTTTCGCCGGTTCTCTCAAAGTGTTCGTGGCCCAGAATGCCTCGCTCACCGACGTGCACTGGACGATGTCGGGCGAAATCGTGCTGATGACGCTGGTCGGAGGCCTCGGCACCGTGTTCGGTCCGGTGGTCGGCGCCTTCGTCATCATCGCCATGCAGCAATATCTGGCCGGTTTCGGACAGTGGGTGACGGTGATCCAGGGCGTGATCTTCGTGGTCTGCGTGCTGACCTTCCGCCGCGGCGTGGTCGGCGAGATCGCGCATTATTTCCGACGATCGCTCTGATCGGGGCGTTTCCGGCGGATTTTTCGGCCTATAAAGCGGTGGATGACCCGGTTCCCGCCGCCGTTCGCTAGGCGCTTGTCTGGAAAGTGATTTATGACACTTTCATGACGGGCCGGCTCGGCCGGCCATTCTGCGACGATGGACATGCACCTATGCTGATGCGCTGGTTTCGCGCCTTTCTTCCCCGGGAAGAACGGTTTTTCGAGCTCTTTGCCAAGCATTCCCAGGTCTGCGTGCAGGGCGCACTGGCGTTGCAGGGCATGCTGCGCGGCGGCGAGGAAACCCCGGTGTTCTGCCAGCGGATCAACCAGCTCGAAAACGACGCCGACAATGTCACCCGCGAGGTGCTCACCGCGGTGCGCCGGACCTTCATCACGCCGTTCGACCGCGGTGACATCAAGAACCTGATCACCTCGATGGACGACGCCATCGACCAGATGCAGCAGACCGCCAAGGCGGTAATTCTGTTCGAGGTCCGCACTTTCGAACCGCCGATGCGCGAGATGGGAACGCTGCTGGTCGAGTGCGCCAACCTGGTCGGCAAGGCACTGCCGCTGATGCAGTCGATCGGCGAAAATGTCTCGATGCTGACCGCCATCACCGAGGAGATCGGCAAGCTGGAAGGCCGCATCGACGACCTCCACGATATCGGGCTGAAGGAGTTGTACCTCAAGCACCGCAATGCCAACACGATGGATTTCATCGTCGGCTCTGAAATCTACAAGCATCTGGAAAAAGTTTCGGACCGCTTCGACGACGTCGCGAACGAGATCAACAGTATCGTCATCGAACAGGTATAGGGTAGGGCCCGCGCAGTGGACACCACGCTGGGTCTTCCGATTCTGGTCGGGTTAATCGCAGTCGCGCTGCTGTTCGACTTCCTCAACGGGTTGCACGACGCTGCCAATTCGATCGCGACGATCGTATCGACCCGGGTGCTGCGCCCGCAATATGCGGTGCTGTGGGCGGCGTTCTTCAACTTCATCGCCTTCCTGGTGTTCGGGCTGCATGTCGCCAATACCATCGGCACCGGCATCATCGAGCCCAGCGTCATCGATTCCCGGGTGATCTTCGGCGCGTTGGTCGGCGCCATCGTCTGGAACGTGATCACCTGGGGACTGGGAATCCCGTCGTCCAGCTCGCACGCCTTGATCGGCGGCCTGGTCGGGGCCGGTATGGCCAAGGCGGGATTGTCGGCGGCGGTCTGGACCGGCCTGACGAAGACGCTGCTCGCGATCGTGCTGTCTCCGCTGGTCGGCTTCTTGCTGGCCCTGGTGCTGGTCGCGATCGTGTCCTGGGCCTCGGTACGCTCGACACCGTTTGCGGTCGATCGCGCCTTCCGGATTCTGCAATTCGTCTCGGCCTCGCTGTATTCGCTCGGACATGGCGGCAACGACGCGCAAAAGACCATGGGCATCATCGCGGTGCTGCTCTATTCGCAGGGCCACCTCGGCAGCGAATTCTCGGTGCCGTTCTGGGTGGTGCTGTCGTGCCAGGCGGCGATGGCGCTGGGCACCCTGATGGGCGGCTGGCGGATCGTCCGCACCATGGGCTTGCGAATTACAAAACTGACGCCGATGCAGGGGTTTTGCGCCGAGACCGGCGGGGCCGCGACGCTGTTCATGGCGACCTGGCTCGGGGTTCCCGTCTCGACCACGCACACCATCACCGGCGCCATCGTCGGCGTCGGCGCGGCGCGGCGGGTCTCGGCGGTGCGCTGGAATGTGGCGAGCTCGATCGTCTATGCCTGGGTGATCACCATTCCGGCCTCGGCGATTATCGCGGCGCTGACGTACTGGGCGGTCAATCTGATCCCGCTCGCCAAATAGGGTCAGGTCGCCAGCTTCAGTCCGACGATCCCGGCGACGATCAGGCCGATGCAGGCGATCCGGGCCACTCCGGCGGGATCGCCGAACAGCACGATACCCGCGATCAACAGCAGCACCCAAGCCATGGAACGGCCTCCGGCCAGCAGGGCCGTCCCTGCGCATGATCATGATGGGGTGGAGGTCGTCCTCGCTGCTCCCTATATGAGGTCGGGCGGGAGCGTGCGCAACCGTGCTGTCTGGGCCCCCAAATCCCCTTCCAACCCGTTGCAAATCCCCTTGATTGCGCCCGGTTTCCCTGCCACAGGCTCGCTGATGTCCGATCTCGCTTTCACTGCCGAATCGCCGCCCCGTTCCCTTCTGTCCGATGAAGTGGCGCGGCGGCGGACCTTTGCCATCATCTCGCATCCGGACGCCGGCAAGACCACGCTGACCGAAAAGCTGCTGCTGTTCGGCGGCGCCATCAATCTGGCCGGGCAGGTCAAGGCCAAGGGCGAACGGCGCAATACCCGTTCCGACTGGATGAAGATCGAGCGCGATCGCGGCATCTCGGTCGTCACCTCGGTGATGACGTTCGAATTCAACGACCTCGTCTTCAACCTGCTGGACACGCCGGGCCATGAGGACTTTTCGGAAGACACCTATCGGACACTGACGGCGGTGGATTCCGCCGTGATGGTGATCGACGCCGCCAAGGGCATCGAGGCGCGGACGCTGAAGCTGATCGAAGTCTGCCGCCTGCGCGACATTCCGATCATCACCTTCATCAACAAGATGGACCGCGACAGCCTCGACACGTTCGAGCTGCTCGACGAAATCGAAAAGACGCTGGCGCTCGATACCACGCCGATGACCTGGCCGGTCGGTCGTGGCCGCGATTTCATGGGCACCTACGATATTTCCACCGGCGGCATCCGGCTGCTCGAAGGCGGCGGCGCCAAGACCGGGGCTGCCGAAAACATCGACGTCGCCGAACTCGCCGGCCGCAACGCCAATCTCGACGTCGCCGAAATCACCGAGGAACTGGCGCTGGTGAAGGAAGCCAGCAAGCCGTTCAACCTGGCTTCGTTCCGCGAAGGCCACATGACGCCGGTCTATTTCGGTTCGGCGCTGCGCAATTTCGGGGTCGGCGATCTGCTCGAGGGCCTCGGCAAATTCGCGCCGCCGCCGCGCGCGCAGGATTCCAACCTGCGCAAGGTCGAGGCCTCGGAGCCGCGCATGAGCGCCTTCGTGTTCAAGATCCAGGCCAACATGGATCCGAACCACCGCGACCGCATCGCCTTTGCCCGGCTGTGCTCGGGCAAGCTGACGCGCGGCATGAAGGTGAAGCTGGTGCGCACCGGCAAGAGCATGACGCTGTCCAGTCCGCAATTCTTCTTCGCACAGGACCGCTCGGTGGCGGACGAAGCCTTTGCCGGCGACGTCGTCGGCATTCCCAATCACGGCACGCTGCGGATCGGCGACACCCTGACGGAAGGCGAGGACCTGACCTTCGTCGGCGTGCCGTCCTTCGCGCCGGAAATCGTCCGCCGCGTCCGCCTCACCGATGCGATGAAGGCGAAGAAGCTGAAGGAGGCGCTGCAGCAGATGTCGGAGGAGGGCGTGGTGCAGGTGTTCCGCCCGCGCGACGGCGCGCCGGCGCTGGTCGGCGTGGTCGGTCCGCTGCAGCTCGACGTGCTGAAGGCGCGGCTCGACGCCGAATATTCCCTGCCCGTCGAGTTCGAGGTCTCGGAATTCCAGCTGGCGCGCTGGATCTCCTCCGACGACCGCAAGAAGCTCGAGGCGTTCGTCGCCGCCAACAATTCCGGCGTCGCCGACGACGTCGACGGCGACCCGGTGTT
>NZ_JAURXB010000045.1 GCF_030654605.1 Bradyrhizobium sp.
GGAGAAAATCTGATGAACTTTGGAATTCGTTCTGCCATCGCCAGCGTTGGGATGGTCACAGCCTTGCTTACCCCTACCTTCGCAAGGGCCGCAGACATCGTTGATACGGCAGTTGCGGCGGGTTCGTTCAATACGCTCGTCACGGCCATCAAGGCTGCCGGTCTCGTTGGCACGCTCAAAAGCAAGGGCCCGTACACCGTCTTCGCACCAAACGACATTGCCTTCGCCAAGCTTCCACCTGGAACGGTCGAATCGCTGCTGAAGAACAAGGCCAAGCTCGCAACGATCTTGAAATATCATGTGGTGCCGGGCCGGGTAAAGGCTGCAGACATCGCCGGCAAGTCGCTAAAGGTCAAGACTGCGGCGGGGCTGCCCGTGAATGTCGATGGTACAATGGGAGTGAAGGTCAACAACGCCAACGTCATTCAGCCCGACATCGAAACATCGAATGGCATCATTCACGTCATTGACACGGTGCTGCTGCCTCCGACGCGAGCCAAAAAGGGCCATCACTAGGGCTTGTGGGATTTGAAGGTGGCCCGGCCTGGCGGCCGGGCCTGAGACACGCCCCCCTGCCGTTCCTAGCTTTCGCTGGCACGCAGGGCTTCACTGGCAGCAGTATCGTTAGCGGCGTCTCCTTGATGAAAGCCATTCATTTCACTTCGATGCAGCCCGATGTCGCCCGTTGGCACAAAGCGCACGCGCCGTTCCGTCAGCCTGAAGTCTGCTTTCGGGGGAGCCCGGACAAGCCGTGGGAGTCAGGTGGATTGCCGCTCGAGCATTCAGCACCGGCCTGATGGAAAGCTGGCACGAGCCGCATCACACACCATCGTTTTGGCGGACGAGACGCCAAACCATTTGCTCGTCAACGAGCCGTCGGTGTCGATCCAGGGGATCGGCGGCAAGTGCGGCAGGTAGGATGCATACGGCATCACTTTCGCCAGCGTCACTCTGTACGGAAACCGGGCGAGGAAAGTCTTGTTCATTCCGCCGTCCAATCCGCTGTAGATCGGGGCAGCCGGCACGTCGTCTTGAAGAAATCGCGCGTATTCGAGCTCGTCGGCGCGCTGTTTTTCCAGCGCCCGCCGCGCGATTTCAGGATTGACGACAAAGGCGGGGCATTTTCCGGCGGGATCGAACACAAGAGGACGCCGCGAATTTGGCGGAGGTTGCGCATCGAATACATAGCGGCGATCGCACACATCCACCCTGGGTTCGCGTTGCGTCGTCTCGAAGTGATCGTTGCCGATCTTGAGCATTTTCCAGAAGGCCAGGTTCGGACTGTTTCGATGCCGTGCCAGATTCGCCGGCGTCAGGCGGAACGGATAGGCCTGGACCTGGAACGACGGCCGCCCGCCGAGTGAGTCGCGCGCCAGCGAATAGACCTCCCTGATCTGTTCGTCGGTCATGGCATAGCAACCGCTCGACCAGCAGTCGCCGTGGATCATGAGGAAGCTGCCGTCGCGCTTGTTCGCCTTGTCGAATTTGTTGGGGTAACCGAGGTTGATCGAAAGATAGAAGCTGGAGTTGGGATTCATCAATTCGGGCGTGACGGTATAAAACCCCTCCGGCGCCTGACGGTCGCCCTCCTGCAACTTCGGCCCGAGATCGCCCGACCACCGGCAGATCGGATAGGTCTTGAGCAGCTGGAAACGGCCTGACGTGTCCTGTTTCCAGACTTCGAGTTCGGCTTCTTCCTTGAAAAGGCGCACCACGATAGGTGAAAGTTTCGGCATGTTCTTCTGCTGGAGCAGCGAGAGCAGCGCGGAAGGCAGTTCCTGCGTTGCCTTGGCCGGCAACCGGTTGCTGCTTTGGCCCAGGCACGTGCTCGGCGTCAATCCCGCGGCAAGAGCCGCCGTCACTATGAGCGTACGTCGGACCAGGGCGCGGATCACTGCTATCCTCCGACGGGAAACCTGTGCCATCTGCCGGCCCGCATCGTCTATCGGCAAGTCAGTGCCTTGCGAAAGCCCGCCGCCGAAGCATCTTCCTCGGAGCAGAACCACCGCTGAGCCCGCTTCAGGCGTGGATAGCTCTTGCAAGCCGGCAGGTGATAGATGCCTTCGTAGCCTACGGCCCGCAGCGCAAACTTGGCCTTGATCGGGCATCCCGGCGGCATGTCGGTGTCGACGCGGAATAGTTTGACGCGCGTCCGATTCTGATGACCGGGCTGGCAACCGCCGCCCACAAGTCGCGCGCCACTGAGGTTCCATCTTCGGAAGTCGAGCGGTTCCGCGAAACATCCGCTCCACAGGCCGCGCCGGTTCTGGCGTGCGTCAGCTTCCTCCGGCGCGAAGCGGCCGGTTGCCAAAGACCCGAACCTGATCGCCCATCCTTCGCGAACCAGCCACTCATTGAGCGTGGCAGCCTCGCCTTCGATCGAACACATACCGATCTGGCGTTGCTTGTGGTCCGGGTCGGGCCCCTCGTCCTTGCAGCGAACCACGCGATTTCCAATATGCGCGGTCAATCGATCCCGCGCCGCAACCCCGCACGGCCAGACCTCGCCGGCTTGATTGACGCACGTCTGGTCGATCTCGGGTGCATCGATGCCCCCCAGCCGATAGGTCGTGCGATCCAGCCGGATCGTATCGCCGTCGGTCACGGCAAGGTCTGCCGCCAGGCCTGGCCCGACCATCGCCAGCAACAACGCTGCAACAAGAGCATACCGGGGATGAGCGACCCGGCAGCGCCTGATAACAACAGCGGCCCATCTTCCCGTCAGGACGGCAGTCAACGCCATTACTTTCGATACAGGCATGAAAAATCTCTCGATCCCTTTATCAATCGTTAGAGCATCTCGCTTTCCGAAGCCACGCCGATTTGGATCAACGGGGCCTCAGAGTCTGACTCAAAATGCAGCTAATCGAAACGGGCTTTATGTAAAAGTTCGTCATGCCCGGGCTTGACCCGGCCATCCACGTCTTGACTTCACTTAAGCAAGAAAGACGTGGATGGCCGGGTCGAGCCCGGCCATGACGGAAAGAGAGAGTCATCCCGAGAAAAGCACGCGCCGTACCATGCAAAATGACGCTCCAAACACGGCCGGGCAGATCGAGTCTTGATCCTCGACCAGCGGCATCAGGCTGGTGGTCGCTTGCGCGCGTTCGGCGGAAATTGCTGCATTGGACCCTCGTCCTGGTCCTCGAGATGTTCGTGATCCAGGCGCTTCATGTTCTCGAGTATCTTGAGCAAATAATGCAACGCATGGGCCGTATCGTTGACCGAGAAGTCGGCCAGCGCTTCCTTGTAGTAGGCGCGGATCTTGGGCTGAGCCAGCACCTGCCAGACGTGGCGGCCGGTTTCAGTCATCGTTACGGTCCGCGAGCGCCGATCGCGGGTGCCGGAGACGATCGACAGGTGCCCGTCCCGCTCCATGCGGCTGATCAGTCCTGCCAGGTTCTGCCGACTCACCATCAGATACCTGGCGAGTTCGCCAATGCCCATCCCGGCCTTTGCCTCGTCCCGGGAAAGGGCGCCGAGCACTGCCCATTGCTGCGTCGTCAGCCCCTCCGCTTCGACGGCCCGGCTGCCGGTCTTATGCAACATGTTGGCGCATTGATAGAGCCGGAAAAACAGCCGGTTGGCCAATTCCATCATGGCCGCATCGCTTGTTTTCTGGACCTGTTGCGATTTTTTCATTTCAAAGGGCCTTGTTTCAGTAGAGGTATTATGCCAATATATTGCTATAATAACGAGTGGCTGGCAACGGTTCATCGAAATGGGAGGCCTCATGAAACGTTTCGATAACAGGACCGTCGTCGTAACGGGCGGCGGCGGCGGCATCGGAGGGGCGACCTGCCGCAGGTTTGCGGAGGAGGCAGCGCGCGTCGCCGTTTTCGACCTCAATATCGAAGCTGCCGAAAAGGTCGCCGCTTCGATCCGGGCAAGCAGCGGCACGGCCGAGGCTTTCCGCTGCGACATCACGGACAGGGCGAGTGTCGACGCCGCGGTTGCCGCGGCGGAATCCAGGCTCGGGCCAATCGACGTGCTGGTGAACAACGCGGGCTGGGATATCTTCCGTCCCTTCACCAGGACGGAGCCGTCCCAGTGGGACAAGCTGATCGCCATCAACCTGACCGGCGCCTTGCATATGCATCACGCGGTGTTGCCCGGCATGGTCGCGCGCAAATCGGGTCGTATCGTCAACATCTCATCCGATGCCGCACGCGTCGGTTCGTCCGGCGAAGCGGTTTATGCCGCCTGCAAGGGCGGACTGGTCGCCTTCTCGAAGACGATCGCCCGCGAGCACGCCCGTCACGGCATTACCGTCAACGTCGTGTGCCCCGGCCCGACCGATACGGCGCTGTTTGCCGACTACAAGGAGGGGGCCGGCAATCCGGAAAAGCTGGAGGAAGCCTTCAGGCGCTCGATCCCGCTCGGCCGCATCGGTCGGCCCGACGATCTGCCGGGCGCCATTTTGTTCTTCGCCAGCGACGACGCGAACTATGTGACGGGACAGGTGCTGAGCGTGTCCGGCGGATTGACGATGAACGGTTGATCGGGCGCTCGAGCCCCAGGGAGGAAGCAACATGAAATTCGAAGACCTCATCTACGAGATCCGCAACGGCGTGGCCTGGATCATCATCAACCGGCCGGACAAGATGAATTCATTTCGCGGCCAGACCTGCGACGAACTGATCAAGGCCCTGTACAAGGCCGGCTACGACAAGGACGTCGGCGCCATCGTGCTCGCCGGCGCCGGAGATCGGGCCTTCTGCACCGGCGGCGACCAATCCGCCCATGACGGCAACTACGACGGCCGCGGCACGATCGGCCTGCCGATGGAAGAATTGCATACGGCGATACGCGACGTGCCGAAACCGGTGATCGCGCGCGTGCAGGGCTACGCCATCGGCGGCGGCAACGTGCTGTGCACGATCTGCGACCTGACGATCTGCTCCGAGAAGGCCATTTTCGGTCAGGTCGGCCCCAAGATGGGTTCGGTCGATCCCGGTTACGGCACCGCGTTCCTGGCGCGCGTCGTCGGCGAAAAGAAGGCCCGCGAGATGTGGTACATGTGTCGACGCTACACCGGCCAGGAGGCGGTCGCGATGGGCCTCGCCAATACCTGCGTCCCGCATGATCAGCTCGACGCCGAGGTTCAGAAGTGGGGCGAAGAGTTGTGCGAGCGCAGCCCGACTGCGATCGCGATCGCCAAGCGCAGTTTCAACATGGATACCGCCCATCAGGCCGGCATCGCCGGCATGGGCATGTATGCGCTCAAGCTCTATTACGACACCGAGGAATCCCGTGAGGGCGTCAAGGCCCTGCAAGAGAAGCGCAAGCCCGACTTCCGAAAATTCTCCAAGTAATTTTTTATGGCAACGAACCGCATTCAAGATCGGCTTCAGGCGACCCGGCGGTCGTATCTCCGTGGGAGGCAAGCAGGTGAACCCCTATCTCGATGAAGAGATGATCGCGCTCGGCGATCAGGTTCGGCGGTTCGCCGCGGATCGCATCGCTCCCGGCTTCCAGGAGCGCGACAGGACACGCGTTCTCGATCGCCAGTTGATGAAAGCGATGGGCGAGATGGGGTTCATCGCGCCGGAGTTGCCCGAGGAATTCGGCGGCCTCGGATTGGGCTGTCTCGCAGCCGGAGTCATCCATGAGGAAGTCGCCCGCGCCGACCTCAGTATTTCCTACATCAACCTGCTGGCCTCGCTGAACGGCCAGATCCTGTCCCATCACGGCCGGCCGGATGTCGTCCGCCCCTGGCTCGCCCGGCTGACGGGCGGCGAGGCGCTGTTGGCGATCGCGCTGACCGAGCCGCGAGGCGGTTCCGACGCCGCCAATTTACGTCTCCAGGTCGAACGGATTGGCGACGCATACGTCGTCAATGGCGAAAAGACATCGATTTCGGCTGCCGATCAGGCGGATGCCGCGGTGGTGTTCGGCCGCACCGGAACGCCGGAATCCGGCGCGCATGGCGTCACGGCGCTGCTCATTCCGATGGATCTGCCGGGCATCACGCGGAGCCGCTTCGATTGTCATGGCCAGCGCGCCATCGGGCGCGGGTCCATCTTCTTCGAAAACGTTCGCGTGCCGGTATCGCATCGCCTCGGCGACGAGAACAAGGGCTTCGTGCAGGTGATGCAGGGCTTTGATTTTTCGCGCGCCCTGATTGGACTCCAGGTCCTCGCCGTCGCACGCGTCGCGCTGGAGGAAACCTGGACATATGTCGCGCAGCGGCAAGCGTTCAAGCAACCCTTGTCAGCCTTTCAGGGAGTGTCACATCCGCTCGCCGAGCTCGAAACACAGGTCGTGGCGGCACGCCTGCTTTGCCTGCAGGCACTGTGGATGAAAGACAGAGATGTGCCGCACAGCGCCGAGGCGGCCATGTGCAAGTGGTGGGCGCCCAAACTCGCCTACGATGTCATCCATCAGTGCCTGCTGATGTTCGGCCACGGCGGCTATGACCGCGGGCCGATGGAGCAACGCCTGCGCGACGTGCTCGGATTCCAGATCGGCGACGGCACGGCCCAGATCATGAAGACCATCATCGCCCGTACCCGCGCAGGCCGCGCCGCGGTCCCCGCCTGAAAGCGCTCGTGGCTCAACCCTGCAGGAGACGATCCATGGAATTCGACGCCATGCCGGCGACGCCGTAAGACTGGCGCTCGGCGCAGCAAATGCTCCGGCCGCCGAATTCGCTCACGTCAGCGAATTGAACCAATCGAATACCGTCGTCTGACCGTTCAGGACGGTGCCGTCGCCATAGAGGCTCGCCAGGAACGTGCCGCGGTGGCTCGCGCCATTGACCGCAACGCCATCCGCAAAGTGTCCGCCCGAGGCGGGCGCCATCCTGACCAGGCTCGGGTACAAGGCCTCATCGGCCAGTCCGTAATAGAACCTGACGGGAGAATCGTAGTCCCAATAGGTCGCGCTGTTCGCGCCGAGGCGGCGCAGGAGCTTGCTGTTGGTATCGTCGGTGAAGCGTTCGAAGAAGCCTTCTGCCAGGAAGTCGGAGGCGGCCGGAACGGTCTTTGCGACCTCCCCATCGAGGCTATAGTCGGACCAGTACTTCTCGGCAAAAGCGCGGTATTGCGGCTTGATCGCCGTATCGAACAGCCTGTTCAATCCATAATATTGCCGATAGCTGCCGAGCAGAACGACGAGGCACGGCGTGATCCAGGCCGGCGGCATCGGATAGGCCGTATCGGTGGACGGAATGCAGGATTTGGGGTTCACCCAGTAGCGAAAGCTTTCGGGGAGATTGTTGAACGGGCTCTGGGTCGCGCTTGCCGCGACCTTGATGCGGCGGCGCTGCAACTCCTGTTTGAGCCACTGCGTATTCAGGGCTCCCTGCGACCAGCCATTCAGGAACAGGGTGGATTTGCGCAGACCCAGTTTGCCGAGTTCCAGCAATCCGGCATTCAGGATGTCGAGGCAGCATTGGACCGTTGCATCTTTCACCGCGTAGGCTTCGCCGCGGCCATTCCGATAGGGTCCCTTTCCCAGGTAGTCCGCGGCGATGACGGCATAGCCGTTGCCTGCGAAGCGCTGGATATTGAAGAGGGTCTCGATCGAATCGACATTGTCGCGCAGTTCGTAGCTCTCGGCTTCGAGCCGAGTGAGGTTCGAAGGAACCTGGTCGAATGAGAGGATCGTGCCGTGCTGCCATGATATCACGGGCAGCGACCCGTGCTTGCCGGCCGGGACCGCGAGAAGCCCACTGACCTTGACCCTCTCTCCCGTTTCCGGCACCCGCGTGAAAGTGGTGATGCGCCTCAGTTCGACGTCGAAACGCGCGGAATGCTTCTCAACGGAAATCGGGCCGAGAAGGTTGTTTTCGTTGAAGACCGAATAGAACTTCGTTGCCAGCGCGTTTAGCCGCTCCCTGGACACGCGGACCGGCCCGCCCGGATTCGCCTGTGACTTCCGGGCCGGCAGTGCAAGGGCAGCATCATGCGCGCCCGTCGATATCGCCAATGCGCCAGCCGCAACACCGGCGGATTTCAGGAATCCTCGACGGCTGAACTCGGTGCATTCGAGGCTCGAGCAGAGGTCATCAGGCATTGCTGTGCGGGTAATCATGTCTTCCGCCCCCGGGACGTTTGGGTCACACGTTGATAAGCGCCAAAACCTAGCGCTTCGTGAACGCGAAAATTCGCTTTCCCCTTGTCTACAACCCCGGCAAGCCGGCTCCGGCGCGTGAAGTGCTCCATTTGGCCTGATCGCATTCGACCGGCCGTGGAGAACGCGGAGGGCTCCGCCATCGGCGCTCGACGGGCTGCAATCGGGTTGTTAAGCCCGCCTCCCCAAGGGAGCCTTTGAGTCGAGACATGACCGTTGCGATCGAGATGGGACACACGACCGCAGGCGCCCCGGCTAACCTGGACCTCGAGGAACTGCTGGCGACCCGCCTGCTGGTGCAGGGCAATTCGGGTTCCGGCAAATCCCATCTGCTGCGCCGGCTGCTGGAACAAAGCGCCCCCTGGGTGCAGCAGACCGTCATCGACCCCGAAGGCGACTTCGTGGCGCTTGCCGACCGATTCGGCCACCTCCTGATCGATGCCGAGGAGCATACCGAGCGGGGCCTGCAGGTCGCCGGCGAGCGGGCGCGCATCCATCGCGTCTCCACGGTGCTCAACCTCGAGGGGCTCGACGCCGAGAACCAGATGCGCCGCGCCGCCGCCTTCCTCGGTGGGCTTTTCGAGGTCGCCCGCGACCACTGGTACCCGATGCTGGTCGTGGTGGATGAGGCGCAGCTGTTCGCGCCGGCCGTCGCCGGCGAAGTATCGGACGAGGCGCGCAAGCTCTCGCTCGGCGCCATGACCAACCTGATGTGCCGTGGCCGCAAGCGCGGGCTGGCGGGGGTCATCGCCACCCAGCGGCTGGCGAAACTCGCCAAGAACGTCGCGGCCGAGGCGTCCAATTTCCTGATGGGCCGGACCTTTCTGGATATCGACATGGCGCGCGCCGCCGACCTTCTCGGCATGGAGCGGCGACAGGCAGAGGCCTTCCGGGATCTGCAGCGCGGGCAATTCATGGCGCTGGGACCGGCCCTCTCCCGCCGTCCCCTGGAGCTGCGCATCGGTCCAACCGATACCACGCCGCGCAACGCGATTCCGCGCCTGATGCCGATGCCGGAAGCGACACTGGACGCACACGCCATCGTCATGGCAGCACCGCCGCCGGAGAATAATCGGCCGCAGCGCCGGTCGTCGCCTGACCTGCTCGGCCAGCTGATGGCGGCGAAGTCGGCGGCGCTGGAGATCCGTCCCGAAGTGGTGGAACAGCCGCTCAGCGCCGAGCAACTGTCGGAGCGGCATGAGCGGGTGGATCGTATCCTGCGCGCGGTGATGGCGGAGCCCGACGCGGGATTCCGCGCCATTGGCGTGCTCTACCAGGAGTTCGTGGTGCGCTGCCGGATCGAGGGCCTCGGTCTGGCCGTGCCTGATCTCGCCGAATTCCGTCGCATGCTGACGCGCGCCCGCGCCGGACTCGGCTCCGATATGGCTGAAGACGACGGGTGGCAGGATGTCTCGGTGCGCGCCTCGCTGCTGCCGGAGGATATGCAGGGCGTCTTCATGATGATCGCCCGCGCCGCGAAGGAGGGCTGGCCC
Organism: Bradyrhizobium sp.; assembly: GCF_030654605.1. GTDB lineage: Bacteria > Pseudomonadota > Alphaproteobacteria > Rhizobiales > Xanthobacteraceae > Bradyrhizobium. The sequence goes on from NZ_JAURXB010000045.1 coordinate 9,570, forward strand.
TGCCCGGGCGATGCCGCGATTGCCCGCGCCTATGGCTCGCATTCGTTGCGCCGTGCGCGACGTCTTCTGAGCTACATCGAGGAGCAGGGCCTGATCGTCTGCCAGTTCGACGGCGCCGGCCGGCGGATCGTGACGCTGGTCGAACTGGCCTGGGCGACGGCACCGGGCGACCCCAACGCCGAGGAACTGGCGGCGGCGCAAGGCTGCAGCACGGCTCAATGATCATGGCGCCGGTCTGGCCCCGCGGTGTATGATAGGTTGAAGTTGCCGAACGTTGCGCCACAGTTCCCTCAGCGAGTCCGCGCGCTTGTCGCCGACCGCATTTCGCATAGCCCGCTTAAGAGGAGTTTTGGGTTTGAGCGTTGCCTTCACCAAGGAAGACAGTGCCGAAACGGCGTCGGAGACCTTGCTTCCCGACCGCCCGATTTCGCCGCATCCGAATCTTGTGACGGAAGCGGGATTGAGGGCTCTCGAATCTCAGCTCCTCGTGGCGCGCGAGGCCTATGAGGCCGCGCAGAAGATCGAAAACGTTAATGAACGACGGCGGCAAGCCGCAACCCCGTTGCGGGATGCGCGCTATTTCGCGGCGAGAGTTCGCACGGCACAGGTCATGCCCGATCCGACCTCGACCGACGCGGTCGCCTTTGGCAGCACGGTGACCTTCAGGCGCGACGACGGGCGCGTGCAGAAATACCGGATCGTCGGAGAGGACGAAGCGGACCCCAAGGCCGGTTCTATTTCCTTCGCGTCACCAGTGGCACGATCACTGATGGGCAAAGCCGTCGGGGATGTCGTCGCTGCATCCGCTCAGGAACTCGAGATCATTGCGATCTCGTAGCACTCCCCCACAAGGCGCCGCCGGTGTCTGGAATGTCCGCAGTGCGCGATAGCGCGCGTTGCTGACAAGACACGCCGCTGCGCAAGCAACGACCGCACATAAATTTGTGTCGTGATTGACAACGTTCTGTGACAGAATAATTACAAACAGATTTGTGACAGTTTCATTACAGTCACATGACAATTCCAGTTATTTAAATGCGGAGCGGTTGATGAGTTTGGAATGGCGAGTGGCGCGGTCAAGTACTTTGGTCTGGTCAAATCCTGTGGCGTGGTGGTGGGGCCTGTTGAGCCTGGTCAGCGGCGTCAATATCGCGGTCTGGTACGTGCTGTACCGCCAACTTCACCAAGCGCCGACCGGCCCTCTTGGCAACACCTTCGGCATCCAGCTGATGCTGCTGCTTTGCGCGGCCTATGTTTTCGGCTGCGCCTTCAGGTCGTTCCTGCCGCGCGCGGACGTGCAGCGGATCTGCCTGTTCGACACCTGGCTGTCGAGCGTCTTCGTCGGCCGGTCGGTCGCGACCGTGGCCGAGATCGCCTTCGCGGCGCAGTGGGCCATCATCCTGCACCAGCTCGGCACCATGACCGGTGCGGACACCACCGTGAACGCCGCGTGGGCGATCGTGCCGCTGATCGTCGTCGCGGAATGCTTCTCATGGCATGCGGTGCTGACCAGGAACTATCTGGGCAACGCCATCGAAAATTCGATATGGGCGGTGGCGTTCTTCATCGTCGGCATTGGCCTTTGCCGGTTGCTGCCCGAGTTCGATGGCGCGGTCCCCGTGGTGCTCGCCATCTCGATCATCGGCATCGCGGCCTACCTGGCGTTTCTCATGACGGTCGACGTCCCGATGTATCTGAACCGGTGGCGGGCCGATGGCGACGGTAGCTCGCTTCTGACACATATCGAGGGCCTGCGTGACGTCAGCACGCGCTGGGTCGTGACCCACGACCTGGCCGAGTGGAAGGACGAGATCGCCTGGATGTCGCTGTATTTCAGCCTGGCGGTCTGGTCGAGCCTCGCGCTGTGCGTCTTCTACTCGCTCGAAGATCAGCTGCCGCGCTATCGCACTGAAGCGACGGTCGCAAGCGCGCCGTCGGGCGCGCCCGCGTCGGCTGGCAAACAGCCGCCGGTCACGGCGCGCCTCGGTATCCGGTAATCAGGACAGCCAGCTCACCTTGCCCGTCGTGACGTCGTGCATCGCGGCGACGATCTTCAGCTGCCTGGCATCGACCAGCGTCTTGATGATCGGGCTGCGCCTGGGCAGGCTCTCCGCTGTCAGCCGCGCGTTCGCCTCGGCGGCCTTTTGCACCAGCGGGTAATTATGCGAGTCGCGGTGACCGTCCGCCTTGGTCAGCGTGGCCAGCGCCGGCTGGAAATTCTTCAGCATGGCCGTGATATTGCCGAGCTTGACGTTGTCCACCGCGGCCTTGATCGCGCCGCAGGAATTATGGCCCAGCACGACGATCGCTTTGGCGCCCACAACCTTGACCGAATATTCCAGGCTGCCGATGATATCCGTGTTGACGAAATTGCCGGCCACCCGCGCGCAGAACACATCGCCGATGCGCTGATCGAACACCAGTTCGGGAGGCACGCGTGAATCGATGCAGCCGACAATGGCGGCAAAGGGCGACTGGCTGCTGGCGGTTTCCTTCACCTGCGCCATCAGATTGCAATTGATCGACTTGCCGGCCGTGAACCGCTCGTTGCCGGCCTTGAGCCGCGCAATCGCGTCATCAGGCGCGGTCGACTTCTGGCGATCCGGCGTGAACACCGCGCATTCGGTCGACTGCGCCTGAGCCGCGCTAGCGGCGAACGGAAGTGCTCCGGCCAGACATCCACAGAAGAAACGACGTGTAATCATGGCCTGCCCTCATCAATGTTGCCGGCATTCGGGAATCACCGGGTTGCATCGAAAATCTGTCTCAATTCGGAGTTTATCACAATACCGTGCTATCGCGATCCTCATCAGTTATAGGCAACAGATGAAGAATTCACTTCACATCATCGGCGGGGTCATCGGCGCGGTGGCGGGCTTTTTCGCCACGCTGCTGGCGCTCGACCTTACCGGATTCGGAAATCCGGCCGATCCGATTCAGTCTGGCCTACTGACTCTTCTGGTGTTCGCACCGGCCGGCGCGATCGTGGGCCTTGTGATCGGCACCTCGCTTGGCATGCGATGGCGCGGCCGCAAGGATGCCGGCGGGCTTGCCGCCAACAGCCTGAAGTCGTTCGGCGTCGTGCTGACGCCCTGCGCCGCGGCGGGCGGTGCGTATTTCTGGTACGCGGTTTCGACCGCGACGCCCTGGCTCAACCCGAATGCCGCCACCCCCATTCTCCAGTTCGAGGTTCGCCTTCCCGCGGGCGCGGCGCTGCCCGCGGCGCAAGACATCGCGATCGAACTGCAGACCGATCAGAACCGGATGCCGGGCGTAACGAAGTTCAACCAGTTCCGCCGCGACGGCGATCGAAGCGTGATCGTCGGCGACGTCGAACTCGCCTTTCGCACCGCCCATCGCCAGCTGGAGGTCAAGATCAAGGGCCAGCCCGATCGCGTGTTCCGCATCGGACTATCCGGCAAGGCGCCACATGCCGCCGAACTCGGACAGTGGCAACCGCACACCGACGGCAGCGAAATCCGCTATCGGGCCAAATGGCCCGGACGCGACTGAGCCGTCGCGCAGGATCGGCACAACCGGTCAAACCGCGTCAACGAAGTTTGAGAAAATTGTGGCGGACTCCTGATCCAACGAAGAACTGATGTCGCAGAAACGCAGCAATCGCGGGTGAGAACGGAGATACGGCGCGGGCGTGCAGAGTAAGGAACGAGCCAATGTCTGACGTGATCCCCTTCCCCAAACCTTCGAGACCGATCGAAGATGACACAGCGGAGCTGTTGAGGCTGCTGGAGCGGATTCAGGAGGCCGCAGCGAGGTCGGGCAACAGGAACGACAAGGATCGGAAAGCGCAGGAAACGTAGGGTGGGCAAAGGCGCGCTCTTCGCGCCGTGCCCACCACGAGAGACCGCGATGAGGAAAGATGGTGGGCACGGCGCATGTGCGCCTTTGCCCACGGCTGCGAACCGATCATCGCAGCTTGCTCAATAGCCCGAGCAGCGTCTCGCGCTCCTTCGCATCCAGCGGCGCCAGCGTTTCACGCGTGATCGCCAGTGCGTTCGGTGCGGCTTTCTCCGCCATCTGCTGGCCGGCGCGTGTGAGGCTGACCAGCAGGCGGCGGCCGTCCTCGGGATCGGGGCTGGTTTCGGTCAGCCCGCGCGCGGTGAGGCGGTCGATCACGCCCTTGATGGTGGCGACATCCATCGCCGTCAGCCGGCCGAGCTGATTCTGCGAGCACGGCCCGGTCTCGGTGAGTTTTGCCAAAGCCGCCCATTGCGTCGGCGTGAGATTGATGCCGATTTCCCTGGAAAAAATGGTGGCGTGGCGCTGCCAGACCTGGCGCAGAATGAATCCGACCTGCTCCTCCAGCACGTAAGACGGCCGCGAGGGCTTTGGGCTGCGCTTCGGCGAAACACTCCTGGTCATGCGTGTTATCAGCCCCTCATCACAGCGCCAGATGGGTGTCCCTGATATCGGGACGCGCGTCGAGTTCGGCCATGGTGCCGGAATAGCAGATCCGGCCGCGCTCGATGATATAGGCGCGATCACAGATCAGTCTGGCAAAATGCAGGTTCTGCTCGGAGAGGACGATGCTGACGCCCGCCTGCTTCATGGTCAGGATCGCCGCCACCATCTGCTCGACGATCTTCGGCGACAAGCCTTCGGAGGGCTCGTCGAGCAGCACCAGCGACGGGTTGCCCATCAGGGTGCGCGCGATGGTCAACATCTGCTGTTCGCCGCCGCTCATGCGGCCGCCGGGACGGTTGCGCATTTCGGCGAGGTTCGGAAACAGCGTGAACAGTTTTTCCCGGGTCCAGTGCGGCGCGTTCGGCCGCACCGGCTGGCGGCCAACCTCGAGATTTTCGTCGACCGTCAGATCCGTGAAGATGCGCCGCTCTTCCGGTACATAGCCGAGGCCGCGGCTGACGATGGCATGGGTCGGCTGATCCGAAACGTCCTTGTCCTCGAACAGGATACGGCCGCTGCGCTGCGCCACCAGCCCGACAATCGAGCGAAAGGTGGTGGACTTGCCGGCGCCGTTGCGACCCAGCAGCGCGACCACCTCGCCCTCGCCGACCTCGAGCGCGACGTCGAACAGGATGTGCGCGGGCCCGTAATGGCTGTTGAGATCCTGAACGCTGAGCTTCATGACGGCGCCCCCTCGCGATGCCGCGCGTCGTACACCAGGCCCTCGCCGAGATAGATGGCACGAACCTGCGGATTGCGCCGGACTTCTTCCGGCGAGCCCTCGGCGATCAGGCTGCCGCGGTTGAGCACCAGGATGCGGTCGGCATGTTCGAACACCACATCCATGTCGTGTTCAGTAAAGAGCACGCCGATCGATTTCTCCCGCGCGATCCCGGCGGTGAGCCGCATCAGCTCGATGCGCTCGCGCGGCGCCATGCCGGCGGTCGGCTCGTCCATCAGCAGAAGTTTTGGCTGATTGGCGAGTGCGATGGCGAGCTCCAGCCGCTTCAGATCGCCATAGGCGAGTTCGCCGCAGGGCCGCTCGGCATAGCCGCTCATGCCGACCAGTTCGAGCAGCCGGCCGGCTTCGTCGCGCGCGAATTGCGGCGTCGAGGCCCAGACATTGAACAACTGCCGGCCATACGAGACCAGCGCGACCTGCACGTTCTCGCGCACCGTCATGGTCGGGAACGTCGCGGTGATCTGGAAGGTGCGGCCGACGCCGAGCCGCCAGACTTCGCGCGGCTTCTTGCCGGTGGTATCGAAGCCGAGCAGGTTGATACGGCCGGCGCCGGGGGTGGTCTGGCCGTTGAGCATGTCGAAACAGGTGCTCTTGCCGGCACCATTGGGGCCGATCAGCGCCAGGATTTCGCCGGCCTGCAGCGCGAACGAGACGTTGCGCACGGCGTGCACGCCGCCATAGGATTTGCTGAGGCCTTCGACCGACAGCAATGTGGGCGCGGTGCTCATTCAGCGCCCTCGATCCGGGATTTCAGCAGCGCGGGCTTTGGCAGTTCGGGCCGGCGGCGGTTGCGGAGGGTTTCGAACATGCCGACGATGCCCTTCGGGAACGCCACCACGATCAGCACGATGACGCCGCCCAGCACCAGTTTTGAAAGGTCGGTCTGGCTGACCAGCCAGATCGAGAGCATCTTGTAGACGATGGCACCGATCACGGCGCCCGAAACCGTCTCGACGCCGCCGAGCAGCACCATGACCAGGGCATCGACCGACAGCGAGATGCCGAGACTGTCGGGAAACACGCTGCCTTTGAGGTAGGCGAACAGCGCGCCGGCAATACCGGCGACGCTGCCGGCGATGACAAAGGCGGTCCACTGGATGCGCTTGGCGTCGATGCCGATGGCCTCGCTGCGCAGCAGTGAATCGCGCGTCGCCCGCAGCGCATAGCCGAACGGCGAGAACACGATGATGCGCAGTGCAGCGACCGCGAGTGCTGCGACGCCGATCGACAGCCAGTAGAAGCTGGCCGGCCCTGCCGCCCATTTCTCGGGCCAGAGGCCCAAAATGCCGTTGTCGCCGCCGGTCACCGCGACCCACTGGAACGCGACCGACCAGACGATCTGCGCAAAGGCCAGCGTCAGCATCGCGAAATAGACGCCGGACAGCTGCACCGCGAAGAATCCGAAGATCGCGGCACCGAGACATCCCAGCAGCGGACCGAGCAGCAGGCAGACGATCATCGGCAAGCCCGCCATCTTGGCGAGGAAGGCGATGCCATAGGCGCCGAGCCCGAAATAGGCGGCGTGGCCGAACGACGCGAGGCCGCCGACCGACATCAGGAAATGCAGGCTGGCGGCAAAGATCACGAAAATCGCGATTTCCGAGCCGACCGTCAGCGCGTAGTTGCCGCCGACCAGCGGCAGCATCGCCGCCACGGCAAGGCCCGCCCACGCCGCGAGACGTTCGCCCGATGTCAGGGGACGCCAGGGATTGACGGTCAGTCCCGGCGTGCGGCGCGCCGCCGCTTCCTGCTTGCCGAACAGGCCCCATGGCCGCACGATCAGCACCACCGCCATCACCAGAAACACCAGGATGATGGAAATCTTCGGGAAAATGAGGATCCCGAAGGCGTTCAATTCCGACACCAGCACGGCGGCGACGAAGGCGCCGATGATGCTGCCGAGGCCACCGATCACCACCACCACGAACACGTCGACGATGATGCGCAGGTCGAGCGCATGATGCACCGCGTCGCGCGGGATCTGCAGCGCGCCGCCGAGGGCGGCGAGAAAGACCCCGAGCGCGAACACGCTGGTGAACAGCCATTTCTGATTGACGCCAAGCGCCGCCACCATGTCGCGGTCCTGCGTCGCGGCCCGCACCAGCACGCCCCAGCGGGTGCGCTGGAACAGGAGCCACAGCAATCCCAGCACGATCGGGCTGAGCGCGATGAGGAACAGATCGTAGGTCGGAATGTTCTGGCCGAAGAACTCGACCGCCCCCTTGAATCCGGGCGCGCGGCGGCCGAGCAGGTCGTTCGGTCCCCAGATCATCACCACCAGGTCCTGCACCATCAGGGTCAGCCCGAAGGTCGCCAGCAGCTGGAACAGTTCGGGCGCGTGATAGATCCGCCGCAGTAGCACCATCTCGACGAGAACGCCGACCACCGCCACCACCAGCGACGCCAGCACGATGCCGGCCCAGAAGCCAAGCGCGCCGGAAAACCGTTCGGTCAGCGTGAACGCCACATAGGCGCCGAGCATGTAGAAGGCGCCATGGGCGAAATTGACGATCCGCGTCACGCCGAAAATGATCGACAGCCCCGACGCCACCAGGAACAGCGACGCCGCGCTGGCAAGGCCGGTCAGGAACTGGACGAAGTAAAAGGCCATTGGGCGATCCGGGTTAGCGTCGATTCAGTTCGGTGGCTTTCATCCTTCGAGACGCGGCGGAGGCGCCGCTCCTCAGGATGAGGTCCGTCCCCTTACCTCTCCCCGCTTGCGGGGAGAGGTCGAATTGCGAAGCAATTCGGGTGAGGGGGATTATCCACGAGTCCGAGTCTGTCGAGAGAGCCCCTCACCCCAACCCTCTCCCCGTGAAGAACGGGGAGAGGGAGAAGCTACCTCAATCCTTCGGACGCATCTTCGAAACTTCGGCGTCGCTCGGCAGATAATCCGAGCCCTTGCGATAGACCGAGTTCACCATGATGCCCTTGCCGTCCTTCACCGCGGTCTTGCCGACGTAGGCGCCGAGCGTGGACTGGTGATCGATCTTGCGGAAGGTGATCTCGCCGAACGGCGACGGCATCGACAACCCTTCAGCCGCCGCGATCAGCTTCTCCGGATCGTCGGAGTTGGCCTTGGCAAGAATCGCCGCCGCGGCCTTGATGGTCTGATAGCCGACGATCGAGCCGAGCCGCGGATAGTCGTTGAACTTGGCCTGATAGGCCTTGATGAACTTGTCGTGCTCCGGCGTCTTGATGTCGTACCAGGGATAGCCTGTCACGATCCAGCCTTCCGGCGTTTCTTCCTTGAGCGGATCGAGATATTCCGGCTCGCCGGTGAGGAAAGACACCACCGAGCGATTCTTGAACAGGCCGCGGGTATTGCCTTCGCGCACGAATTTCACCAGGTCGGCGCCGAAGGTGACGTTGAGGATGGCTTCCGGATTGGCGGCGGCGATCGCCTGCACCACCGGCCCCGCATCCAGTTTGCCGAACGGCGGCCACTGCTCGTCGACCCACTGGATGTCGGGCCGCTTCTCCGACATCAGCTTCTTGAACACGGCGACCGCGGACTGGCCATATTCGTAGTTCGGCGCGACCGTCGCCCAGCGCTTGGCCGGCAATTTGGCCGCCGCTTCGGCCAGCATCGCCGCCTGCATGTAGTTGGAGGGCCGCAGGCGGAAGGTGTAGCGATTACCCTTGGACCAGGTGATGGCATCGGTCAGGGGCTCGGCCGCGAGGAAGAACACCTTCTTCTGGTTGGCAAAATCGGAGACGGCCAGACCGATGTTGGACAGGAACGTGCCCGTCAGCATCACCACCTTCTCGCTCGACACCAGTTCGTTGGCGGCGGTGGTGGCGTCGGCGGGCTTGCCACTGTCATCCTTGGAGACGACCACGAGCTTCTTGCCGTTGATGCCGCCGGCGGCGTTGACTTCCTCGAGCGCCAGCTGCCAGCCCTTGCGGTAGGGCTCGGTGAACGCCGGCAACAGCGAGTAGCTGTTGATTTCGCCGATCTTGATTTCGCCGCTCTGGGCAAAGGCGGAATGCGCCATGCCCGCGACCATGACCGCCAATCCCGCGCCTAACAAATATCTGCGTCGCATCCCTTAACCCTCCACTGTGAGAAAAGATTACCGTAGACCGTCTTCGCCTTTGACTTCCGCTACCGTCAATCCGCCGACGCGCGGTAGCGGCCTGCCAGAGTCGGTGACCGCGACCGCGACCATGATCTCGTTGGCGCGCGGCGCGTCGTTGATCATGACTTCCATGCCGTCGAAATGGCTGCGCACGAACGCCGCGTCCTTGTGGCCGAGCGGGATGTCCAGTGTCGTGCCCGGCCCGCTGCGCTTCTTCGAGGACGGGATCAGGGCCGCGCCCTTGCCCAGCACCTTGCGCACCGGCGCACCCATCCTGGGATGCAGGATCGCGGCGGCGTGTTCCAGTTCGCCGTTCTCGCCGACCGCGGCGGCCTTGCCATAGCTCTGCGCCGTCGCGCCGTCGATCCCGAGCGCGGCCACGGCCTTTTTCGAAAGCAACTCGCCGAGCTCCTCGCCGATCGCAATCAGGGGCGAGAGGTCTTCGACGTAGCGGCCGGCAAAGGGATTTTCGATCACGGCAATCGCCGCCGCGCGCCGGGTCGGCGGCGACACCGTCTGCCCCATTTCCAGGTAAGTCTCCTCGACCACCGTGACGATCTTGCGAATGATCGCGCTCATCGTGCTCCGCCTTGTTTTCGAACTCGCCTAAGCATGCATCAACCTTTCCATCGCGCTTGCAGCGGCCGGCGCCTGCAATGCGGTCGGCTCGGTCGCCTTCGGCGCCACGACCAGGCTCTCGCCATGCAAGCGCAATATGGCGTTGTCGATCAACCCCATCGCGAGCAGCCTGCGCGCACTCGCCGCACCGGCTTCGAGCGCCGCCGCAATCTCGGCTTCCGACAATTCGCCGACGCCGCGGGTGACCAGCCGGGCGCCGAGGTCGCTGTCCGGCTGCAGATCCTGCGCCGGGCAACGCATGATGGCGGGATGTCCGGGCAGATCGACGGCATTGGCAATGATGGTGGCGGCGGCGTCGGCCTGCGACGCGGTTGCCGCCAGGACGGTCACGGCGTCGGCAATGCCGAGCGAAAAACTGCGCCCGTGGCGTCCGGAGGTCGCAATTCCCCGCGAGGGATCATCAACATCGATCACAATGGTTCGCATCGTCCCCGAGGCGTCCGGCCGGTCCATCAGGCCGACCGAAAAGCGTTCGCCATCGGCCAGGTGCAGCGCGATGTCGCCGCCATTGTTGACATAGGCGCGATCGAGGCGCGCCGCGCCGGTCATCGCACCGAGAATCTCCTCGGCGACGGAGCCTGCCACCGCCGCCATCGGCGTAATGAAGTGTGCAGCGGCAAAAGGTGCCACCGCTGTATGCATGCGGCGCGCGACCGCGCCTTGCAGCGGGCACCGGTCCGGATCGGCCGCCCGCCGCAGCAGCGGCAACTCGCTGCAGAGTTCGTCGAGCAGGCCGTTAAAGCGCTGTACTGCCGCGTCGTAGGCCGCACGCCTGTCGGCCTCGCTGCCGACCGCCTCCACGATGAGGTCGATCGGACCGTCCTGCAGATGCAGCCGCTTGCCGTCCGCCAGCAACCTGATTTGCGGAAGGCGCGTCATGACCGCGGTTCCCCATTGGACTGCGGCGAAGGCATCGAGCGCGTTTCCGTGCTGTCCTTCAACGACGCCAGCGGACGCACATGGTCCATATGGCCGCCCAGCGCGGCATAATCCGACAATTTCAGGGTAAACTCGATGGGCGCCACCAATGCGGGGGTCGGAACGTAACCGAAGGCCCCGGCCGGCAACATCGTGACGTCCACCATGAAGGTGATGCCGCCGCCAGGCCAGACATAGACCGGCGCGCCGCCGCTGGTGACGCGGGTCAGCGCGTCCTTGACCGATCGCGTCAGCCGTACCGGATTGTCGGTGACCCCGGCGCGCAACGATCCGCCCGCCCCGGCCATGAACAGCACGGTGCACAGCGCCGGCTCGCAATTCTCCTGGATCCGCTCCACCGACAATCTCAAATCCACCGGCATCGGCCTTTCGACCGGCTGCAGCGCCGCGTCGAGTTCGTAGTAAGCCGCGTGTTCGCCTGTGGTGGAGACCATCAGCATGGTCAAGCCGGGGCGCGCCTTCCTGGCATCGAACGGACCCAGCACCGACAACGGATCGGAAATCATGGTGCCGCCCCAGCCGGTGCCGGGCTCGGCGACCTGGAAATAACGGCCCGGCGTCGAGCGCCGCCCCTTCATCTTGATGCCGCTGTCGGGGATATCCAGCACCTTGCCGGCCTGGTGCTCCGAGAGCACGCCGGTGATGTGGTCGTCGACCACGACGACTTCGTCGACCTTGCCGTGCCATTGCTTCGCGAACATGCCGATGGTCGCCGAGCCGCAGCCGACCCGCATGCGCTCTTCCGGCACGCCGTTGACGATGGGCGGATAACCGGCCTGCACCACCACGGTGGCGCCGCCGTCGATGGTGAGCTCGACCGGCTTGCAGTTGCTGAGGTCCATCAGCGCGTCGCAGGTGACGCGGCCTTCCTTCTTCGAGCCGCCGGTGAGGTGGTGCACGCCGCCGAGCGACAGCATCTGCGAGCCATATTCGCTCGTCGTGACGTGGCCGATCGCCTCGCCCTGCGCGCGAACCGTCGCGGTTTCCGGGCCGAGGTAACGATCGGTGTCGATCTTCACCTTGACGCCGCAATAACTGAAGATGCCCTCGGTCACCACCGTGACCATGTCGACGCCGTCGACTTCCGAGGAGACGATGAACGGCGCGGGCTTGTAATCGGGGTATGTGGTGCCGGCGCCGATCGCGGTGACGAAGACATCGGGTTCGTGCACCAGCTTGCCGTCCCAGTCACCGCCGGCCTGGAACGGCACCAGCCGTCCGCCATGCGACACCGTCCGTTCCAGCACGATATGGGGATCGACCCGCACCAAACAGCCATCGTGATTGGCGTAGCGATCGCAGGCGCCTGCCGCACCGGGCTTAATGTAGCACATCACGGGACAAGCATCGCAGCGGATCTTGTCGTCGGCAGCGCTTGTCGGTTCAGTCGGCATGAACAAGCTCTCAAAACCAGCGTCAAACTGTCGGAGATCAGGTGCGGCGTATCGTCAACGGAGTTGCGGCAGCGAACCTGTCGTGTCTTGCCGTTACCGCTATCTTGTTCGTATACGAACGATGTTGCGCGCGCCGCCGAAAGCTGTCAAGCGCCTGCGCTGGCGAAAACCGCCGCTGCCGACAAAAACCGCAGTTTGCCTCGCAGCATTGTTCATAAACCGGGCAACGGATTCGGCCACGCGACGGTGCGCTTGCACGTTTGTATGCAAACGGTATCTTCGACTCGGTTTTCAAGGCGATGTTTTTTTGCAGCGCAACCGTTGCAGCGGGACCCCTGACATGACGCAGAGCACGATCCGCCTGACGGTCAACGGCAGAAGCCATGACGTCGAGGCCGACCCCGATACCGCGCTGCTTTACGTTCTGCGCAACGACCTCGAACTGAACGGACCGAAATACGGCTGCGGGCTGGGCGAGTGCGGCGCCTGCGCCGTGCTGATCGACGGCGTGGCGGCGCGATCCTGCGTGATCCCGATCGAGGGATGCGTCGGGCGCGACATCGTGACGCTCGAAGGTCTCGGCTCGCGCGATCGGCCCGATCCGGTGCAGCAGGCCTTCATCGCCGAACAGGCCGCGCAGTGCGGCTACTGCCTCAACGGCATGATCATCAGCACTAGGGCGCTGCTCAATCGCACGCCTCATCCTTCCCAGGCCGAGGTGATGGAAGCGCTGCGCTATCATCTGTGCCGCTGCGGCGCGCATATCGAGATCATGCGCGCGGCGATGCGGGCGGCGGGCCACGTCGCCGAGGCGGCGAGCTGATGACCGATCCGGACGCTCCGATGAATACGTTGCCCGGCTCCTTGTCCGTGGTTCGCCCGGCCGGCTCCGGCGCGAACGGCGGCTTCGATACGTTTGTAAAGATAACGGCAGACGGTTCGGTCACGGCGTTCAATGGCCATGTCGATCTCGGCACCGGCATCCGCACCGCGCTCGGGCAAATCGTCGCCGAAGAACTCGACGTGTCCTTTGCCCGCGTGATCGTGGTACTCGGCGATACCGCGCTCGTTCCCAATCAGGGCGCGACCATCGCCAGCGAGACCATCCAGATCACGGCAGTGCCACTGCGCAAGGCCGCGGCGCAGGCACGGCATTTCCTGGTGGCGCGCGCCGCCGAGCGGCTGGAGCTTGCGGTCGAGGATCTCGTCATCGAGGACGGCCTGATCCGCGGCAAAGATAACCGCAGCGTCTCTTACGGCGAACTGATATCCGGCGAGACCATCCGCCTCGAACTTGCCGACGACGTCCCCGTGAAAGCCGTGGGGGCCTACAGCATCGTCGGGCAATCGGTGCCGCGCACCGACCTGCCGGCGAAGGCGACCGGCGAACTGGTCTATGTCCACGACGTGCGCGTGCCCTTCATGCTGCACGGCCGCGTGGTGCGGCCACCTTACGCCGGCGTCGATGTCGGCGCGTTTGTCGGCACCAGCCTGATCGCGGTCGACGAAAGCTCGGTCCGCGATATCAAGGGACTGGTGGCGGTGGTGCGGATCGGCGATTTCGTCGGCGTGGTCGCCGAGCGCGAGGAGAACGCGATCAAGGCCGCCGCGCAGCTGAAGGTGGACTGGAAGCCGACCCCGACGCTGCCTGACCTGAAGGACATCGAGAAGGCGCTGCGCGCCAATCCTTCGGCGCCCCGCGTGCTGATCGACAAGGGCGATGTCGATGCCGCGATTGCAGCGGCCGACAAACCGATGCAACGGACCTACGTCTGGCCGTACCAGATGCACGGTTCGATCGGCCCGTCCTGCGCGGTCGCTGATTACAAGGACGGCCACATCAGGGTGTGGTCCGGCACGCAGAATCCGCATATCCTGCGAACGGACTTGGCGCTGCTGCTGCAAAAGCCGGACAGCGAGATCGACGTGATCCGGCTGGAGGCCGCCGGCTGCTACGGCCGCAACTGCGCCGACGATGTCACGGCCGATGCGGTGCTGCTGTCGCGCGCGGTCGGCCGCCCGGTGCGGGTGCAGCTGACGCGCGAACAGGAACACGCCTGGGAGCCGAAGGGCACCGCGCAGTTGATGGACGTCAACGGCGGGTTGAACGCGGACGGCGGCGTCGCCGGGTACGATTTTACGACACGCTATCCGTCGAACGGCGCGCCGACGCTGGCGCTGCTGCTGACCGGCGCGGTCGCGCCGGTCCCCGCCGTGTTCGAGATGGGCGACCGCACCGCGATCCCGCCCTACGATTACGACGCGATGCGGGTGGTGACGCACGACATGCCGCCGATCGTGCGAGCATCATGGTTTCGCGGCGTCTCGGCGCTGCCCAATACCTTTGCCCATGAATCCTACATCGACGAACTCGCCACCGAGGCCGGCGTCGATCCGATCGAGTACCGGCTGCGTTACCTGAAGGACAAGCGCGCGGTCGATCTGGTCAACGCCGTGGCCGAGCGCGCCGGCTGGACCCCTCGCCCGGTCTGGAAAGAGCCTGAAGCCGAAGGCGACATCGTGCGCGGGCGCGGCTTTGCCTATGCGCTCTATGTCCACAGCAAGTTTCCGGGATACGGCGCGGCATGGTCGGCCTGGATCGCCGATGTCGCCGTCAACAAGTCAACCGGCGACGTCAGCGTCACCCGCGTGGTGGCCGGGCAGGATTCCGGGTTGATGATCAATCCGGACGGCGTGCGCCACCAGATCCATGGCAACGTCATCCAGTCGACCAGCCGGGCGCTGATGGAAGAAGTCTCGTTCGACCGCCATGCGGTGACGGCGCGCGAATGGGGCGCCTACCCCATCATCAAATTCCCCGACGTGCCCAAAATCGACGTGCTGATGCTGCCGCGGCAGGACCAGCCGCCGCTCGGCGTCGGCGAATCCGCTTCCGTGCCGAGCGCTGCCGCCATCGCCAACGCCATCTTCGACGCGACCGGCGTGCGCTTTCGCGAATTGCCGTTCACGCCGGAGCGCATCCTGGCGGGGCTGCGCGGCGGGCAAGACGTGGCGCCGGCTCCGATGCCGCTGCCCGCGCCGCAGCCGCCCGCTCCGAACGACCGATGGAAGAATCCATTCGCTGGACGGCGTGGCGCCCTGGCGACGGCCGCAGCATTGTGTGTTGCGGTAGTGGGCGTCGCAACGGCGGTGCTGCCGTGGCGGGCGATCGCGCCGATCGCACGGCCGGACCCGTCGACGTATTCGGCCGCCACGATCGCGCGCGGCCAGCAGCTCGCCGCGCTCGGCGACTGCGCGGTCTGCCACACCATGGTGAACGGCGCCGTCAACGCCGGAGGCCGGCCAATCGAAACGCCGTTCGGCACTATCTACGCCACCAACATCACGCCCGATGTCGAGACCGGAATCGGCGCGTGGTCATATCCCGCCTTCGAGCGCGCGATGCGCGAGGGCATTCACCGCGACGGAAGGCATCTCTATCCGGCGTTTCCCTATACCCACTTCGCCAAGACCAGCGATGCCGACCTGCAGGCGCTCTATGCCTATCTGATGGCGCAGCCGGTGGTGCGCGCCGAGACGCCGGAGACCAGGCTGGCGTTTCCCTTCAACCTGCGGCCGTTGATGGCGGGATGGAATGCGCTGTTCCACCAGCCCGGCACCTTCCAGCCCGACGCGACCAGATCCGCGACGTGGAATCGCGGCGCCTATCTGGTCGAGGGCCTCGGCCATTGCGGCGCCTGCCATTCGCCGCGCAATGCGCTGGGGGCGGAAAAGGCCGGCGCCTACCTCGCCGGCGGTTTTGCGGAGGGCTGGGAGGCGCCGCCGCTGACCTCGCTGTCTCATGCGCCGATCCCGTGGAGCGAAGACGAGCTCTACGCATACCTGCGAACCGGCGAATCCCGCCTGCACGGCATAGCCGCGGGGCCGATGGCACCCGTGGTGAAGGAGCTCGCCGCCCTGCCCGACCGGGACATCCGGGCCATGGCGGTCTATCTGGCGTCCTTCAGCGAGGCTGCGACCGGTCCATCGGCGCAGGCCGCGCTCGCCGCCCAGCTGGAAAAATCGACGCTTTCCCGGGTGGCCTTGGCATCGCCCCTCGGCGCCCGTCTCTACGAAGGCGCCTGCGCGGTGTGCCACGCGGTCGGCGGCGCGCCGCTGTTCGGCAGCCGGCCGTCGCTGGCGCTGAACAGCAATCTGCACAGCGCCGTCCCGGATAACCTGATCCAGGTGATCCTGCACGGCATCGCAGCCCCCGCGACCAGCGATCTCGGCTACATGCCCGGCTTCAAGGACAGCATGAGCGACGACCAGCTCGCCGAGCTGGTGACCTTCCTCCGGCAGCAATTTGCGCCGGAAAAGCCTGTTTGGACCGGGGTGCGGGCGGCCGTCAGCCAGGCCCGGCACCGGATTTCGCGCTGAGCTGCCATGCCGGGCCGAAACGGCACTGGTTGCGGGGCCTCCGGCGGGCTAGGGTTCCCTATGGCAGTTACCGACATAGCGTCCCGAACCTACAATCACGGCTGGCGGCTCGACCCGATCGTGCGCAGCCTGCTCGATACCGATTTCTACAAGCTTCTGATGCTGCAGATGATCCGGGAATTCTACCCGGACCAGCAGGTCACCTTCTCGGTGATCAACCGCAGCCGCCACGTCAGGCTTGGCGAAATCATCGACGAGCAGGAATTGCGTGCCCAGCTCGACCATGCCCGCTCCATCAGGTTCGCCAAGAAGGAGCTGATCTGGCTCGCCGGTAATACGTTCTACGGCAAGACCCAGATGTTCTCGCCGGATTTCATCAATTGGCTGGCGGCGTTCCGGCTGCCCGAATACGAACTGCGCAAGGTCGACGGCCAGTACGAGCTGCATTTTCACGGGCCCTGGACCCACACCACGATGTGGGAGATTCCGGCGCTCGCCATCCTCAACGAGTTGCGATCGCGTCAGGCGATGAAAGGCCAGGGCCGTTTCGCCCTCGACGTGCTCTATGCCCGCGCCAAGGCCAAGCTGTGGACCAAGGTCGAGCGCTTGCAAAAGCTGGACGGCCTGCGGCTGTCTGATTTCGGGACACGGCGGCGCCATGGCTTCCTGTGGCAGCGCTGGTGCGTCGAGGCGGTCAAGGAAGGCCTCGGATCGTCCTTCACCGGCACCTCGAACGTCCTGCTGGCGATGGACAACGACCTCGAGGCGATCGGCACCAACGCCCATGAATTGCCGATGGTCGCGGCGGCCCTGGCTGACAACGATGACGAGTTGCGCTGGGCGCCGTACCGAATTCTCGATCAGTGGCGCCATACCTATGGCGGCAATTTGTTGATCGCCCTGCCCGACGCCTTCGGCACCAAATCGTTCCTGCGCGACGCGCCCGAATGGGTGGCGGACTGGACCGGCTTTCGTCCGGACAGCGCGCCGCCGATCGCCGCCGGCGAGGAAATCATCAAATGGTGGAAGGAGAAGGGCCGCGACCCCAGGGAGAAGTTGCTGGTGTTCTCCGACGCCATGGATGTCGGATCGATCGAGGAAACCCACCGTCATTTCGCCGGCCGGGTCCGCATCAGTTTTGGCTGGGGCACCAACCTGACCAACGATTTCACCGGCTGCGCCCCAGACGGTTCGGCCAACCTCGATCCGATCTCTATCGTCTGCAAGGTGACCTCGGTCGACGGCAGACCCGCCGTGAAACTCTCGGACAATCCGGAAAAGGCGACAGGCAACGCGCCGGAAATCGAGCGCTATCTGCGGGTGTTCGGCAGCGCCGGCCGCGTTCGCAGTCCGGTGCTCGTCTGATTTCCGGGCGCGGGCGGCCTCGGTCTATGCAATGTAGCGAACCAGGCCCAAGCTAACGACAATCAGAAACAGCAAGGACAGCGTCACCGCCGCGGTGACCCTGCCGCCGACCCGTCCGATGACGCGCAGGTCGACGCCAAGGCCAAGCGCTGCCATCGACATGATGGTCAGAATGCCGGCCGTCTTGCGGATCGGCAAGATCGCCGCTTCCGGCAACAGCGACAGCGAGCGGAATGTCGCCAGCACGAAGAACGCCACGATGAACCACGGCACGGTCTGAAAGAACTTTTCCTGCCACGACGCGTCAGGCGAACGATCGCCCCGCAGGCTTCGCCCAAACACCGCAATGCATGCGACGAGCGGACCCAGCATCATCACCCTGATCAATTTGACCAGCGTGCCGATTTGCGTGCTCACGACGCCTGCCGGCACCGTCGCGGCCAGCACCTGCGGAACGGCATAGACGGTCATTCCGGCGAGAATGCCGTACTGCGTTTCCGTCAACTGCAGCAGCGGGATCAGCAGCGGCAGGCCCAGCACCACGAGGACGCCGAGCACCGCGGTGAACGAAATCGACGAAGCGACATCGTCCTTGCTGGCGCCGATCACCGGCGCCACCGCGGCAATCGCCGAATTGCCGCAGATCGAATTGCCGCAGGAGATCAGGATGGACATGCGAACCGGCAGGCCGAGCGCCCGGCTGGTGCCGTAGGAGACCGCCAGCGACAAAACCACCAGCGCCGCTACCGAACCCACCAGGGCAAAGCCGGAGGCGCCGATCGCGGCAAAGGTCAGGGACGCACCGAGCAGTGCAACGGCAATCTCCAGCAATTGCTTGGCGCTGAAGGCGATGCCCGCGCGCCATCGGGGACCCGGCTCCCACAGCGTGCGAATGGCGGTACCGAGCAGAATGGCGATCACGATGGCTTCGATGTAGGGATGCCCGACGAGGCGCTCTTCGGCGGCCTGAATCGCTACCGCGGCAAGCGTGACCAGGGCGCAAAGCGCTATGCCCCACAGCAGGGGGACGGCTTTTCGGAACGTTCCGGCGGAGAGCCTGACTTCGTCCGGAGAATCGATCCGATCTGGCACGCGACATCCTTCAAGGAGAAGGAATTATGCGCCAAGCCAGCCTCGATAGACAATATCAATTGCGAAAAGCGCGGAAGAATGACGTTTTGTCTCTCACGCGGATCGTTGGACTTAATCCGGACCAAGGCTCGATCGCGCCGTTAGCGCGTGCCCGTATGCTTCACGTCGGTTGCCGTGCCGACTTGAAAAGCAGGCGCCGCCGGATAGTAGATGATCCGGACGGATACGATAATAACGACAAGCAGCCAGAACGCATATTGGCCGATGCGACCCAGCACGGCCGACGCAGCCGTCGCCGTCTCGGGCTGACCGCCCGCGACATCCGGCAACACATCGCCATAGGCGTCGAATTTTTCGGTCAACATCGCATTTCCGGCATCGTTCCCGTGACAATTTATGTCGCAAGACCTGCCGTCAAAACAATGGTCGGAACTTTCAATGTTCGGCCGAGAACGGATGCTTTGTTTTGTTTATGTCTCCCGGAAGATGGTTTTGATATCCCGGCCCCGGGAAACCGGTTCCGGGCGGCAAATCCCGGTCAACAGGCGCGGGCGAAATCGCCCTCGCGCTGAATGTGGTCGAAGGTCGGGAAGCGAGGCTCCCATGAACGCGCTCGCGCCTTGGTCAGCGACCCGGGCCGGCATTCACGAGCGCTGGTAGTCATCCTCTATCACGGCCACACGCCGGTTCGTTCGGCGGAGCTGCTGGCAAATCGCGCCAACATCGACACCGGCGCCTACGCACCGGGAATCTCACATTGCTGTCGATTCAGGGCAGCAGCCTGCTCGCGGTGTGATTCCCGGCAACTCGAACGAGGCTTCCCAGGCTCGATCAGGACAATGCAGCGATCAGATCGTCGGCGCGGGTCACCATTGCCACGTTCTGAATCGCGTAGTTCACCGCGGCGATGTGCCATTCGGCGTTCATCGTCGAGCAGCAATCCTCCGGCACGATCATGTAGAAACCCTTGTCGGCGCCGGTGCGGGCGGTATGTTCGATCGACATGTTGGTCCAGGCGCCCGTGACGATGACGAAATCGCGCCCGGCCGCCTTCAGCGTGGCCTCCAGCCGCGTGCCTTCCCAGGCACTCATCCGCATCTTCTCCACCACCTGGTCGCCGGCCTGCGGCTCCAGCCCCGGTACCGGCGCAGCGCCCCAGGTGCCGCGCACCATGGCCTTGGCATCGATCAAGCCCTCGAACAGCGGCGCGTTCGCCGTCACGCCGGGTGCACCCGGCTCGACCACGAACCAGACGTGAACCACCATGACGCCACGGGCACGCGCAGCTTCCGCGAGCCGCTTCGTATTGGCTATGGCGTTCTGCTCGCGGCAATGCGCCGGCGAGCCGGACGATGCGAAGGCGCCGCCGTCCATCACCACGTCGTTCTGCATGTCCTGGATGGTCAGCGCGCAGCGCATGGGATCGACTGCGTATCCCGGAGCGGCGAGCGTGACACCAGAGCGGCTGACCGTCGCCCCCCCGGTTGGCGCCGGCTGCGCCGCGGCCGGCGCGTTTTGGCCGGCGCGCATATAGGGCTCGTTGCGCGGCCCGACTTTAACCGGCACGGCATAGACCGAATGGGTCGCCGTGATGTAGAGCGTGCGCCAATCCGGTCCGCCCCAGGTCAGATTGCTGACCAGTTCGGGAATCCGCAGCTTGCCGATCAATCGACCGTCCGGCGCATAGACCCAGATTCCGCCGGGCGCCGACAGCCAGACATTGCCGAGCGCGTCGCATTTCATGCCGTCCGGCACGCCGGGCTCGGTGGCCGAGACGATATTGGAGGCGAACACCCAGCCGTTGTCGAGGCCGCCGCCAGAATTGACGTCGAACACGCGGATCAGGTGCTTGACCGTGTCGTTGACGTAGAGCCGCGTCTCATCCGGCGAAAAACACAGCCCGTTCGGCTGATCGAACAAAAAGCGGTCGACCAGCAATTGCGGCGCGCCGCCGCCTGATGGCACGCGATAGACGCCCTGGAAGCCAAGCTGGCGCGGGCGCTCGACGCCGTAAATCGGCATCCGGCCGTACCACGGGTCGGAGAAATAGATCGCGCCGTCGGATTTGACGCAAACGTCGTTCGGCGAGTTCAGCTCCAGCCCGTCAAAATGCGACGCCACGATTTCGCGCCGGCCGTCGGGGCGTTCGCGCACCAGCGTGGAAGTGGCGTGCTCGCAGACGATCAGGTTCAGCTCGGCATCATAGGTCATGCCGTTGCACTTGTTGGCGGGGCGCATCGCCTCACGGATGCCCTGCCCGTCGAAACGGCGGCGCACATCGCCCGGCATGTCCGAGAACAGGAGATCATGCGCCTTCGGATGCCAGATCGGACCTTCCGTGAACTGGAAGCCGGTGCCGACCTGCCGCACCGGCGCCCACAGATCGATCAGTTCGGCGAAGGACGGCCGCAGCGCGATATGCGTGGTCATCGCTGGTCTCCGAAAGTCCCGTTCACGCCGCGAACCAGTTGCGTGACGGCAGCGATTGCACGATCGGTCCCGGCACCGCCATGTCGAGCCGCGCCACCACCTGGCCGTGCTCGATCTTGGCGGGCTTGTCATGCACCGGCAGCAGGAAGCGCGAACCCGACAGCAGCCGCTTGATCGCAGCCTTCTCCTCGCGCTTGGTGTTGCCGTGATTTCCGGTGGTGCGGGGCTCGTTGTGATGCAGTTCGTGGAAGGGATTCACGATCTGGTCGTTGAAATCATAGATCACGTCGCCGCATATGGTGGCGCGGCCCTCGGCCGTCTCGACATGGACGTTCATCGAACCTTCGGTGTGGGCCCCCGCCGCATCGATGGTGACGCCGGGGCAGACCTCGATCGGCCCCGACAGTTCGAGATCCTCCAGCCGCAACGCGTGGCGGGTATGGAGCCGGTCGATCAGGTGCTTGATGTCGGGCAACGGATATTGCGGATGCATCAGGCCCGAAACCGAATATTCCAGTTCGCGCCGGTTCAACAGAACCGTCGTGTTCATCGGAAACAGATCGTCCTTGCCGGCGTGGTCGATGTGGAGATGGGTGTGCATGACGTAACGCACATCGCCCATCCTCACCCCATGCCTGGCGAGCTGGTTCTCGATCATGTTCTCGTGGTGCTGCAGTCCGCGCATTCCGAGGCTCTCCATGATCTGATTGTGGCGATAGCCGGTATCGACCACCATCGGCCACGGACCGCCGAGGATCAGGAAGCCGTAAGTGTATACCCGCCTGGTGCGCCCGCAATCGCGTCCCAGCACGAGGAAGCTGGATTCCAGCTCGATGTCGCCGTAGTCCAGGATCTTGATCTCGAGCGCCATGTTGTTGTTTCCTCTCGTTTGGATCGTGTTGATCAGGCCAGCCGGTAGATGCCGGCGGCGGTGTCGTGAAAGATCGCCTGCCGGTCCGCGGCGGAAAGCGTCTGGGTCGCCGCGCGATAGGCATCGACCAGCGCGTCGTAGCGGGTCCAGAGTTTCTCGATCGGAAAATTCGAGCCGAACAGGCAGCGGCCGGCGCCGAACAGCCTGACGGTTTCGCCGACCACGAAGCCGATATGCGCCGGGTCGTTGCGATGCAGGAAGGTGCCGAGGCCGGACAGTTTTGCCACGACGTTGGGCCGCTGCGCC
>NZ_JAURXB010000050.1 GCF_030654605.1 Bradyrhizobium sp.
CACACGATCACTGTGTACGCTTCGCAGCCGTCGTCGCCGGCGACCACGCAACACTCGTTACCGGGCGCCCGCTACGGCCTACCCGGACCGGACTTTCACCGGTAGGATCACGCCAGCTTCGCCTGGCGCACAAGCAATCCATTGTTCCCTTTTTGCTGCGCTATGGATTGCTTCGCTTCGCTCGTAATGACGAGCCGCCCCCTACTCCACCTTGCCGATCTTCTTCACCGCCGCGATCAGCCGCGCGGAATCTTCGGCGACAAACTTTGAAAATTCCGGCGCGTCCAGATAGGCGACCGGGCTGCCGGCGTTTTCGAAGGTCTTCGTCACTTCCGGACTTTTGACCGCCTGCGCCATCGCCTCGCGCAGCCGTGTCAGGACCGGCGCCGGCAGCGCGCTGGGCGCGAACAGCCCGGCCCAGATGTAGAACTCGACGTCCTTGTAGCCGAGTTCCCGGAAGGTCGGCAGATCGGGAAAGCTCGCGACCCGGCTCGCGCCCCAGTTCGCCAGCACCCGCATCTTGCCGTCGTCGACATGCTGCTTCAGGGTGCCCGGCGCCGACGCCATTGCCTGCACCGTGCCGCCGAGCAGCGCCGTCAGCGCGGGACCGGCACCGCGGAACGGCACATGCAACAGCTTGATGCCGGCGGAGGCCGCGAACATTTCCATCGCCACATGCAGCGTGCCGTAGGGACCCGATGAGCCGTAGGGAATCTGGCCGGGGCGCTTTTTGGCGTCGTCGACGAAATCCTGCAGCGTCTTCCACGGCGCCGACGCCGGCACCGCGAGCAGCGTGGGATCGGCGAGCACGCGCGCGACCGGCGCGAATTGCGAGATTTCGTAGGCCACCGGCCTGTTGAACAGCCGGTCGGCCTCCGGCAACACCGCCAGCGACGACAGCGTCATCAGCAAGGTGTAGCCGTCGGGCTCGGCGCGCGCCGCCGCCGCGTTGCCGACCGAGCCGCCGCCACCGCCGGCGCGGTTGTCGACGATGACGGGTTTGCCGAGAATTTTCTCCAGCGCCAGCGCCACCGGCCGGGCGGCGAGATCGGCCTGGCCGCCGGCGGGAAACGGCACGATCATGGTGATGTTGCGCGCCGGCCACGCAGCTTGCGCGAAGGCGGCATTCGACAGCGCGGTCTGCGCCAGCGGCAGCACGGCGGCGGCTTTCAACAGTTCGCGGCGGTTCATGGTGGGTTCTCCCCGGTGATTTGTTTTGGTTGTTGGGGGCAGCGTAACCCGAAACCGTTGAGTGGGCAAAGAGGCGCACTCTTCGCGCCTTTGCTCGCCTTACGAAAATTACGCTGCCCGCTTCTTTCCCATGGCCAGGCGCTTGGCTAAAAAATCCGCCAGCACTTCGACGCGGGCGGGGCGCGGGCCGCCGGGAGGTGTTACCAGATGCACCGCGCCTTCGGGCTGCTTCCAGTCTTTCAGGATCACCTCGACCTCGCCGGACGCGACGGCGTCGCCGACGATGAAGTCCGGCAGGTCGGCGATCCCGAGACCCGCGAGCAGCGCCGGCATCACCGCTTCGCCGTTGTTGACGCGCAACTGGCCCGCCGGGCGCACGCTGGCCTGTTCGCCGGATGCATTGGTGTAGTGCCACACACCGGGCGTCGAGAGATAGGCGTAGCCAAAACATTTGTGCTGGGCGAGATGCATCGGATGGGTCGGCCGTCCCCAGCGCGCGAGATAGGACGGCGCCGCCACGGTGTAGCGCGGCATCGCGCAAAGCCGGCGCGCGATCAGCGAGGAATCCGGCAGCCGCGCGATGCGCAGGCCGGCATCAAAACCTTCGCCGATCAGATCGACGGTGGCGTCGCCGAGATGCAGGTCGATCGAGACCTCGGGATATTGCTCGAGGAATTCCGGCAACAACGGCGCCACGGTTCGCACCCCGAAGGTCATGGGCACCGCGAGGCGCACCAGCCCGCGCGGCGTGGCCGATTGCGCCAGCGCCTCGCTTTCTGCCGCCTCGCCGTCCGCCAACAGCCGTGCGGCGCGCTCGGCCAGTTTTTGCCCCGCATCGGTCAGAGCGAGCCGCCGCGAGGTGCGGTTGAACAGCCGGGCGCCTAGCCGCCCCTCCAGCCGGGTGACGGCCTTGGATACCGTCGCCTTGGACAGCGAAAGCTCAGTCGCAGCCGCCGCAAACGACCGTAATTCCACGACTTTTGCGAAAATCGCGAGGCCTTCGAAGTCCGGCAGTTTTGCCATCGGCGCCCATCCTATTGGAGCTATTTTCGAAACAATATGTTTCGATAGTTTCTATTTTTATCATAACGGCGAAAGCATATCCATTGCGTCAACGGAAACCGAACGACGGATTTGTCGCCGGCGATTTCCAAAGTTCAAACCAAAGGGAATATCCCATGATCGAACTCAGGCCTTTTGAACAACTCGGCGGCGCCGACCATGGCTGGCTGAAGGCAAAGCATCATTTCTCGTTCGGCAGTCACTATGACCCCAACAATATGGGCCATGGCTCACTGCGGGTGTGGAACGACGACGAGATCGCGCCGAACAGCGGCTTTCCCGCGCATCCCCATGCCAACATGGAGATCATCACCTATGTCCGCGAAGGCGCGATCACCCATCAGGACAGCCTCGGCAACGAGGGCCGCACCGAAGC
>NZ_JAURXB010000057.1 GCF_030654605.1 Bradyrhizobium sp.
GGTCGATATCGTCGAACTCAATCCGTTCCTCGACGAGTGTGGCCGCACCGCGCGGGTCGCGGTCGAACTGATCGGCAGCCTGTTCGGCCTGCAGATCACCGACCGTCCGACGCCCAGCAATGCGGTGTTTCCCGACAACACCTGAAATACCGCGGTAACTTCTCCCCTCCTCCCGCGAAGCGGTGGGGAGGGGTCGAGGGTGGGGGTCTCTCCGCGCGTACAACTCGCAGCGAGTCTGCCGTGCTACCCCCCACCCCCGACCCCTCCCCGCCACGCGCAAGGGCGCGCGGGGGGAGGGGAGTGAAACCGCCTTAATGCTGGTCGAGACTCATCACGACGTGCACGAGGCAGCCATTCACCGTTCGTCCCGGCGGATGCGAGGAGGATGGTGTCGCGACATGGAAGTCGCCGGCGAGCAGCTTGCAATCACCGAAGGAAAGATCGCCTTCGAGCACGAGGGACTGTTCGTCTGTATTGTGCGAGTGCGGATGATAGGACGCGCCCGGCTGCATCCTGAACAACAGATATTGCCGGTTCCGGGCCCGGTCGACATGCAGCAGCCGCCCCCTGATGCCGGGGCCGATATCGAACCAGTTCGCGCTTGCCGCGCGTTTGGTCAGCGTGCCCGGCAGATGCAGGCCTTCGCCGTCGATCCTGTCGAGAATCTTTTCGAACAACCCGGCCGGCAACGGCTCGGCCTCTTCCGCCTGCAGGCTCGAAAAAGCGTTTTCCCAATACTCGACCTGGCTCTGCAGCGCCTGGTCCGACTTCAGTTGCGACGCGAGTTCGCGGCGCTCCGCCTTGTCGAGCAGGCCGAGCACATACTCCGCCGCGCCATGGGCTGCCGGCTTCACTGGTTCAGACATAGCTGCAACTTCTCGACGGCACGGTGAATCCAGGTCTTGATCGTTCCCAGCGGAACGGCTGATTGTTCGGCCAGTTCCTCGTAGCTGAGGCCGTAGTGGTAGGCCAAAATAACACATTTCCGGTAGTTCTGTTCGAGCAGCCCAAGGCACTTCAGCAGGTCCGGCGCGAGGCCCGGCTCGCCAGATCCGGGACCGCAAAGCTTCTCGACCAGGGCGGCGACATTCTCATCGGCCAGCGACACGAACCGGATCCGGCGTTCGGGCAAGCGGTCCAGCACGACGTTACGCGTGACCACCGTCATCCAGCCGATCGCGCTGCCCCTGGCGGGATCGTACAGATAGGATTTTTGCCAGACCCGCAGCATCGCCTCCTGAAAGGCGTCTTCTGCGGCGTCACGATCTCGCAGAATCCGAATGCATATCCCGAACAGCACGGGACCGGCCGCGGCGTACAGCCGGCGGAACGCAACCCGGTCGCCCTGGGCGACAGAGTTGAGCACCTGACCCAGGTCGTCCTCGGGAATCTGTCGCATTCTGAAGTGGTTGGCCAGGAATACACGCAAAAGCAGCTGTTCCATCGCGGACTATAAGGCTGAGGAAGCTACGGTTCAACGGGCGGCGGTTTCAAAAAACCCACCCGACGGTCGAAAAAATCCGCGGTGAAGATGTCGGCTACCGAAACTTTTTCCGCCGGGACGCCGTAGTGGCGGGGACAGGTATCAGCCAACGCCCGCCTCGTCTTTCCGGCGGCTGCCAGCCTCAATGACAACCGACCGGGGAAACAATGTGAACGCGACATCGCCAGGAATTGCCGGCATTGCCGGCATCGCCGATGCAAAAGACCCGAAGATGGTCCTGCTGGAATTGCTGTTGGATGTCGCTGCCGAAAACAAATCCGCCTTCGCCAGACTCTACGGCCTGACCAATCGCAAGCTCTTTGGCGTCGCATTGCGGATCCTCGGGGATCGCGGCCTTGCCGAAGACGTGCTGCAGGAGTGCTATCTCAAGGTCTGGCGCAATGCCGCAAGCTACAACCCCGCGATCGCATCGCCGATGGCGTGGATGGCGACAATTGTCCGGCACGGCGCCATCGATGCATTTCGCAAGCGGCGGTTCGAGGTGGTCGGTAACGAGAACGAAATCCTGACTTTGGCGTCTGACGATCCCGATCCGATCGATGAGCTGGACCTCGCCCGACTGCGTCCGCAGGTGCTGGCGGCCTTTGCCAGGCTTCCGGAAGACAAGCGCCGGCTGATCATGCTGGCCTATCTCGGGGATCGGAGCCGCCTCGAACTTTCGGCCCGCTTCGGCATCCCCGCCAATACGGTCAAGACCCATTTGCGGCGCGCGCTGCTGGAACTGCGCGCGACGATGTATCTGCGTCAAGAAAAAAGGGCGGCCTCACGGCCGCCCTTCGAACTCACGAAATCGAAAAACATCGGCAGTCCCAACCTCACTCCGCAGCGAGCTTGAGATCCGGTGCGGCGGCGCGGACGTCGGCGTCGACCTGGGCTTCGAACTTGGCAAAATTCTTCTGGAACATGCCGACCAGGGCGCACGCGGTCTTGTTGAACTCGGCCTTGTCCTTCCAGGTATTGACGGGATCGAGGATCTCGCTCGGCACGCCGGGCAGCGCGGTCGGTACCGCGAAGCCGAAGTACTTGTCGGTGCGGAATTCGACATTGCGCAAGCTGCCGTCGAGTGCCGCGGTCAACAGCGCCCGGGTCACCTTGATCGGCATCCTGGAGCCGGTGCCGTATTTGCCGCCGGTCCAGCCGGTATTGACCAGCCAGCAATCGACATTGTGCTTCGCAATCAGCTCGCGCAGCATGTTGCCGTAAACGGAGGGGTCTAAGGGGAGGAACGGCGAACCGAAGCAGGTGGAGAATTCCGGCTGCGGCTCATTGCCGAGGCCGCGCTCGGTGCCGGCCACCTTGGCGGTGTAGCCGGACAGGAAGTGGTACATCGCCTGTGCCGGCGTCAGCTTGGCGATCGGCGGCAATACGCCAAACGCATCCGCCGCCAGCATCACCACGTTCTTCGGGTGGCCGGCGCGACCGGTGCGGGAGGCGTTGGGAATGAAGTCGAGCGGATAGGCCGAGCGGGTGTTTTCGGTCTTCGAGCCATCGTCGAAATCCGGCACCCGCGTGTCCTCGTCGAGCACCACATTCTCCAGCACCGCGCCGAAGCGCTTGCTGGCGGCATGGATCTCCGGCTCGGCTTCCTTCGACAGCTTGATGCATTTGGCATAGCAGCCGCCTTCGAAATTGAAGACGCCGTCATTGCCCCAGCCGTGCTCGTCATCGCCGATCAGCGTGCGCTTCGGATCGGCCGACAGTGTGGTTTTTCCCGTTCCGGAGAGGCCGAAGAAGATGGCGCTGTCGCCGTTGGGCCCGACATTGGCCGAGCAGTGCATCGGCATGACGCTCCGCTCGGGCAAGAGGTAGTTGAGAACGGTGAACACCGACTTCTTCATCTCCCCCGCATAGGCCGAACCGCCGATGAGGACAATCATGCGGGTGAGATCGACTGCGATGACGGTTTCGGACCGCGTGCCGTGGCGTGCCGGATCGGCGCGGAAGGACGGCACGTCGATGATCGTCATCTTCGGCACGAAGGTCGCGAGCTTCGCGCGGTCGGGACGGATTAGGAGGTTGCGGATGAACAGCGAGTGCCAGGCATATTCGGTGATGACCCGGACCGGGAGGACGTTCGTGGGGTCAGCGCCGCCTTCGAGGTCCTGTACATAGACATTCTTGCCTTTGAGGAAAGCTTTGAAGTCGGCGAACAGCGTCTCGAACTGCTCGGGCGACATAGGTTTGTTGTTGTCCCACCAGACCTTGTCCTCGCTGTTCGCATCGCGAACGAC
>NZ_JAURXB010000063.1 GCF_030654605.1 Bradyrhizobium sp.
CGGATTTCATCCCGATGATGCGCGGGCTCGGTGCGGAGTTTGTTTAGCCGGTCACGACGGATGGAAGGTCAAGACTGATGCGGCCAAATTCGCTTGCGGAAGCCGTTGCAAGAATTCAGACGGGCGCTTCCTGGGACGTGGCGCTGGCGGAGTTCGTCGATACCTTCGATCTCGCTCCGACAGCTGAAGCGCGCTATGCAACGATTGAGGAGGAGCCGATCTTGACGAACGACAAGAGGCTCGATGCACTTGTTGGTGGAGTGGCCGAATATCTTGCGAAGCAACACATGTTGGGTCGTGTACCATCTTGGGCCTCGGACCCAGCTCGTATTCTAGACCGTCCGTGGCATACGTGTTCCTTTGCAGATCATGGCATGCGCGAATATCTGACGTTCGCGAGTCCGGCCGAGTTCGCCTCGCGCAACATCTTCACCGAGGAGCGGCCGTTGCGCCGCGCTCGCAGCCCGTTTGGGCGCCACCTCCCGGAACAAGCATGATCATCGCCATCGACGGACCCGCAGCTTCCGGCAAGGGCACGCTGGGCAAGCGGCTCGCGCAGCACTACCACTATCGTCATCTCGATACCGGCGTGATCTACCGCGCGGTGGCCAAGGCGCTGCTGGATGCCGGGGCCGACCTGACCGACGAGAACCTTGCGGTCGCCGCCGCGCTGGAACTCGACCCCGAAAAGTTCGGAAATCCCGATCTCAAGACCCAGTTGGTGGGCGAGGCGGCCTCGGTGGTCTCGGCCATCCCCAGGGTACGGGAGGCATTGATCAATTTTCAGCGGCAGTTCGCGGCCGACCCGCCCGGCGCGGTGCTCGATGGCCGCGATATCGGCACCGTGATCTGCCCGCATGCCGAGGTGAAGATCTTCGTCATCGCCGACCCCAAAGTCCGGGCCCGGCGCCGGACCCTGGAGGCCCAGGCGCGGGGCGAGCCCGCCGACGAGGCCGCCGTGCTGGCGGATATCCTCAGGCGCGACGAGCGCGACCAGAACCGGGCCACGGCGCCTTTAATAGCGGCTGCGGATGCACACTTGCTCGATAACTCGCATTTGGATATAGAAAGCGGCGTCCGGGCCGCCATCGACATTGTCGAGGCCGTCCGAGCGGGCCGGCATCGGGTTTGAGACCCAGCCGTCATTGGAGGAAAGCCCGCTCCCGGTCTTGAAGTCGATACGCTCGCTTTCAGGTCCCGGACACAATCAACGTATCGAACGTGCAGGCATGCTGCCGGCCCGCTCTCGCGATTTCCTGCGAGGCGGTCGTCAGGGTTTGCGGAACCCCGACACTTCACGCCCGATACGCCCCTTAACCCGAATGGCCGGCGATACCCGCATCTGGAGAACAAATGGCTTCGACTGCTACTTCCTATAACCCTTCCCGCGACGATTTCGCCGCGATGCTCGATGAATCCTTTGCCGGCGGCAATCTTCAGGAAAGCTCCGTCATCAAGGGCATCGTTGTTGCGATCGAGAAGGACATGGCCGTCATCGACGTCGGCCTGAAGACCGAAGGCCGCGTGGCGCTGCGTGAATTCGCCGGGCCCGGCAAGGAAAGCGAACTCAAGGTAGGCGACGAGGTCGAGGTGTTCCTCGATCGCATCGAGAATGCGCTCGGCGAAGCCGTGCTGTCGCGCGACAAGGCGCGCCGCGAGGAGAGCTGGGGCAAGCTCGAGAAGGCCTTCAACAACAACGAGAAGGTCCACGGCGTCATCTTCAACCAGGTCAAGGGCGGCTTCACCGTCGACCTCGACGGCGCTGTCGCCTTCCTGCCGCGCTCGCAGGTCGATATCCGCCCGATCCGCGACGTCGCACCGCTGATGAACAATTCGCAGCCGTTCCAGATTCTCAAGATGGATCGCCGCCGCGGCAACATCGTGGTGTCGCGCCGCACGGTTCTGGAAGAGACCCGGGCCGAACAGCGCCAGGAACTGGTGCAGAACCTCGAAGAGGGCCAGGTCATCGACGGCGTCGTCAAGAACATCACCGATTACGGTGCGTTCGTCGACCTCGGCGGCATCGACGGTCTCCTGCACGTCACCGATATCGCCTGGCGCCGGGTCAATCACCCGACCGAAGTCTTGACCATCGGCCAGACCGTCAAGGTCAAGATCATCAAGATCAACCACGAGACCCACCGCATTTCGCTCGGCATGAAGCAGCTGCTGGACGATCCGTGGCAGGGCATCGAGGCGAAGTATCCGCTCAATGCGCGCTTCACCGGTCGCGTCACCAACATCACCGACTACGGCGCGTTCGTCGAACTGGAGCCGGGCATCGAAGGCCTGATCCACGTCTCGGAAATGTCGTGGACCAAGAAGAACATGCATCCCGGCAAGATCGTTTCGACCTCGCAGGAAGTCGAAGTGCAGGTTCTCGAGGTTGATTCGGTCAAGCGCCGTATTTCGCTCGGCCTCAAGCAGACCATGCGCAATCCCTGGGAAGTGTTCGTCGAGAAGTTCCCGGTCGGCGCCACGGTCGAGGGCGAAGTCAAGAACAAGACCGAGTTCGGCCTGTTCCTGGGTCTCGAAGGCGATGTCGACGGCATGGTCCATCTGTCCGACCTCGACTGGAAGCTTCCGGGCGAGCAGGTGATCGACAACTTCAAGAAGGGCGACATGGTCAAGGCCATCGTGCTCGATGTCGATGTCGAGAAGGAGCGCATCTCGCTCGGCGTCAAGCAGCTCGAAGGCGACCCCTTCGCCGAGCCGGGCGACGTCAAGAAGGGCGCGGTCGTGACCTGCGAAGTGCTGGAAGTGAAGGAAAGCGGCATCGAGGTGAAAATCACCGGTACCGATTTCAATACCTTCATCAAGCGGTCCGAACTGGCACGCGAGCGTTCAGATCAGCGCGCCGAGCGTTTCGCCGTCGGCGAAAAGGTCGATGCGCGGGTGATCCAGTTCGACAAGAAGGCCCGCAAGGTGCAGGTCTCGATCAAGGCGCTGGAAGTCGCCGAAGAGAAGGAAGCCATCGCGCAGTACGGCTCCTCCGATTCGGGGGCGACGCTGGGCGACATTCTCGGCACCGCGCTCAAGCAGCGTACCGACAAGTAAGCCTCCTGCTTGCTTACTCGTTCGGATCAATCGGGCCCCGGTTTCGACCGGGGCCCTTTCTATTCCGGCTGTCGTCCCGGCCAAGCGAGCCCTTGCGAGCGCGAGCCGGGATCCATACGCCGTGTCCTGTCGATATGGATACCGTGGCAGACGCCTTCTGCAACAATTGCCGCCGCGGAGTATGGGTCCCGGCGTTCGCCGGGACGACGAGGGCCTTGTTTTCTTCATATTGCATCGCAATTGATGTAATTGAGGCACGACATATTAGGGCTGTGTGGAGAATACCGTGCGGCCCCTCAACGACCGCTCGCTGGGAGAATTCTCGATGTCGCTTGATTCAGACGTGATCGTTGATCGCCGCCGGATCCGCCGCAAGCTGACGTTCTGGCGCGTGGTCTCGGCCCTGGTCGTGATCGCGGCCATCGTCACCGTTGCCGTGGTGGCGACGCCGGCCGGACGCGGCGCGTTCACGACGTCGGGCTCGATCGCGCGGGTCCATATCGACGGCCTGATCCGCAGCGACAATGATCGCGTCGAGGCGCTGGAGCGGCTGGAAAAGTCCCGTGCCGCGGCCGTCGTCGTGCACATCAATTCGCCCGGCGGCACCACGGCCGGCTCCGAGCAGCTCTACGACGCGCTGGTGCGCCTGAAGGCGAAGAAGCCGGTGGTGGTCGTGGTCGAGGGACTGGCGGCATCCGGCGGCTACATCGCCGCGATTGCGGCCGATCATATCGTGGCGCAGCAAAGCTCGCTGGTCGGGTCGATCGGCGTCTTGTTCCAGTATCCGAATTTCAGCGAATTGATGAAGACCGTCGGCGTCAAGGTCGAGGAGGTGAAGTCTTCGCCGTTGAAGGCCGCGCCCAACGGATTTGAGCCGACCAGTCCGGAAGCGCGCGCCGCACTGGATTCGCTGGTCAAGGATTCCTATGCCTGGTTTCGCGGCCTCGTGAAGCAGCGGCGCGGCATGGATGACGGCTTGCTGGAAAAAGTCGCGGACGGGCGCGTCTTCACCGGCCGCCAGGCGGTCGAACTCAAACTGGTCGATGCGCTCGGCGACGAGAAGACCGCCATTGCCTGGCTGGTCGCGCAGAAAAACGTCAAGCCCGATTTGCCGGTGCGCGATTTCAAGCTGACGCCGCGGCTCGGCGACCTGACTTTTCTGCGAACGGCGGCGTCCATTGCGCTGGACGCGCTCGGGTTGAGCGCGGTCGCGCGCCAGGTCGAGCACGCCGGCCTGGTCCGGGCCGTCGACCGCCTCAGTCTCGATGGAATGCTCGCATTATGGCAGCCCGCGGGGGCCAATTGATCCGCCGATGTCCGGTGTCCGCGCCGTTCTCCCGCACTGCGGGTATCGGCGCAATCCTGAATCCGGCCGCTTGTCACGCCTTTTCGCGCTGCCTTAAATCGATTTAGCGTCTTGACAGTTCAAGCTATTTTCACGGAAATGCATTTCCGCATCTTCCCGGGTCCCAATCTCGATGATCAAATCCGAACTTGTTCAGCGTATCGCCGAGCACAACCCGCACCTCTATCAACGGGATGTCGAGAATATCGTGAACGCGATCCTCGACGAGATCGTGGCAGCCTTGGCGCGCGGCGACCGGGTCGAGCTGCGCGGTTTCGGCGCGTTCTCGGTGAAGCATCGTCCCGCCCGGGCCGGCCGCAATCCGCGCACCGGCGCGCATGTACCGGTCGATCAGAAGAGCGTTCCGTTTTTCAAGACGGGCAAGGAAATGCGCGAGCGTCTGAACCGCGACAGCGGAGTTCCCGACGCCGGCGCGTAGGCGTTTTACGCGTATCGGCAGTCACCCCGCTGCCCCTGGCGTTCCCGTGGCGGGAGACACGAGCCGGCCCAGGCTGGCCTTCGCAACGCGAGAGATGGTCATGCGAAAATTCTTCTCTGCCCTGTTGCTGATTCCGCTGGGCCTGTTCTTCGTGATCTTTGCGGTCGCCAACCGCCATCTGGTGACGGTATCGTTCGATCCGTTCAATTCCAGCTATCCGACGGTCGCGGTGACGCTGCCGCTGTTCGTGCTCATCATCGTGGTGGCGATCCTTGGCGTGGTGGCGGGCGGCACGGCGACTTGGTTCCGGCAGGGCCACTGGCGGCGCTCCGCGCGCCGGCACGAGGCCGACGCCCGGGCGGCGCGGTCGCAACTGGCCGATCTGCGCGCCAATACAACGGCCCTGCGAGGCGATCCGCAGCGCCTTCCCGCCCTGATGCAGGACGGCGGCTATCGGTCCGGCGGGCGAGACAAGCAGGACGCGACGTTGTAGAACCCGCCCCGTCCGCTTCCTTGCCTTGGCCTGTCGTTGCCGCCCGAACCCGTGCTCTGAAACCAGTTTGCTTCGAAACCAGTTTGCCCTGAAACCATGTCCATGATCGTCAAAATCTGCGGCCTGTCCACGCGCGAGACGCTCGACGTCGCGCTGCAGGCCGGCGCGGACATGGTCGGATTCGTGTTCTTTCCGCCGTCGCCCCGGCACATCAGCCTCGAGACGGCGCGCGACCTCGGCAAACGGGCCAAAGGCCGCGCCGTCACGGTGGCGCTCACGGTCGATGCCGACGACGCCACGCTCGCCAATATCGTCGAGGCGCTGCAGCCGGATATTCTGCAGGTGCACGGCAAGGAGACCGTGGCGCGGCTGCGCGACATCAAGCAGACCTTCAGATTGCCGGTCATGAAGGCGATGGCGGTTGCGACCGCTGCCGATCTTGCGCCGCTGCCGGGCTATGCCGCAGTCGCCGATCGCATCCTGTTCGATGCCCGCGCCCCCAAAAGCGCCACGCGTCCGGGCGGCCTCGGCTCCGTGTTCGACTGGCATGTGCTGGAACATCTCGATCTCAAGCTGCCGTTCATGGTCTCGGGCGGCCTGCATGCCGGCAATGTCGCGGAAGCCGTCCGCGTCACCCGCGCCGGCGGCGTCGATGTTTCCTCGGGCGTCGAGCGCACGCCCGGCATCAAGGATCCCGAGATGATCCGCCATTTCATTCGCGCCGCGCGCGCCACCGAAGAGTTGATGGTCCGATGAATCCCAACCTGCCCAATTCATTCCGTACTGGTCCGGACGAGACCGGGCACTTCGGCAAATTCGGCGGCCGCTTCGTCGCGGAAACGCTGATGCCGCTGATCCTGGAGTTGGAAAAGGCCTACGCCGCCGCCAGGGCCGATCCGGCGTTCCACGCCGAAATGAACGGTTACCTCAAGCACTATGTCGGCCGCCCGTCGCCGCTGTATTTCGCCGAACGGCTGACCGAGTATCTCGGCGGCGCCAAAATCTACTTCAAGCGCGAGGAGCTCAACCACACCGGCTCGCACAAGGTCAACAACGTGCTTGGCCAGATCATGGTGGCGCGGCGGATGGGCAAGAAGCGCATCATTGCCGAGACCGGCGCCGGCCAGCATGGCGTCGCCACTGCCACTCTGTGCGCGCGGTTCGGGCTCGAATGCATCGTCTATATGGGCGCGGTCGACGTCGCGCGTCAGGCGCCCAACGTGTTCCGGATGGAAATGCTGGGCGCCAGGGTCGTCCCGGTGCAGTCGGGTACGCGCACGCTGAAGGACGCGATGAACGAGGCGCTGCGTGACTGGGTCACCAACGTGCATGATACGTTTTACTGCATCGGCACCGTCGCCGGCCCGCATCCCTATCCGATGATGGTGCGCGACTTCCAGTCGATCATCGGTGTCGAAACGCGCGCCCAGATGCAGGAAGCCGAGGGCCGGTTGCCGGACTCGCTGCTCGCCTGCATTGGCGGCGGCTCCAATGCCATCGGTTTGTTTCATCCGTTTCTCGATGACCCCGGTGTCGAGATCTTCGGCGTCGAAGCCGCGGGCCATGGCCTGACCCAGCTGCACGCGGCGTCGATCGCGGGCGGCAGGGCCGGCGTGCTGCACGGCAACCGCACGTATCTGCTGATGGACGATGACGGCCAGATCCAGGACGCGCATTCGATTTCGGCCGGGCTGGACTATCCCGGTATCGGCCCGGAGCATTCCTGGCTCTACGAGACCAAGCGCGTCACCTATCTCAGCGCCACCGACGACGAGGCGCTGGCCGCATTCCAGTTGCTGTCGCAGCAGGAAGGCATCATCCCCGCGCTGGAAACCGCGCATGCCATCGCCAAGGTGATGGAACTGGCGCCGAAGCGGCCCAGGGATCACCTGATGGTGGTCAACCTCTCCGGCCGCGGCGACAAGGACATTCCGCAGGTGGCGGAAATTTTGGCGGGGAAGAAGGTATGAGCGCTTCTG
>NZ_JAURXB010000072.1:0-20000 GCF_030654605.1 Bradyrhizobium sp.
ATTGGGCGTCGGGCAACCGGCCGTCGCCAAGCTTGAACGGCGCGCGGATATGTATGTCAGCAACCTGCGGCGCTATGTGGAAGCCCTGGGTGGCTCGCTGGAAATCACCGCGCGGTTTCCCGAGGGCAGCGTGAACATCACAAATTTTGGAGAACTCGGCACCGCGTCCGAACAATCGTGAACGTGTGGCCGGGACGGGCGAACAACGGTAGCGCAAGCCATTGGAATAGGCGGTTTTCACCGTGAACGGCTGGCAAGCGCTTGCACTACAACGAAAAGCCCGCCAGAGGCGGGCTAATCGTCTGATATCACTATCAAAGCTTGGTTGCGGGGATAGGATTTGAACCTATGACCTTCAGGTTATGAGCCTGACGAGCTACCGGGCTGCTCCACCCCGCGATAAACCGTTGCACGCCCTGTCAAAAACCGGTGCTAGAGACGAATCTGGCGCAACGCCCGAGGGCGCCGATCAGACCTGTCCGGAGGCTTCCTGAGAAGGCTACCCTTGGGCTGATGCCATTGGGTGCGAGCGGTATGTACCAACGTGAACCCGCTTTGGAAAGGGCCGAGGGTGATCTTTTGAGCTTTTTATGACGGTCGAAACGGGGGTTTATTGCGCCAGATCAGCCCGTCGACACCGCTCTTGCCAGAAACTGCGCAAAAGCCCAGCTTCCGGGCCGGGAACCCGAAGGAAACGCCATGGACCAGCCCCTGAAAAGCCCCGGGCAGAACGCCCTGGAGGACGCCTTTCACCGCCTGTTCGAGCTGACCCGGACCGCACCACCGCCCACCCTCGCCGAGCGGCTGGACCGGCTGGCGCGGCTGCGCGCGGCGGTCTCGGACAACGAAAGCCGCTTCGAACAGGCGATCTCGGCCGATTTCGGCCATCGCAGCACGGTCGAGACCACGATCGCCGAGACCATGCTGGTGCTGGGCGAGATCAAGCACGCCGCGAATTCGCTTGCGAAATGGATGGCGCCCAAGCGGGTGGCGACGTCGCTGCAGTTCTTCCCGGCGAAAAACCGGCTGATGCCGCAGCCGCTCGGCGTGGTCGGCATCATCGCGCCCTGGAATTATCCGCTGCAGCTGACGCTGGCGCCGGCGGTGGCCGCATTGGCCGCCGGCAACCGGGTCATGATCAAGCCGAGCGAGCTCGTGCCGCGGTTCTCCGCGCTATTGCAGGAAGTGATCGCATCCAAGTTCAGCGCCGACGAGATGATCGTCACCGGCATCGAGGACGATGTCTCGAAGGCGTTCGCGTCGCTGCCGTTCGACCATCTGATTTTTACCGGCTCCACGCGGGTCGGCCGCCTCGTCGCGGAAGCCGCGGGGCGCAATCTGACGCCGGTCACGCTCGAGCTCGGCGGCAAATCGCCCGCCATCGTCGACCGCTCCGCCGATATCGCCGAAGCCGCCGAGCGCATCGCCTACGGCAAATTGCTCAACGCCGGCCAGACCTGCATCGCGCCCGATTATGCGCTGGTGCCGGAAGCGTCGGTGCAGGAGTTCGCCGGCAAGGTGCAGGCCAGCATGCAGCGGATGTTCGGGACCGACCCTGACAACAAGGACTACACCTCGATCGTCTCCGACCGGCACTACGCGAGGCTCGAAGGCCTGGTGGCGGACGCCGCCGCCAGGGGCGCCAGGATCATGCAGGTGACAAGTCCCGGCGATCCCGCCTGGAAATCGAAGCGCAAGTTTCCGCCGACCATCGTGGTCGGCGCGACGCCCGAGATGGCGATCATGCAGGAGGAAATTTTCGGGCCGCTGCTGCCGATCATGGGCTACCGGGAGGCCGGCGAGCCGGTGGCCTATATCAACAAGCACGACCGGCCGCTGGCGCTGTACTGGTTCGGCAAGGACGATGCGGCGCGCGACGAGGTACTGGACCGCACCGTCTCCGGCGGCGTCACCGTCAACGACTGCCTGTTTCATTTTGCCCAGATGTACCAGCCAATGGGCGGCGTCGGCGCGTCCGGCACCGGCGCCTATCACGGCGCATGGGGGTTCGATACGTTGAGCAAGCTGAAGCCGGTGTTCTATCGCTCGAAGTTCAACCGCCTCGCCGATCTCTATCCGCCCTATGGCGGCAAGATCGCGCGGCTGGAAAAGCTGCTGCGATTCATGTCGTAATGCTGCATCATCGTCATTGCGAGGAGCACTTGCGACGAAGCAATCCACTCTTCCTTGCTGCGCTATGGATTGCTTCGCGGAGCCTGTCATCGGGCGGCGCTTTGCGCCGACCCGGTGGCTCGCAATGACGAAAACAAAAAACGAAAACCCGGGGGGAACAACGCGTGACGGATACATACGATTTCGTGGTGGTGGGCGGCGGCTCTGGCGGCTGCACGGTGGCGGGCCGGCTTTCCGAGGATCCCAAGACCTCGGTGGCGGTGCTGGACGCCGGCGGCAGAAACGACAATTGGGCGGTGACCACGCCGTTCGCGCTGGCGCTGATGGTGCCGGGCAAGCTCAACAACTGGGCGTTCGACACGGTGCCGCAGCGGGGCCTCAACGGCCGCATCGGATATCAGCCGCGCGGCAAGGGGTTAGGCGGCTCCTCCGCGATCAACGCCATGGTCTATATCCGCGGCCACCGCAGCGACTACGACCAATGGGCCTCGCTCGGCAATCCCGGCTGGTCGTTCAGCGACGTGCTGCCCTATTTCAAGCGCTCCGAGGACAACGCCGACTTCGACGGCGAGTATCACGGCAAGGGCGGGCCGTTGGCCGTCAACAAATTGCGCACCGACAATCCGGTGCAGGAGATCTTCCTGCAAGGCGCGCGGGAGGGCCAGTTCCGGATCCGCGAGGACTTCAATGCCGACGAGCATGAAGGCCTCGGCGTCTATCAGGTGACGCAGAAGAACGGCGAGCGCTGGAGTGCGGCGCGCGCCTATCTCCATCCGCATATCGGCAGCCGTGCCAATTTGCGCGTCGAGACCGGCGCGCACGCTACCCGCATCCTGTTCGAAGGCACGCGCGCGGTCGGCGTCGAATACCGGCAGGGCAAGGAACTGAAGCAGATCCGGGCGCGGCGCGAGGTGATCGTCGCCTCCGGCGCGTTCCAGACCCCGCAATTGCTGATGCTGTCGGGCGTCGGCGACGCCGCGGCACTCGGCAAGCACGGCATCAACAGTGTGCATCATCTGCCCGGGGTCGGAGCGAACCTGCAGGACCATCCCGATTTCGTATTCGGCTACATGTCGGACAACCCGAACTTCAACGGCCTCTCGCTGAAGGGCATTCCGCGCCTGCTGCGCGCGATCAGCCAGTACCGCCGGGAACGCCGCGGACCGATGACCTCGAACTTCGCCGAATGCGGCGGCTTCCTGAAAACCCGCCCCGAGCTCGACGTGCCCGACATCCAGCTGCATTTCGGCATGGCGATGGCCGACGACCATGGCCGCAAACGCCACAAGGGTACGGGCTTTTCCATGCACGTCTGCCTGCTGCGCCCGAAGAGCCGCGGCAACGTCGCACTCGGCAGCGCCGATCCGTTCGCCGCTCCCCTGATCGATCCAAACTTTCTTGGCGATGAGGCGGACCTCGAATCCATGGTCGCGGGCTTCAAGATCACGCGGCGGCTGCTGGAGACGCCGGCGCTGCGCGCCCTGCAGCAGAAGGACATGTTCACCGGAGGCGTCGAGACCGACGAGCAGATCCGCACGCTGTTGCGCCAGCGCGTCGACACCGTCTATCACCCGGTCGGCACCGCCAGGATGGGCAGCGACCCGATGGCGGTGGTCGACGCCAAACTGAAAGTCCACGGCCTCGAAGGCCTGCGCGTCGTCGATGCCTCCGTGATGCCGACCCTGATCGGCGGCAACACCAATGCACCGACCATCATGATCGGCGAGAAGGCCGCCGACATGATCAAGGCGGAGCTGCGGGGGTAATCGGGGCCGAGCCCCCATCAACGTCATTGCGAGGAGCGCTTGCGACGAAGCGATCCATCTCTCTTTTCGTTTCACGAAAGATGGATTGCTTCGCTTCGCTCGCAATGACGTTGAGAGAGCTTCAAGTCAGCAGAAATCCGCCATCCACCGTGACCACGCTGCCGGTCATGTAGCGCGAGGCGTTCGACGCCAGCAGCAGGATGGCGCCGTCGAGATCGGATTCGGCGCCGACCCGGCGCTGCGGAATCCGCTTGGACAGTTTCTCGCCGGCGGGCGTTGCCCAGAATTCGTGGTTCATCTCGGTATCGATATAGCCCGGCGCCAGCGCGTTGACGCGGATGCGGTTGCCGGCCAGTTCCAGCGCCATCGATTTGGTGGCCTGGATGATGCCCGCCTTCGAGATGGTGTAGGGCGAAAGAAACTTCATCACGCCGAAGCCGAGCACCGAGGCGACGTTGACGATGTTGCCTTCCTGCTTGCGCGCGATCATCCGCCGCGCCAGCTCGGTCGCCGTGAAATAGGCGCCCTTCAGGTTGGCGTTGATGACGGCATCCCAGTCCGCCTCGGTCTGGTCGACCGCGAGCTTTTCGATGGCGATGCCGGCATTGTTGATGAGCACGCTGACCGGGCCGAGGGCGGCCTCGGCGCTGTCGATCGCGCTGGCGATCGAGGCGGTATCGGTGACGTCCATTTGCACCGCGACGGCGCGGTCGCCTTTGCCGCGGATTTCATCCTCCAGGCTCTTCAGCTTGGCGGTTTGGCGCGCCGCCAGCACAACCGCGGCGCCATGCGCCGACAGCACGCGCGCGAACTGCCGGCCCAGCCCCTGGCTGGCGCCGGTGACGAGAATGATTTCTTTACTGACGTCGAATAGACCGGCCATGACGTGTTCCCTGAGCAAGGTGCGCGCGCATTGATACAGACGATTGTAGCGATCGCAAACCCGTTTCGTTGACCGATTGCGCGAACGCCGGATCGTTCGAAACAGGGCTGGAAATCACCGTCCATGAGCAGCTTCGATGTGGTCGTCTACGTCGGATTGATCGTCGCCGTCGTCACCGGCTTCAACGCCGGACTGCTGCGCAGCGCGGTGACGATCGTGGCCTATCTTTTCGCGATGCCGATCGCGGTCTGGGCGACCTCGATGGTTTCGCCCGCTTTCACGGGCCAGCTCAATTCGCCATGGCAGAGTTCGGTGTGGTTCTTCGGGATCTTCCTGGTCGCCGGCATCGTGCTGGGAAAGATCATGCGCATGGCGCTCGATGATGCCATCGGCACCGAAACCGGTACCGCCGACCGCCTCGCCGGCGCAGTGCTGGGGGCGGTGCGTGTCGGCCTCGTCGCGATCACGCTGGTGCTGATCTTCGATCAGCTGGTGCCGGCCGGCCGTCAGCCGGCGTTCCTGACCGGCTCGCATCTGCGGCCGCTGTTGTCGGTCGCCGGGCAAAAGGGCTTCAAGTCCCTGCCGCCGGATGTGACCGCCTATATCGACCGGCTGAAGAAAGAGCGGCGTATATAGCCTCCCTGCGCCACGGCCGGTACCGCAACCCCACCCTGATATGCATTTCGGCGGTGCGCGGTCCCCTTATCAAGGCCGCCGAGGTTGGCTACAAGGAGCCTGACCTGCCTGCAAAAAACACCAGACATAACGGGAGTGAGACAGTGGATCTTGGAATCAAAGGCCGCCGCGCCATCGTTTGCGCATCGAGCAAGGGCCTCGGCCGCGCCTGCGCCATCGCGCTCGCCAATGAAGGCGTCCATGTGACGCTGACCGCGCGCGGCGCCGAGGCGCTGAAGAAGACCGCCGACGAAATCCGTAAGTTGAGCCCCGGCGTCACCGTGACCGAGGTGGTCGGCGACATCACCACGCCAGAGGGACGCGCGGCTGCGCTCAAAGCCTGTCCCGATCCGGATATCCTGGTCAACAACGCCGGCGGCCCGCCGCCCGGCGACTTCCGCAACTGGACCCGCGACGACTGGATCAAGGCGATCGACGCCAACATG
Source organism: Bradyrhizobium sp. (assembly GCF_030654605.1). Lineage (GTDB taxonomy): Bacteria > Pseudomonadota > Alphaproteobacteria > Rhizobiales > Xanthobacteraceae > Bradyrhizobium. Next base: position 5,904 of record NZ_JAURXB010000072.1, read on the forward strand.
CTGACGCCGATCGAGCTGATCAAGGCCACGGTGGACGGCATGATGGCGCGCAAATTCGGCCGCATCGTCAACATCACCTCGGCCGCGGTGAAGGCGCCGATCGAGGTGCTGGGGCTGTCCAACGGCGCCCGCGCCGGCCTCACCGGCTTTTGCGCCGGCGTCGCGCGGAAAACCGTGATCAACAACGTCACCATCAACGGCCTGTTGCCGGGCCCGTTCGACACCGACCGGCTGCGCGGCCCGGTCGCCAAGATCGACGCCGAGAAGCGCGGCATCACGGTCGATCAGTTGCTGGCGGAGCGGGCCAAGCTCAATCCCGCCGGACGTTTCGGCGACCCCGAGGAATTCGGTCAGGCCTGTGCGTTTCTCTGCGGCGCCAAGGCCGGCTTCATCACCGGGCAGAACATCCTGCTCGACGGCGGCGCCTTCCCGGGCACGCTGTAGGTGAAGGCGGTCTGGTATGAGCGCACGGGTGCCGCACCCGATGTGCTTGAGTTCGGCGACATGCCGACGCCAACGGCCGGCCCCGGCGAAGTCCGGGTCCGGCTGGAGGCTTCGGGCATCAATCCCGCCGATGTCGGGCGTCGCGCCGGCAGCTACCGCGCGATGGAATTCCCCCGCGTGATACCGAACAGCGACGGCGCCGGGATCGTCGACCAGGTCGGCGGCGGCGTCACCCGGCTCAGCATCGGGCAGCGGGTCTGGCTGTTCAACGGCCAGCGCAACGGCCGCGCCTTCGGCACCGCCGCCGAATACATTGCGCTCGCCGAACAACTGGTGACGCCGTTGCCGGACAACGTGTCGTTCGCGGCCGGCGCCACGCTCGGCATTCCCGGCATGACCGCCTGGTGCGGCCTGTACGGCGACGGACCGATTGCCGGCCGGACCGTGCTGGTCACCGGCGGCGCCGGCGCGGTCGGTCATTATGCCGTGCAGCTGGCGAAATGGGGCGGCGCGCGGGTGATCGCCACGGTCAGTTCCGCCTTCAAGGCGGAGCAGGCGCGACTGGCCGGCGCCGATCTCGTGATCGACTACAAGACCGAGGACGTCGTCGCCAAGGCGATGGCCTTTACCGAAGGGCGCGGCGTCGATCGCGTGGTCGATGTCGATTTCGGCGGCAACATCGCCACCACCCTGAAACTGATGGCGATGAATTCGACCATCGCGGTCTACGCCACCAACGGCAATCGCAGTCCTGTGGTGCCGATGCGCGAATTGATGGAGCGATGCATCACGCTGCGCGCGCTGGTGCTGTTCGCGTTGCCGCAGCCCTTGCTGGCGGCGGCGCAGGCCGACATCTCGAAATGGCTGGCCGCGGGAAAACGCCTCCACAACATCGCCGCGCAGTTTCCGCTGTCGGAAACCGCGCAGGCCCACCTCGCGGTGGAGAAGGGCGACAAGCTGGGGACCGTGGTGGTGGATTGCGCGCGGTAGAGGCTGGAACAGGACACAGGGAACGCCGGATGCATTGGAAGATCGGCAAGGTCAGGATCACGAAAATCGTCGAACTGGAGACCGTCGGCAGCACGCGATTCATCCTGCCGCTGGCCACCAACGAGGAAATCCAGAAGCTGCCCTGGCTGATTCCGCATTTCGCCACCGAGGAAGGCCGGCTGAAAATGTCGATCCATTCGCTTGTGGTGGAAACGCCGACGCGGCGGATCGTGGTCGATACCGGGCTCGGCAACGACAAGGAAGGCCGCAAGGTGCCGACCTGGAATAATCGGAAAGACCCTTTCCTCGAAACCATGACGGCGGCAGGCTTTGCGCCGGACAGCATCGACACCGTGCTGTGCACGCACCTGCATGTCGACCATGTCGGCTGGAACACGAAGCTCGTTGGCGGCCAATGGGTACCGACCTTCGCCAATGCGCGCTATGTGTTCGGTAGAGCCGAATATGAGCACTGGCGCGACCACAGCGACGAGAGCGACAAGCTCGCGGTCTTCAATGACTCGGTCAAACCGATCGCGGACGCGGGTAAGGCCGACCTGGTCGCCAGCGACGCCAGGCTGTGCGACGAGATCACCCTGATCCCGACGCCCGGCCACAGCCCGGGCCATATGAGCATCCATATTCAGTCGGACGGCGAACAGGGCCTGCTCACCGGCGACGTCGCCCACCATCCCTGCCAGATGGCGCATCTGGACTGGTCGTCGACCGCCGATTCCGATCCCGCGCACTCGGCCGCGACGCGGCAAGAGCTGTTCGGACGCTTCGCCGATACGCCGACACTGGTAATTGGCGGCCACTTCAACGCCGGCCGCATCCGGCGCGACGGCGACGCCTTCGAGTTCGTGGTTTGACAACCCTGCAATGCGACGCGCAGTCAGCCATTGAATTTCGGCCCGCGCTGTTCCATGAAGCATCGAGGCAAGTAAGACCTTCAAAAGGGAGTGAGACATGAAGCTCGTTCGTTACGGGGCCAAGGGCCAGGAAAAGCCCGGCCTGATCGACAAATCGGGTCAGCTGCGCGACCTCTCCGCCCATCTGAAGGACCTTGACGGCGAGGCCTATTCGCCGGCCTCGCTCGCCAAACTCGCCGGCCTCGATGCATCGAAGCTGCCCGCCGTCGACGGCAAGCCGAGGATCGGGGCGCCGGTGGGCGGCGTGCCCAAATTCATCGCCATCGGTCTCAATTATTCCGACCACGCCGCCGAAGTGGGCATGCCGATTCCGGCCGAACCCATCATCTTCATGAAGGCCATCAACAGCCTGTGCGGCCCCAACGACGCCGTGGAGAAACCGCGCGGCTCGACCAAGCTCGACTGGGAAGTCGAAATCGCCATCATCATCGGCACCCGCGCCAAATACGTCACCGAGGCCGACGCGCTCAACCACGTCGCCGGCTATTGCGTCTGCAACGACGTCTCCGAGCGCAATTTCCAGATCGAGCGGCTGGGCCAGTGGACCAAGGGCAAGTCGCACGACACCTTCGGCCCGCTCGGTCCGTTTGTCGCCACCAAGGACGAGATCGCGGACGTGCAGAAGCTGTCGATGTGGCTCGACGTCAACGGCAAGCGCTGCCAGACCGGCTCGACCGCGACCATGATTTTCGGCGTCGCCAAGATCGTGTCCTACGTCTCCCAGTTCATGACGCTGATGCCCGGCGACATCATCACGACAGGCACGCCGCCCGGCGTCGGCTCCGGTATGAAGCCGCCGAAATTCCTCAACGTCGGCGACGTGGTCACGCTCGGCATCGAGGGCCTCGGCGAACAGCGCCAGGAAATCGTCGCGGCGTGAGGGCGCCGCGCCCTCATCCTGAGGAGCGCGCAACGCGCGCGTCTCGAAGGATGAGCCACAAGGACGGCCCCCCTTCGAACTCGAAGGGTGACGTTGGAACATTCGCTGTTGCCCATCCTTCGAGACGCGCGCCGAGAGCGGCGCGCTCCTCAGGATGAGGTTGTGATGTGGACGCAATTCAAGGACACCCCGATGAAACTCTCCTTCTCCCCGGCCTCGCCGTTTGCCCGCAAGGTGCGCATTGCCGCGATCGAACTCGGCCTGATCGACAGGATCGAATTCATCTCCGCCACCGTGGTGCCGGGCCAGCCCAATGACGAGTATTCGCGCATCACGCCGCTGAAGAAGCTGCCGGTGCTGATCCTCGATAATGGCGACGTCATTCTCGATTCCTACGTCATAACGGAATATCTCGACGAACTGGCCGGCGGCGGCAAGCTGGTTCCGGCATCGGGTGCTATCAGATGGAAGGTCAAGAGCGATCATTCCATGCTGCAGGGCATGCTGGATTCGATGCTGCTGTGCCGCTACGAGAAGATGGTGCGGCCGGAGCCGCAGCGCTGGCAGGCATGGGCCGACGACCACTGGGCCCGCGCCTGGAATGGCATGGCACGGTTCGAGAAGCAGACCGAGATGCTGGCGCGGCCGCAGCTCGACATCGCGCAGATCGCGCTGGTCTGCGTACTCGGCTATGCCGACTTCCGCTTCGCCGATTGCGGCTGGCGCAAGGCCTTCCCCAACCTCGACGCCTTCCACCAGAAGATGCTGGAACGCCCCTCGGTCAGGATCTCGGTGCCGCCGCCGGCATAACGGGCAGGAATGGCCATGACCCTCGAATTCACCGTCGGCGATCTCACCATCCATCGCCTGATCGAGCAGGAAACCACGTTCCTGCCGGCGCTGGAGATGCTGCCCGGGCTGACGCCGGACGTGCTGGCGGAGAACCGGGCATGGATGCAACAGGCCGGCGCGCTCGACGCCCGCGATGTGCTGATCCTGTGCTTCCAGTCCTATGTCGTGAAGACGCCGCATCACACCATCCTGGTCGACAGCTGCATCGGCAACGACAAGCCGCGGCCGCTGCGCCCGAGTTGGAACATGAAGACCGACGACACCTATCTGCGCGCGCTGGCCGCGGCCGGGTTTGCCGTCGATGACATCGACTTCGTGATGTGCACCCATCTGCATGTCGACCACGTCGGCTGGAACACGCGGCTGGAGAACGGCCGCTGGGTACCGACCTTTCCCAACGCACGCTACGTGTTCGGCAAGAGCGAGTTCGACTACTGGACCGAACAGAACGCCAAGACGCCGGTGCCGCCGTTCGGCGACAGCGTGCTGCCGGTGGTCGAAGCTGGTAGAGCCGAGATCGTACGCGACGATTACGCGATCGGCGACCACACGCGGATCCTGCCGACGCCGGGCCACACCCCGGGGCATGTCGCGTTCACCTTCGGCCGCGGCAGGGACGACGCGGTATTCTCCGGCGATTTGATGCACTCGCCGCTGCAGACGCGCTATCCGGAGCTGTCGGTGAAATTCGACGTCGATCAGGCCGCGGCGGCCGCGACGCGGCGCGGTTTCCTGGAGCGCTATTGCGACACCGACACGCTGTGCTGCACCGCGCATTTCCCCTCGCCCTCGATCGGGAAAATCCGCCGGCTGGGCAACGGGTTTTCGTGCGAGGCGGTGAGCTGAAATCTGCGCAAGTGAAGACGCTCCTTATCCCTCCCCCCGCGCAGCGGTGGGGAGGGTGGCGCATCGTGAGCGCAGCGAACGATGTGCCGGGTGGGGGGTGCTTCAGCACATTCAGCTATCGGATCGTTTGCTGCAGCACCCCCCACCCGACCGGCCTTCGGCCGGCCACCCTCCCCACCACGCGCAAGTGCGCGCGGGGGGAGGGATAAGAGCCTCAATCGAACAAACTCGGCGTGTGATTGACCACCGCGCCTTCGATCGCCAGCATCTTCAGCTTGGTTACCACGCCGCCGTTGGCCGAAAATCCGCCCGGCTTGCCGCCGGCCGCGAGCACGCGGTGGCAGGGCACCACGATCGGACAGGGATTGCGCCCGAGCGCCTGGCCGACATCGCGCGACAGCTCGACACCGCCGAGTTTCCTGGCGATATCGCCGTAGGTCAGTGTCTGGCCCGGCGGGATGCGGCGGGCGATGTCGTAAACGCCGCGGTTGAATTCGGGAACCCCGTCGAGATCGAGCACGACGTCGGCAAGGTCGTTCGGCTTGCCCGTGAGCAGTTCGACGATGCCGTCGATCGCGCGCTGCACCTCGGGCGGGGGCGGCGCCTCGGCGAGGTCGCCATGGCGCTGGCGGATCCGGGCGCGGGTCTTGTCCTCGCTGCCCATCGGCAGCTGCACGGAATTGATACCGCGCGGGCCCCATGCAATGCCGCAGCGGCCGATTGATGTGTCGAATATCGCAAAGCTATGGCCGGACATGGCTGGCTCCAATCCTCTGGCTCCATGTTTGAGCTTGATGCTGACCGGGAAGATAGGCTTGGAGATTGTTGCTATCCACCCGGATTCCGGGGGGACATGGCAGTGTCCCATGGGAAAAGGTGGTCGTCGCCGGGCAAGCCCGCGTATGACATCCGGGCGCCCTGCCCGAAGCTGCTCCACCCAGCGAGTCCTCCATGCAAACCCTTCGCGTCAACGGATACGACATGGCCTATCTCGAGGTCGGCCGGGGCCCGCCGCTGGTCTGCGTGCACGGCTCGCTGTGCGATTTCCGGATCTGGTCGGCGGTGCTCGGGCCATTGACGACGAAGCATCGCGTGATCGCGGTGTCGCTGCGGCACTTCTTTCCCGAGCATTGGGACGGCGTTGGCGATACCTATTCGATCGCGCAGCATGTCGACGACGTCATCGGCTTCATCGAGCAACTCGACAGCAAGCCGGTCGACCTGATGGGGCATTCGCGCGGCGGGCACATCGCGTTTCGGGTGGCGCAGCGGCGGCCCGATTTGCTGCGCAGACTGATTCTGGCCGAACCCGGCGGCGAACTCGACGCCACGCTCGATCCCGCCTTCAGGGGCGGGCCCTCGCCGCTGGCGGCGCGGTTCGCGGCATCGGCCGAGAAAATCGCGGCCGGCGACATCGACGGCGGACTGGCGTATTTCCTGGACACGCTGGAAGGCCCCGGCGCCTGGAACCGGCTGCCGGCGTCGCCGAAGCAGCTGTTGCGCGATAACGCGATGACGCTGATCGGCCAGGTCCGCGACAACCGCCCGCCATTTTCCAAAGCCGATGCCGAGGCGATCAGGACGCCGACCCTGTTCATCGGCGGCGGCAATACCAAGGGGACGCTGCCGCAGGTGCTGCGCGCGCTGGCGGCGCATGTAGCAGGCTCCACGACGGCCATGATCCCGGGCACCACGCATCCGATGTTCGAGCAGGCGCCGCAGAAATATTGCGAGGTCGTGCTGCAGTTTCTGGCGGCGAATTGATCGCACCTGAGGCTCCGCGCGCCTTGCCGTGACCAGCACAATCTACTATAAGAGACATATGTCTATTATAGGAGACGACACCGGGACCCGGATCGCGCGCCGGCTGCGGCTGGAGCGGGACGCCCGTGGCTGGTCGCTGGCGGATCTGGCCGAACGATCCGGCGTCTCCAAGGCCACCATCAGCAAGATCGAACGCGAGGAGCTGAGCCCCACCGCGGTGATCCTGGTGCGGCTCGCCAGCGCCTTCGACCTGACGCTGGCGGGCCTGCTGGTGCGTGCTGAAGGCGACGCCACCCGGCCGCTGCTGTCGCGCGCCGCCGACCAGCCGGTGTGGCGTGATCCCGCGACCGGCTATTCGCGCAAACAGGTGTTCGGCCGGCCCGACCATCCCGTCGAAATCATCCAGGTCGAAATGCCCGCCGGCAAGAGCGTCGTGTTGCCGGCGTCCTCCTATGCGCGCATCCGCCAGGCGGTCTGGGTGCAGACAGGCCAACTCGTCATCACCGAGAACGGCGAACGCAGCGTGCTGGCCACCGGCGACTGCCTCGGTTTCGGCGCGCCTGCGGAGACCACCTTCGCCAACGAAACCGGCACCTCCTGCATTTATCTCGTCGCGCTCGCACGGAGCTAACGCGATGCACGGGACCAAAGCTCTCGGAATTCATGCCAACGGCCGGAGCCAGCCATCATGTCCGCGATCGAAGTCAGAGCGCTGAGCGCCAGCCCCGACATTCGCAATGCGCTGAGCGAGATCCTGATCGAGACGGTCGCGCACGGCGGATCGGTCAGCTTCATGCATCCGCTGCAGCCGAACGCGGCCGAAGCCTTCTGGGACAATGCGCTGGCGGCGGCCGGCCGCGACGAGCGGATCATCTTCGGCGCCTGGGACGGCGAAGTGCTCGCCGGCACCGTCACCCTGCTGCTCGATTGCCCGCCCAATCAGCCGCATCGCGCCGAAATCGCCAAGATGATGACCCGCCGCAGCCACCGCGGCCGCGGTATCGCCACCGCTTTGATGCGGACGGCCGAGGAGATCGCGGGAAAGCGCAACCGAACGCTGCTGGTGCTGGACACCGCGACCGACGGCGGCGCGGCGGGACTGTACGAGAAACTCGGCTTTACCCTGGCCGGCGAAATTCCGGACTACGCTTTCAAGCCGCACGGCGGCCTGAGCGGGGCGCTGTTCTACTGGAAGCGGATCGGCAGCTGAGCGTCCCTTGACCGCCCCGGGCTCTCGGGTTATTTTTCGAATACGGAATTCCGTATTCCAAACTGGACGGCCCCATGATCCCGCTCGACCCGACCCCGAACCTGATCGACCAGGTCTATGCGCGGATTCTCGACGGCATCGTCGATCGCACGCTGCCGCCGGGGCATCGCATCCGGCAGAACGAGCTTGCCGAACAGCTCGGCGTCTCGCGCCAGCCGGTCAGCCACGCGCTGCATCTGCTGCACCGGCAGGGGCTGGTCGCCGAAAGCGGCCGCAAGGGTTTTGAGGTTACCCGGCTCGATCCGGTGCGGATTCGCCAGCTCTATGAGGTGCGCGGCGCCATCGATGCGCTGGCGGCAAGGCTCGCCGCCGGGCGCGTCAAGACCGACACGGCGGCGCGCGCGGACCTCGAAACGGCGTTGCGCGCCGGGCGCGGGGTCGACGGGAACACGCCGCTGGCGAAGCTGATCGCGCTCGACGTCGATTTTCACCGCGCGATCTACCGGCTGTCCGGCAATCCCGCGATCGAGGAAATGATCGGGCCGCAATGGCCGCGTATGCGCCGCTCGATGGCGACGGTGCTGACCGAGCTGGATTATCGTCAGAGCGCCTGGAGCGAACACGAAACCATCGCCGCGCATATTCTGTCGGGCAATGCGAAAGCCGCGGAAGGCGCCGCGCTGGCGCATGCGCTCGGCGCCGGGCGAATGACCGAGGAGCGGCTGAAGGCGACAGCGAGAGCTGCGTAGGCCAGCCAGGGTGGATGGCCGGGGCAAGCGCGGCCATGACGAATACAAGAACAAAACCAGAGGAGGAACCGATGAAACTGACCCAGCAACAGATCGACGACTTCAACCGCGAGGGCTGGCTGTTCCTGCCCGAATTGTTCAGCCCCGAAGAGGTCGCGCTGCTGGCGCGCGAGGCGGAGGGCATCTACGACACCAAGCGCCCCGAAGTGTGGCGCGAGAAGAGCGGCGCGCCGCGCACCGCCTTTGCGGCCCATCTCTACAACGAGGCATTCGGACTGCTCGGCGCGCATCCGCGCATGATCGAACCGGTGGAGCAGATCTTCGGCGAGAAGGTCTACATGCACCAGTACAAGATCAACGCCAAATCGGCCTTCACCGGCGACGTCTGGCAGTGGCACCAGGATTACGGCACCTGGAAGCGCGACGACGGCATGCCGCAGCCGCGCGCGATGAACATCGCGATCTTCCTCGACGAGGTGATGCCGATCAACGGCCCCCTGATGCTGGTGCCGAAGAGCCAGCACGCCGGCGACCTCAAGGCCTCGCACGACCTCGAGACCACCTCCTACCCGCTGTGGACGCTGGACGAGGAGACCGTGACGCGGCTGGTCAAGGACGGCGGCATCGTAGCCTCCACCGGCAAGGCCGGCGGCATGCTGATGTTCCACGGCAATCTGGTGCACGGCTCGGCCGGCAACATCACGCCCTATCCGCGCAAGATCGTCTACCTCACGCTGAACGCGGTTTCCAACTACATCCGCACCCCCACGCGGCCCGAATACATCGCGCATCGCGATTTTAGCCCGATCCAGACCGTGGATGACGATGCGCTGCTGCGTCTGGCACGGGCGCACCGGCAGGCGGCGGAGTAGGATGTCTCTCGTGCCCCGGACGCAGCGCAGCGCTCTTGCGGTGCGCTGCTGAGCCGGGGCCTGTACCACACACCCACCATCTCCATGGGTCCCGGCTCTGCGGAGCAGCGCGAAAGCGCTGCACCGCGTCCGGGACACGTTTCATTGCAACCGGATCATCTCCCATGAATTTGCATCACCTCCTCCAAGCCCGCGCTGCCGCCGGCAAACCCGTCCGCGTGGCCCTGATCGGCGCCGGAAAATTCGGCTCGATGTTCCTGGCCCAGGTGCCGCACACGCCGGGACTGGAGGTGCCGCTGATCATCGATATCGACCGCGATCGCGCCCGCGAGGCCTGCCGCACGGTCGGCTGGGACGAGGCGCGGATCGCGGCCACCGTATTCACCGACGACGGCGCGCGCGCCATCGCGGGAGGCGCGATGGACGTCATCGTAGAAGCCACCGGCAATCCCGCTGTCGGCATCCGGCATGCCCGCGCCGCGATTGCGGCCGGCAAGCATATCGTCATGGTCAATGTCGAGGCCGACGTGCTGGCGGGCCCGCTGCTGGCAGAGGAAGCCCGCAAGGCCGGCGTGGTCTATTCACTGGCATATGGCGACCAGCCGGCGCTGACCGCCGAGATGGTGGACTGGGCCCGCGCCACAGGCTTTCGCGTCGTCGCCGCCGGCAAAGGTACAAAATATCTGCCCGCCTATCACGACGTCACACCGGAAGGTGTCTGGGGCCATTACGGCCTGACGGCAGGCGAGGCGCAGTCCGCCGGCATGAACCCGCAGATGTTCAACTCGTTTCTCGACGGCACCAAATCCGCGATCGAGATGGCGGCGATCGCCAACGCCACCGGCCTGGACGTACCCGGCGGCGGCCTGCTGTTTCCGCCCTGCGGCGTCGACGACCTGCCGCATGTGATGCGGCCGCGCGAGGCCGGCGGCGTGCTGGAGAAATCCGGCGTGGTGGAGGTGGTGTCGTCGCTGGAGCGTGACGGCCGCCCGGTGTTCCGCGACCTGCGCTGGGGCGTCTATGTGGTGCTGGAAGCGCCGAACGACTACGCCGCGGACTGCTTCAGGCAGTACGGCCTGAAGACCGATTCCAGCGGGCGCTATGCGGCGATGTACAAGCCGTATCATCTGATCGGGCTCGAGCTGAACATCTCGATCCTGTCGGCGGCGCTGCGCGGCGAGCCCACCGGACAGCCGTACGGCTTCAAGGGCGACGTCGCCTCGGTGGCGAAGCGTAATCTGCGCGCCGGCGAAATGCTCGACGGCGAGGGCGGCTACACGGTGTGGGGCAAACTGATGCCGGCGGCGGCAAGCCTGGCCAAAGGCGCCCTGCCGATCGGGCTCGCGCATCGCCTGAAGCTGAAGAACGACGTCGCCCATGGCGAAGTGGTGCGCTGGAGCGACGTCGAGTTCGATGCCAACAACGACACCATCAAGACCCGCAAGGCGATGGAAGCGGCGTTTGCGAAGTGAGCGGTGCGCTTGAACTTCGCAAGAATCTCTCAGCGTGTCGGGGTCACGGCAACAACCGGCTCGCCCGCGCCTGCCTGAACCATTTCCGGAACATCACTTCGGTGTCCATCATCTCGGTAAAGCCGGCCTGGTTGATCTTCACGGTCGAGACGAGCGCGGGCGGCCCCGGTTCGGTCTGGCCATAGCGCATGGTGTAGTCGGCGTACTGGAACGAAAGGCCGACGAAGGCTTCGAGACCGGGCGATGCCAGATCGTATTTGCGCCGCAGCGCCTCCCATGGTGGGACCCATTGTGGCCAGGTTTGCGCCAGCGACAGCGGGACGTTGCTGCCCGGCTTCATGTCCAGCGCATCCGCTATCGCCGGCCAGACATTTTCCCAGGTGAAGACGTCGCCATTGGTGACGTTGAACGCTTCGTTGCGCGCCGCCTCCGCCTGGCCGCTCCAGGCGATGGCGCGCGCCAGCAGGTCGACGTCGACCGCCTGCGACACCCGCGCAGCACCTGCCGGGTAATCCAGCGCCCTGCCCTGCTCGCGCAGCATGGCGGCATAGACGCCGAGCGGCGGGATCAGGTCCATGGCGCCGCCGATGGCCTCGCCGACGATCAGCACCGGCCGCAGAATGCTCCAATACCAGGCCTTGCCCGGCTGCAGTTCCCGCAAGAAATTCTCCTGCGCCCAGTAGAAATTCGGTTGCTCGTACATTTCCGAGCGGCCTTCCCGCGCCGGAACCTTTAGCGGGCGAACATGAACGCCATAGGCCTTGGTACCCTGCAGCAGCGCGACATGACGCAGCGTTGGCGCGGCCGGCTCGAGAACCGCCATCAGATTGCGCAGCATCGCGTCATTGGTGCTGATCTGGCCGGGATCGCGCCAGCCATCGACCAGGTTCGGCGCTTCATGGAGTGCGGCGTAGACGAGGTGGGTGGCGCCCCGCAGCTCCGCGGCTGCGTGCTGACACTGGCTGGGGTCGGTCAGGTCTACCGCGACGTGACGGGCGCCGTAGAGTTGGCGCGGCTTCCGCCGCGAAAGCGCGACCACTTCGGATCCGCCGGCGGCGCCGAAATGCCGCAAGGCGGCGCCTCCTACCAGGCCCGTGGCGCCCGCTATAACGACCTTCTTGCCCGCCATGCACACGTTCTCCGGTGCGATTTCCCGGCCCTGCCTAGCAGATCACGACGGAGCGCGGCAGCCCGCGGCGTCGCGCGTCGCTGCCCGCCAAACGTGCACTTTAGTCGAAGGCGCAGCATTGCGGGGCCTGTTCGCGCCTGTTCGCATCTGCGTCGTGAGGGAGAGCCGAAGCGACACCCTTGATTCCTGGGAACCGATTGGTCATCCTGCCCGCGGTTCGGGATGTCCAGATTTCGGTCGTGCCCAAAAACGGACAATGGGTATGTTTTCGGGTTTGTTTTCGGGGTCTGGATTCAGGTACCAATCTCAGTCGACCGTCGGCGATTTAAAAAGCGACAATCAAGATCGTTGCCCCTCGTCGATAACGCGACATAAAAAAACACAGAGGAGGAAGCACATGAAGCGTCGTGAATTTCTGAAGGCCGGCGGTATTGGTCTTGCTGCGAGCGCGGTCGCCGCGCCCGCCATCGCACAATCAATGCCGGAAATTAAGTGGCGGCTGGCGGCCAGCTGGCCGAAATCCCTCGATACGCTGTACGGCGGCGTCGAATTCTTCACCAAACGCGTTGCCGACCTCACCGACAACAAGTTCCAGATTCAACCGTTCGCCGCCGGCGAGATCGTGGGCGGGCTGCAGGTTCTCGACGCGGTGCAGAACGGCACGGTCGAGATGGGCAATACGGCGCTGTATTATTACTGGGGCAAGAATCCGGCGTTCACCTTCGGCACGTCGCTGCCGTTCGGGCTCAACACGCGGCAGCATATGTCGTGGATGCTGTTCGCGGGCGGCATGGACATGCTCAACGACCTCTTGAAGGAATACAATTGCTTCGGCGTTCCGACCGGCAGCACCGGCGCGCAGATGGGCGGCTGGTTCCGCAAGGAAATCAAGTCGACCGAGGATCTCAAGGGCCTGAAATTCCGTGTCGGCGGATTTGCCGGCACCATCATCGCCAAGGTCGGCGGCGTACCGCAGCAGATCGCGGCGGGCGACATCTATCCGGCGCTGGAGAAAGGCACCATCGACGCGGCCGAGTGGGTCGGCCCCTATGACGACGAAAAGCTCGGCTTCGTGAAGGTGGCGAAGTACTATTATTATCCGGGCTGGTGGGAAGGCACCGGCCAGGGCCACAACATCATGAACCTGGAGAAGTGGAACGCGCTGCCGAAGCACTATCAGACGGCGATCACCGCGGCGTCGCACGACACGTTCACCTGGGTTACCGGCAAGTACGATTTCGTCAATCCGCCGGCACTGAAGCGACTGCTCGCCTCCGGCGCGATCCTGAAGCCGTTCCCGCAGGAAGTGCTCGAGACCTGCTACAAGGCCGCCAACGAGATCTATGCGGATCTGTCCAAGTCCAACGCCCATTTCGGCAAGATGCACTCCAGCCTGGCGGCGTTCCGCAGCGATTCGCTGGCATGGATGCAGGTGGCCGAGCTGAGCTTCGACAGCTTCATGATGCGAATGCGCACGCGCACCTGAGGCACGTGCGACGTTGAGAACAGCGAAAAGCCCCGGAGGATTTTCCGGGGCTTTTTTTTCTGATCGCGCTGACTGTCAGTCCTCCTCGCCGATCGCCTCGGCGAGTTTGTCGTAATATTTGGTCACGAGATCGATGTTGCCCTTGTTCTCGATCGCGGGCCCCGGTGACTTCAGCGCCCCGTTGAGTTCGGCGAGCACTTCCTTCTTGTCCTTGGCCGGCATTTTCTTGTCGGCCTGGACCTGGGCGATCTGCGCCTTGATCACGGCTTCGGCGCCGACATATTTCTTGGTCGCGGGATCGAAGCCGGCCATCACCAGGCTGACATTGTCGACCACGAGGTTGTAGTCATCGTAGGAGGCAAATCCGTTCTTTTTGGCGACGGCATCGAGCTGCGCGACGATCTTGGCATCCAGCGGCTTGCCGTCGTCCGGCAGTTTCTCATTGATCGGATCCATTTCCGCCACGGCCGC
>NZ_JAURXB010000072.1:22500-142491 GCF_030654605.1 Bradyrhizobium sp.
CCCCTAGCCCATCCAGTGCTCTACCCCCCGAAGTATTCACGCGAGGCGATACCTAAATATCTTTCGCGGAGAACCAGCTATTTCCCAGTTTGATTGGCCTTTCACCCCTAACCACAAGTCATCGGAGTCTTTTTCAACAGACACCCGTTCGGTCCTCCAGTGAGTGTTACCTCACCTTCAACCTGCTCATGGCTAGATCACTAGGTTTCGGGTCTAATACAACGAACTTGGCGCCCTATTCAGACTCGCTTTCGCTGCGCATACACCTATCGGCTTAAGCTTGCTCGTTAAATTAAGTCGCTGGCCCATAATACAAAAGGTACGATGTCACCCAGAACGTATCTTGGGCTCCATCTGTTTGTAGGTGTCCGGTTTCAGGTCTATTTCACTCCCCTCGTCGGGGTGCTTTTCACCTTTCCCTCACGGTACTGGTTCACTATCGGTCGCTGAGGAGTACTTAGGCTTGGAGGGTGGTCCCCCCACGTTCAGACAGAATTTCACGTGTTCCGCCTTACTCAAGGATACATCATTGCATTACCCGTACGGGGCTATCACCCTCTAAGGCCCTGCTTTCCTGACAGGTTCCGGTTGTCTTTGATGTACCACTGGCCTGGTCCGCGTTCGCTCGCCACTACTAACGGAGTCTCTGTTGATGTCCTTTCCTCCGGGTACTTAGATGTTTCAGTTCCCCGGGTTCGCTTAAAACCCCCTATGTATTCAGGAGTTTCATACCTTCACTTGATAACTGGAAATCCAAAACCTCGCGGCCTCGGTCTCACACATTGCTGTATGAACCCCAGGACACAAGGCCTTGGAGTTCCAGCTATCGAAGGTGGGTTTCCCCATTCGGAAATCCGTGGATCAAAGCTTCTTCGCAGCTCCCCACGGCTTATCGCAGCGTAGCACGTCCTTCATCGCCTCTCAGCGCCAAGGCATCCACCGAACACCCTTAAGGCACTTGATTGCTCTCATTATCAATGTCCACACACTCGGCAGAATGTAGGCCGCATACTTGCCAGCAGGTCGAAACCCGTTTGGCGCGCATCCTCGATGAATGCTGCATGCGGCTGGACATGATTAGAAAGACCAGCTTGCTTCGTAAGATCAACCCGATGATGAGGCGGTCAAGCTTCACCAAAAAGAACATTTACAACCCAATCATCTTGCGATGATCAGGCGCCGAAATGTTCTGGAGATCATGAATGGAATTCCCGCGAATTGCTTCGCCGGATCCAAACTCGGATCAATCTCCTCTATACGATGTCAGAAATCCCGCACGCGCATCCCGTAAGGGACGCAACGTGCGAAGTGATGTTTCGCGGACGGTATGAACGGGCACTCGTCGATCTCCGATCGACCATCTGGTGGAGCCAGACGGGATCGAACCGACGACCTCATGCTTGCAAAGCACGCGCTCTCCCAGCTGAGCTATGGCCCCGTACCAGAAGACGAATGCCGTTGCTGCCATTTGTCGGTTTAAGCGACGCCTACGCTCGATCAAGGTGGTGGGCCTGGGAAGACTTGAACTTCCGACCTCACGCTTATCAAGCGCGCGCTCTAACCAACTGAGCTACAAGCCCCTAACACGAGGAGCATGCTTGCGCGCACCGGTTTGCACCAGATGCGTCGCACAAGCGCAGCCCCTGGCGCGTGTTCGTCCGCGAAGAAAGAGAAACGAAGACGGCGAAATCCCGCCAATGCAGCTCAACAGTCCTGAAACTGCTGGCCACTGATGTTTCAAAAGAGGTTCGATAGAAGCAAGCTTCTGAAGAACCATCCTTAGAAAGGAGGTGATCCAGCCGCAGGTTCCCCTACGGCTACCTTGTTACGACTTCACCCCAGTCGCTGACCCTACCGTGGCCGGCTGCCTCCCTTGCGGGTTAGCGCACCGTCTTCAGGTAAAACCAACTCCCATGGTGTGACGGGCGGTGTGTACAAGGCCCGGGAACGTATTCACCGTGGCATGCTGATCCACGATTACTAGCGATTCCAACTTCATGGGCTCGAGTTGCAGAGCCCAATCCGAACTGAGACGGCTTTTTGAGATTTGCGAAGGGTTGCCCCTTAGCGTCCCATTGTCACCGCCATTGTAGCACGTGTGTAGCCCAGCCCGTAAGGGCCATGAGGACTTGACGTCATCCCCACCTTCCTCGCGGCTTATCACCGGCAGTCTCCTTAGAGTGCTCAACTAAATGGTAGCAACTAAGGACGGGGGTTGCGCTCGTTGCGGGACTTAACCCAACATCTCACGACACGAGCTGACGACAGCCATGCAGCACCTGTCTCCGGTCCAGCCGAACTGAAGGATTCCGTCTCTGGAATCCGCGACCGGGATGTCAAGGGCTGGTAAGGTTCTTCGCGTTGCGTCGAATTAAACCACATGCTCCACCGCTTGTGCGGGCCCCCGTCAATTCCTTTGAGTTTTAATCTTGCGACCGTACTCCCCAGGCGGAATGCTTAAAGCGTTAGCTGCGCCACTAGTGAGTAAACCCACTAACGGCTGGCATTCATCGTTTACGGCGTGGACTACCAGGGTATCTAATCCTGTTTGCTCCCCACGCTTTCGTGCCTCAGCGTCAGTTACGGGCCAGTGAGCCGCCTTCGCCACTGGTGTTCTTGCGAATATCTACGAATTTCACCTCTACACTCGCAGTTCCACTCACCTCTCCCGTACTCAAGATTCTCAGTATCAAAGGCAGTTCTGGAGTTGAGCTCCAGGATTTCACCTCTGACTTAAAAACCCGCCTACGCACCCTTTACGCCCAGTGATTCCGAGCAACGCTAGCCCCCTTCGTATTACCGCGGCTGCTGGCACGAAGTTAGCCGGGGCTTATTCTTGCGGTACCGTCATTATCTTCCCGCACAAAAGAGCTTTACAACCCTAGGGCCTTCATCACTCACGCGGCATGGCTGGATCAGGCTTTCGCCCATTGTCCAATATTCCCCACTGCTGCCTCCCGTAGGAGTTTGGGCCGTGTCTCAGTCCCAATGTGGCTGATCATCCTCTCAGACCAGCTACTGATCGTCGCCTTGGTGAGCCGTTACCTCACCAACTAGCTAATCAGACGCGGGCCAATCTTTCGGCGATAAATCTTTCCCCGTAAGGGCTTATCCGGTATTAGCACAAGTTTCCCTGTGTTGTTCCGAACCAAAAGGTATGTTCCCACGCGTTACTCACCCGTCTGCCGCTGACGTATTGCTACGCCCGCTCGACTTGCATGTGTTAAGCCTGCCGCCAGCGTTCGCTCTGAGCCAGGATCAAACTCTCAAGTTGGACTTGAAACTTTAAACCGGCTGATCACAACGTTTGACGAGGTCCCACCATATTTATCGCCTGCGATTCACATCGCGGACGACGATGGTGTAACCTATGTAAACGTGTTCCGCCGAAGTCTTTCGTCCAGCCTCAATACTCAAAAACCCAAGTCCTAAGACTTAAATTCTCAAGTAATCGAGACTCGCAAGGACTCCGCCGTCCACGTTTCTCTTTCTTCATCTTCACTTGTCAAACAGCCCGGGGTTCGAAAACCCCACTTCCATCTCTGGAAGGATCTCTTCGCTCTCACTCGACGACAAATAACAACCGATGACTATCGGCTGTTGATTCACTCATCTTAGTGAGGAGCATCACGGGCGCGGAAGGTTGCCGTGGCCAAGGGCCAAAGCACCGCCGCGCTCAGTGGTCGGGTTATAAGCCCCCCCGCTCGGGCTTGTCAACGCCCATTGTCAACAAATCGTCGCATCATGTGGAGAGAATCTCGCGCCGCGAAGAAGCCCCCTATTTTTAAGGACTTCACGCCGTACTTGAGCCACAATCCTGCGACGTTCTGACTATACGTATGCATTGAATCGCCTGAAGTCAGTGGGGGCTGCGGGCGATGATCTACTTGGGAACGGCGATCTTCCATGAACCCGTCGCCTTTCCCTTACGGCCGAGAAACATCGAGAGATTTACACACCATTGCCGTTCGTGATCCCGGCCAGCCTTTTGGCCTCTGAATCCCGAATATCCGTGGCGTGTGGCGCAACATGCTCCCGAATCCCCCCGCAGAGGGCGGAGCCGGGGGTGCTGGATGCGCCGAAGTCTTGTCGCATGTTAAGGGAATACGGGGGGATACCGGGTTGAACCACAGGACGTCACGCGGGGGCGGTTACGGACGCGAGACCGGGATCATTGATCTTGGTCACGAGCCGCCGCTTTCCGTTGATGGCTCCGAGGCCGCGGTGATCGATCGCCGGCGCGTCTCCGTGCAATGGTTTAGCGGCACTATTCTGACCGGTCTGTGCGGCGCGGCCCTCATCGGCGGCGCCGTTTTTGCGTCGCTCGACGGTGAAATGACCTTCGCCAAGGTGCCGGAACGGGTCGAGGGCGCCCTGCGCGGCGCGTTCGGCGCCAACGACAAGAATGCCAGCCTGCACAAGAGCGACCGCCTGCCGCCCCCCGGCGAAACCTCTGCCGCCCGTAATGTGGTGAGGGTTTCCACCGTTACCCGCGTCGGCAACCGCGACGTGATGCGGGTGCGGCCGTTCATCCGCATTTCCGGCAATCTGGCGATGGCGACCAGTGATCTTTCCGCCAAGATCCCGCCATTCAACGCCCAGCGCATGTTGACCGATGTCGGCGCCGCCGTTCCCGCGGCCGCCGAAGATCCGAACAATCCCGATGCGGTCGAGCCCGATGCCGAGGTCTCGTTCGTGACCAAGGATCTTGCGCCGATACTGCCGAAGGCGAAGCTCGCCGCGGTGGTCGCGCTCGACGAAGTCATTATGCGGGTGCGCGATGCCTCGAACTGGCGCGGCAACAGCGGGGTGCGTTACACCACGTTGGCCAGCGCCACCGCCGATGTCAGCGGCGCCAGGCCCGACATGAAGCTGGCTTATGCCACCGAGGGCAACGTCACCAACGATCCCTATGCCGGCTTTGAAACCCGGGTGGTCCCTGAAAACGTCACGCTGCTGCCGAAGACCAAGGATCATATCACCGGCGGCAATCCCACCGGCGAGCGCGTCCACGTGGTCAAGAAGGGCGATACCGTCACCTCGATCCTGCGCGACCAGGGTGCGACCCCCGAAGAGGCGAAATCCATCGCCGCCACGCTCGGCCCCCGCGGCCGCGACGGCGGGCTGAAGGAAGGCCAGAAGCTGCGCATCCTGATGGCGCCGGCCGGCCCCGCCCCGGGCCAGCGGCTGCAGCCCTACCGGGTGGTCGTCGCCAACGAATCCACCATCGAAGCCGTCGCAGCACTTTCCGATCTCGGCAAATACGTCGCCGTCGACGTCCAGAGCATGAACACCATCACCGCGGCCGCCGCAGCCGACGACGACGATGACGAGGATGACGGCACCGGCGTGCGGCTCTACCAGAGCATTTACGAGACCGCGCTGCGCAACAAGGTTCCGGCCACCGTCATCGAGGACATGGTCCGCATCTATTCCTACGACGTCGACTTCCAGCGCAAGGTGCAGCCCGGCGACTCGTTCGACGTGTTCTTCGCCGGCGAAGACGAAGGCGCCACCATTACCGAGAAGACCGAGGTGTTGTTCGCCTCCCTCACCGTCGGCGGCGAGACCAAGAAATACTACCGTTTCCAGACCCCGGACGACGCGGTGGTCGATTTCTACGACGAGACCGGCAAGAGCGCGAAGAAGTTCCTGGTGCGCAAGCCCGTCAACAACGCGATCATGCGCTCGGGCTTCGGCGGCCGCCGCCATCCCATCCTCGGCTACGTCAAGATGCACACCGGCGTCGACTGGTCGACGCCCTACGGCACGCCGATTTTCGCTTCCGGCAACGGCGTGGTCGAGCGGGTCGGCTGGGAAGGCGGCTACGGCAAATATGTCCGCCTGAAGCACAACAACGGTTACGAGACCGCCTACGGCCACATGTCGGCCTATGCCAAGGGCATGGAGCCCGGCAAGCGGGTGCGGCAGGGCCAGGTGATCGGCTTCGTCGGATCGACGGGCATGTCGACCGGCGCCCATGTTCACTACGAAATCCTGGTCAACGGCCGCTTCGTCGATCCGATGCGCATCAAGCTGCCGCGCGGTCGCTCGCTCGACGGGCCGCTGATGGCGAGTTTCGAGAAGGAACGCGACCGCCTCGATGCCCAGATGAGCAATCGCGGCAACCCGGCGCGTGTCTCCGATGCCGGTGCTCCCGCGTCGGCGCAGGTGCGGCAGGTCAGCAACCGCTGAACTCCCTGATTCAATTGCCGCAGGATTGAGCGGACGCGGCTGGGCGAGCCCCCTCGTCATCGCTTCGGAGTTTCGGCAGACGACGACAGGTCCGGGGCCTGCCGCGGGTCAACAAAAGCAAGCCCGGCGCAGCGGTCGGCTGCGTCCGGGCATACGATTTGGGCTTGTCAGTGCATCTTCCGCTTCGGCACCGGCGCATCGAACTGCGTGATCTCGGCGGTCTGCGGCGCCTTGCCGTTGAAGGTCAGCACGTTGCCCTCGGTTGAGATCGCGACGTGGTCGCCATCGACGATGTCGCCGGCCAGGATCATTTCCGCCAGCGGATCCTGCACATGACGCTGGATCACCCGCTTCAGGGGACGGGCGCCATAGGCGGGATCCCAGCCCTTGGCGGCGAGCCAGTCGCGCGCGGCGTCATCGAGCGTGAGCACCACCTTGCGCTCTTCCAGCAGCTTCGTGAGCCTGGAGAACTGGATCTCGACGATCCGGCCCATTTCGCTCTTCTGCAGCCGGTGGAACAGAATGATCTCGTCGACCCGGTTGAGGAACTCGGGGCGGAAGTGCGCGCGCACCATGCCCATTACCTGCTCGCGCACGGCTGAGGTGTCCTCGCCTTCCGGCTGGTTGACCAGGAACTCCGAACCGAGGTTCGAAGTCATGATGATCAGCGTGTTGCGGAAGTCGACGGTGCGGCCCTGACCGTCGGTCAGGCGGCCGTCGTCGAGCACCTGCAGCAGCACGTTGAAGACGTCGGGATGGGCTTTCTCGATCTCGTCGAACAGCACCACCTGATACGGCCGCCGCCGCACCGCTTCGGTCAGCGCGCCGCCCTCGTCATAGCCGACATAGCCTGGAGGCGCGCCGATCAGTCGCGAGACCGAGTGCTTTTCCATGTATTCGGACATGTCGAGACGGACCATCGCGGTCTCGTCGTTGAACAGATATTCGGCGAGCGCCTTGGTCAGTTCGGTCTTGCCGACGCCGGTGGGGCCCAGGAACATGAACGAGCCCATCGGGCGGTTCGGATCCTGCAGGCCCGCGCGCGAACGGCGCACCGCGGTCGCAACCGCATGCACCGCCTCGGCCTGGCCGACGACCCGGTTGCCCAGGCTGTCTTCCATCCGCAGCAGCTTGTCCTTTTCGCCTTCCAGCATCTTGTCGACGGGCACGCCGGTCCAGCGCGACACCACCTGCGCGATGTGGTTGGCGGTGACCGCCTCCTCCATCATCTCGCCGGCGTTTTCGTTGGCCTCAATCTCGGCGAGCTTCTTCTCCAGCTCGGGAATCCGGCCATAGGAAAGCTCGCCGGCGCGCTGGTACTCGCCGCGGCGCTTGGCCTCGTCGAGTTCGAGCCGCAATCCCTCGAGCTCGCTCTTCAGCTTTTGCGCATTCGACAGCTTGTTCTTCTCCGAACTCCAGCGCGAGGTCAGGTCGGCCGATTGCTTTTCGAGTTCGGCGAGTTCCGTTTCCAGCGTCTGCAGACGACTTTTCGAGCCGGCGTCGCTTTCCTTCTTCAGCGCTTCCTGCTCGATCTTGAGCCGGATGATTTCCCGGTCCATCGAATCCAGCTCTTCCGGCTTGGAATCGACCTGCATCTTCAGCCGCGCCGCGGCCTCGTCCATCAGGTCGATCGCCTTGTCCGGCAGGAAACGGTCGGTGATGTAGCGGTTCGACAGCGTGGTGGCCGCCACCAGCGCGGAATCGGTGATGCGCACGCCGTGATGCTGCTCGTATTTGTCCTTCAGGCCGCGCAGGATCGAGATGGTGTCCTCGACAGACGGTTCCGACACGAAGATCGGCTGGAACCGGCGCGCCAGCGCGGCGTCCTTTTCGACGTGTTTGCGGTATTCATCGAGCGTGGTGGCGCCGATGCAATGCAGTTCGCCGCGCGCCAGCGCGGGTTTCAACAGATTGGACGCGTCCATCGCGCCATCGGCCTTGCCGGCGCCGATCAGCGTGTGCATCTCGTCGATGAACAGGATGATGCTGCCCTCGGCTGACGTGACCTCGGCCAGCACGGCCTTCAGCCGCTCCTCGAACTCGCCGCGGTATTTGGCGCCCGCGATCAGCGAGCCCAGATCGAGCACCAGCAGCTTCTTGTCCTTGAGGCTTTCCGGCACGTCGCCATTGAGAATCCGCAGCGCCAGGCCTTCGACGATAGCGGTCTTGCCGACGCCGGGCTCACCGATCAGGACGGGATTGTTCTTGGTGCGGCGGGACAACACCTGGATGGTGCGTCGAATCTCCTCGTCACGACCGATCACGGGGTCGAGCTTGCCGTCACGCGCGGCCTGAGTGAGGTCGCGGGCATATTTTTTCAATGCGTCATAGGCGTTTTCCGCCGTGGCGGAGTCGGCGGTTCGGCCCTTGCGCAG
Source organism: Bradyrhizobium sp. (assembly GCF_030654605.1). Lineage (GTDB taxonomy): Bacteria > Pseudomonadota > Alphaproteobacteria > Rhizobiales > Xanthobacteraceae > Bradyrhizobium. The sequence continues at coordinate 31,071 of NZ_JAURXB010000072.1, forward strand.
GGATTCGATCGCGGCATTGAGGTTCTGCGGTGTGACGCCGCCCTTGCCGAGGATGCTTCCTGCCTCGCTGCCCTTTTCGAGCGTCAGGCCCAGCAGCAGCCGCTCGACTGTGACAAAACTGTCGCCGGCCTTTTCCGCGGCCTTTTCCGCGGCGTCAAACGCACGCGCCAGTTCGGGGGCAAGATAAACCTGCCCGGCGCCGCTTCCGGATACCTTTGGCAGCTTGTTGAGCGCATCTTCGGTCGCCTTGAGGATCGCGCGGGAGTTGCCCCCGGCGCGGTCGATCAGGCCGCCGGCAAGGCCCTCGCTGTCGTCCAGCAGCACTTTGAGCATATGCAGCGGCGAGAACTGCTGGTGGCCGTCGCGCATGGCGAGCGACTGGGCGGACTGGATAAAACCGCGCGCACGCTCGGTGTATTTCTCGATATTCATAAGATCATTCCCTCAGCCTGCCGCTCCGCCCCTTGAGGCACGGTCGCCGCATCTTCATTGGGTTTCCGCTGATCGTATTGACATTGCTCAACCGGCAGCGGCCGCGTCGCCGACGGCTTGCGCCGGCTTGAGGCAGATGTGGGAAGGGGTTTGCCGAAACGGAAGAGGCAGCTTCACAAATTCGTGTGCGGTGGCGTCCGGCCGGGGAATCCCTTAAGAAGCGGGATGTCACGCACCCCGCCCGCCCAGATCGCCAGCCTTTACCGCTATCCCGTCAAAGGCCTGTCTCCGGAACCGCTGCCAGACGTCGCGCTGGCCGTCGGCCAGACGCTCCCGGCCGACCGCCGCTATGCCATCGAAAACGGCCCCAGCGGCTTCGATCCCGCCGAGCCCAAATGGATGGTGAAGGCCTATTTCCTGATGCTGATGCGGGACGAATGGCTGGCGGCGCTGCACAGCCATTTCGACGATGCCACCAATGTGCTGACCATCCGCCGCGATGGCGCGATCGCCGCCCAGGGCAATCTGGAGAGGGCCGAGGGCCGCGCCGCCATCGAGCGGTTCTTCGCGGAGAGCTACGCCGGATCGATCAAGGGACCGCCCAAGATTCTCTCCAGCGAGGGCCACAGTTTCTCGGACGTCGCCAGGAAGGTCGTTTCCATCATCAATCTCGGCAGCCTGCAAGCGATCGAGAACATCGTCGGCCGGCCGGTGCACCCCTTGCGGTTCCGCGCCAATCTCTATGTCAGCGGCTGGCCGGCCTGGCACGAGTTCGACCTGCTCGACCAGACCCTTGCGATCGGCGAAACGCGCCTGAAGGTGGTGAAGCGGATCACCCGCTGCGCCGCCGTCAATGTCGATCCCGAAACCGCGGCACGCGACCTCAGCATCCCGCAGGCCCTGACGCAGCGGCTCGGCCACAACGAGTGCGGCGTCTATGCCGAAGTGATCGCCGGCGGCACGATAGCCGTCGGCGATACGATCGCGGTGGAAGAGCCGAAGCTGCTGTGAACCACCCGTCATTGCGAGGAGCGAAGCGACGAAGCAATCCATGCTTTCTTTACGCGGTGAGATGGATTGCTTCGCTGCGCTCGCAATGACGTGGAGAGAGACGAGCGCCCTCAATTCGGCATCACATAGGCATAGACCCGGCCGCGCGAGACCGGCGCTTCCCTGACCCGGTTGCCATTGTTGCCGGAGACCACGCTCGGATTGCCCTGGGCGTCGATGCCGCTGACCACGCCGACATGGCCGCCGCCGCGCCCCCTGTAATGCGAGGCGCGTATGGCGAGAGCAACACGCGATGCGGCGGCGCGGAAACGCTTTCGGGGTCATTCGACGATCGTTCCGTGACGAAAATGATCGGTTCCGCCGCATTGCGGACAACAGCATTAACTGCGATTTTCGCGTCCGGCCCAACGAGAGGAACAAGCAAATGCCCTATGCCGTCTCTGGCGATAATGTCCGGCTCTATTTCGAGGAAGCAGGCTCGGGAACGCCTGTTATCTTCCTGCACGAATTCGCCGCGGACCACACCAACTGGGAACCGCAGATGCGCTACTTCGCACGCGGCCACCGCTGCATCGCCTATTCCGCGCGCGGGTACACACCCTCGGACGTGCCCGCATCGAAGGAGGTCTACACCTACAAGCACTTCTATACCGACGCGCTGGCGGTGCTCGATCACCTCAAGATCGCCAAGGCGCATTTCGTCGGGCTGTCGATGGGCGCCTATTCGTCGCTGCAGATCGGCCTCAACGCACCGGAGCGCGCACTGTCGCTGACGCTGGCCGGCGTCGGCTCGGGCTCGAGCCTGGAAAACCTCGAGGCGTTCCGCAGCCAGTGCCAGGCCAATGGCGAGCAGTATGAGACGATCGGTTCGGTGGAAGTGGCCAAGGCGACCCGCGAGGCGCCGAGCCGGATTCCGTTCCTGGTGAAGGATCCACGCGGCCACGCCGACTTCTACGCGGCGCTGGCGCGACACGACGCCAAGGGCTCGGCCAACACCATGCGCAGCTTTCAGGGCGGCCGGCCCTCGATCTACACCCTGACGGACGCCATCCAGAAGGTGCCGACACTGACCCTGATCATCTGCGGCGACGAGGACGACAATTGCGTCGAGCCCAGCCTGTTCCTGAAGAAGCATTTGCCGGCGGCGGGGCTGACGTTTTTCCCGAAGAGCGGCCACGTGCTCAATCTGGAGGAGCCGGCGCTGTTCAACGAGATGGTCGAGCGCTTTATCGCGCTGGCCGAAGCCGGAAGATGGCCGGCGCGCGATCCGAGGTCGATCGGTTGACCGTCATTGCGAGCGCAGCGAAGCAATCCATACTTTCTTTGCGCGGCAACATGGATTGCTTCGTCGCAAGTGCTCCTCGCAATGACGGCTGAGCCTACTTCCCCTTCTCCGCGCGGCTCAGCAGGAACACGCCCTGCTCGCCGAACATGTTCCAGAACCACCAGGGCAGATTGACCCGCAGCGGCCGGCCGTACATGTCGAGCGCCACCGCGCGCTCCATCTTGACGTTGATCTCGTCGCACAGCTGCACGAAATCCTTGATGGTGCAGAAATGAATGTTGGGCGTGTCGTACCAGGTGGCCGGCAGATTCTCCGTGCGCGGCATGTGGCCGCCGACCAGCAGCTGAATCCGCATCTTCCAGAAGCCGAAATTCGGGAACGAGACGATGGCGCGGCGCCCGATCCGCAGCAGGTTTTCCAGCACCACGCGCGGCTGCCGTGTCGCCTGCAGCGTTTGGGACAGGATCACATAGTCGAAGGCGTCGTCGGGATAGTTGATCAGGTCGGTGTCGGCGTCGCCCTGCACCACCGCGAGGCCCTTGGCGACGCAGCGGTTGACGCCCTCGCGCGACAGCTCGATGCCGCGCCCGTCGATGCCGCGTGTTTCCAGCAGTTGCAGCAGGTCGCCCTCGCCGCAGCCGACGTCGAGCACTTTGGAGCCGCGCTCGACCATCTCGGCGACCAGCAGATGATCGCCGCGATAATGCCCGGTGTCCGGCGCCACGATGCCGGGCAGCGGCAGGACCTGTTGCTGCATGCTCATGCCGGCCTCCCGGTCAGCCCACGCGCCTTGCCGGCGGATTCCAGGAACGCGCGGGAAATGTCGAAGAATTCCGGCACGTCGAGCAGGAAGGCATCGTGGCCGCGGTCGGTCTCGATTTCCGCGAACGATACCCGCGCGCTGGAAGCGTTCAGCGCATGCACCCGCGCGCGCGATTCCGCCGTCGGGAACAGCCAGTCTGACGTGAACGACACCACGCAGAACCTTGTCTGGATGCCGCGAAACGCCTGCGCCAGCACGCCGTCATGGTCGGCGGCGATGTCGAAATAATCCATCGCCCGCGTCAGGTACAGATAGGAGTTGGCGTCGAACCGCTCGACGAAGGACGAGCCCTGGTAGCGCAGATAGCTTTCGACCTGGAAATCGGCGTCGAACGAGAAGGTCGGCAGATCGCGGTCCTGCATCCGCCGCCCGAACTTGCGGTGCAGCGCTGCGTCGGACAGATAGGTGATATGCGCGGCCATCCGCGCCACGCCGAGGCCGCGATGCGGGTGGGTGCCCTGTTCGAAATAGCGCCCATGGTGCCATTCCGGATCGGCCATCACGGCCTGGCGGCCGAGTTCGTGGAACGCGATGTTCTGCGCCGAATGCCGCGTGCTGCAGGCGATCGCCAGCGTCGAGAACACCCGTTTCGGATAGGCCGCCGTCCACTGCAGCGCCTGCATGCCCCCCATCGAGCCGCCGACCACGCAGAACAGCGTATCGATCCCGAGGCGATCGATCAGCATGGTCTGCGCACGCACCATGTCGGGAAGGGTGATGATCGGAAAGTCCAGTCCCCACACCTTGCCGGTGGCGGGATTGGTCGAGGCCGGGCCGGTCGAGCCCATGCAGCCGCCGATCACATTCGAGCAAATGATGAAGTACTTTTCGGTATCGAGCGGACGGCCGGGACCGACCATGGTCTCCCACCAGCCGGCCTTGCCCGTCATCGGATGCACATTGGCGACATGCTGGTCGCCGGTCAGCGCATGGCAGACCAGAATGGCGTTGGACTTGTCGGCATTGAGTTCGCCATAGGTCTGGTAGGCGATCTGGAACGGCGAAAGATCGATGCCGCAATCGAGCTTCAGCGGCTGATCCGCGCCGAAGGTCGCCAGCAGCGAAGTCGGATGATCCGCCTCGTGCGCACGCTCCTCGGTATGAACAGGCGGACTTGGTATCGACTGCAAGTTGACCATCATGACCCTCCCCGGATGGCTAGAGACCACCACGGAAATCAGGCCATAAAAAAACCCGGCCTGAACATAGGTTCGACCGGGATCACGCGTGTCCCCGGCCTGTTTAGCGAATTGTTTAACGTGGCTGCAAGCCGGCCGGCTCAAATGACCACGGAATGGGCCAAAGCTAGTCTCAAGCGGGTCTTTCGTCAAGACGGAGCCATGGTTAACGAGGCAAGAACCCTCATGGTGAGGAGGCGCCCTTGCGCCGTCTCGAACCATGGGGGAGAACAAGGTCCCATCCTTCGAGACGCGGCGCAGGCGCCGCTCCTCAGGATGAGGGCGTCGTTGTTGCAGCAGCGGCGAACCCGAAATTTCCACCTTCGCCAGGTTTTGAAGATGTCTAACCCGCCCCCCGCTCCGCCCTCGCTCGAGGTACTGCGCCAGGAGATCGACAGCATCGACGAGCAGGTCCACCGCCTGCTGATGGCGCGCGGCGACATCATCGACCGGCTGATCCAGGTCAAGCAGACCCAGGAGGTCGGCTCGGCGTTTCGTCCGGCGCGCGAGGCCGCGATGATGCGGCGTCTGGTCGAGCGTCACCGCGGCATCCTGCCGATCGACACCATCGAGAGCATCTGGCGCGTCATCATCTCGACCTTCACTTACGTGCAGGCGCCGTTTTCGGTGCATGCGGATGTTTCCATCGGCGAGTCCGCGATGCGGGATTCGGCGCGGTTTCATTTCGGGTTCGTGGTGCCCTACGTCTCGCACTTCAGCGCGCAGGCGGCGGTCGAGGCCACCGCCCGGTCGAAGGGCGATCTGGCGCTGGTGCCGGCCGCTTCCAGCCGCACGCCATGGTGGATCGCGCTGGAGGCCGAGGGTGCCCCGAAGATCATCGCACGGCTGCCGTTCCTCGAGCGCGCCGATCATCCGGCCGCACTGCCGGTGTTCGTGGTGTCGCGCGTCGCCGACAGCGCCATGGTGACCGAGGTCGAGACCTGGAGCGTGCGGGTCTCCGGCTGGAACGCGGAAACCGCCCGCGCGCTGTCGCCGCTGGCCGAAATCGTCGCGGTGCCGGACACCGCCTTCGACGGCGCGGCACTGCTGGTGTCGATTTCCGGCAAGGGCAGCCTGGAAAAGATCAGGACCGCCCTGATCGAGGCCGGCGCCTCGGTGCGCTCCCAGGCTCTCGTCGGCAGCCATGCAACGCGCTATACGGTGGCCCCGAACGGGGCGACCCGGCCCTAGAAGCCTTGAAAGCCGCCCGATAATCCGGAGTTGAAGATGTCCCGCCCCGTGCCGAATCCCGGCATTCTCGAAATTGCGCCCTACACGCCGGGCAAGAGCCCGGTGCCCGAGCCGGGCCGCAAGGTGTTCAAGCTGTCGGCCAACGAGACCCCGCTCGGGCCCTCGCCGAAGGCGATCGCGGCCTACAGGAACGCCGCCGATCATCTGGAGGATTATCCGGAAGGCACCTCGCGGGTGCTGCGCGAAGCGATCGGCCGCGCCTTCGGACTCGACCCCGACCGCATCATCTGCGGCGCCGGTTCCGACGAGATCCTCAATCTGCTGGCGAAGACCTATCTCGGCCATGGCGACGAGGCGATCTCCACCACGCACGGCTTCCTGGTGTATCCGATCGCGACCATGGCGTGCGGCGCCATCAACGTGGTCGCGCCGGAGAAGGATTTTACGGCCGACGTCGACGCGATCCTGGCGCGGGTCTCCCCGCGCACCAAGCTGGTGTGGCTCGCCAATCCGAACAACCCGACCGGAACCTATCTGCCGTTCGACGAGGTCAAGCGGCTGCGCGCCGGACTGCCTGATCACGTGCTGCTGGTGCTCGACGCCGCCTATTCCGATTACGTCTCGCGCAACGATTACGAGATCGGCATCGAGCTGGTGGCGACCACCGAGAACACGGTGATGACCCATACGTTCTCCAAGATTCACGGCCTCGCGGCCTTGCGGATCGGCTGGATGTTCGGCCCGGCCAATATCGTCGACGCGGTCAACCGCATCCGCGGACCGTTCAACGTCTCGGCGCCGGCGATGCTGGCGGCGGTGGCGGCGATCGAGGACACCGCGCATATCCAGATGTCGAAGGCGCATACCGAGAAGTGGCGCAACTGGCTGACGGATGAGGTGACGAAGCTCGGCTTCAAGGTGACGCCGAGCGTGGCGAATTTCATCCTGATCCATTTCCCGCAGGAGAAAGGCAAGACCGCCGCCGAGGCCGATGCGTTCCTCACCAGACGCGGCCTGGTGCTGCGCGGCCTGCCCAATTACGGCCTGCCGCACGCATTGCGCCTGACCATCGGCACCGAGGAGGCCAACCGGCTGGTGGTCGATGGCTTGCGCGACTTCGTGGCGGGCAAGTGAGCGCCGCGCCGTTGTTTGAGAAAATCGCGCTGATTGGCTTCGGGCTGATCGGCGGTTCGATCGCGCGCGCCGCGCGCGCGCAGGGACTGGCGGGCGAGATCGTCACCACCGCGCGCTCGGCCAAGACCCGCGCGCGGGTCGAGGAGCTCGGCATCGTCGACCGCGTCGTCGAGACAAACGTCGAAGCCGTCAAGGATGCCGATCTCGTCATCCTCTGCATTCCCGTTGGCGCCTGCGGTCCGGTCGCGCAGGAGATCGCCGCCTCTCTCAAGCCGGGCGCTGTTATCTCCGACGTCGGCTCGGTCAAGGGTGCGATCGTGCGCGACATGGCGCCGTATCTGCCGGATGGCGTTCACTTCGTGCCGGCTCATCCGGTCGCCGGCACCGAGCATTCCGGTCCCGATTCCGGTTTTGCCGAGCTGTTCATCAACCGCTGGTGCATCCTCACCCCGCCTGTTGGTGTCGATCCCGCGGCGGTCGAGCGGTTGCGTGCGTTCTGGGCGGCGCTCGGCGCCAGGGTCGAGATCATGACGCCGGATCATCATGACCTCGTGCTCGCGATCACCAGCCATCTGCCGCATCTGATCGCCTATACCATCGTCGGCACCGCGGATGAGCTGGCGCAGGTCACCTCCTCCGAAGTGATAAAATTCTCCGCCGGCGGCTTTCGCGATTTCACCCGCATCGCCGCCTCCGATCCGACGATGTGGCGCGACGTATTCCTCGCCAACAAGGATGCCGTGCTGGAAATGCTCGGCACCTTCAACGAGGACCTGTCGAAGCTGACCCGCGCCATCCGCCGCAATGACGGCGAGGCGCTGTTCGAGCATTTTTCACGCACCCGCGCCATCCGCCGCGGCATCGTCGAGATCGGCCAGGACTCGGCCGCACCGGATTTCGGCCGCCCGCTTGCGCAATTGGGCAAGAAGGCGGAGTAGCTCGTCGTCCCCGCGAACGCGGGGACCCATACGCCGTGCCGTCGATATGATGGGCGGTGTTAGCGGGCTTGTTGAACCATTCGTCATTACGTCAGGTGACCGGGGTTATGGGTCCCTGCGTTCGCAGGGACGACGCAAGAGAGGCACACTTTCGCGATCTCGCGGCTGGATCCGCCCGAGGTTTGCTGGAAATTTCCTTCACCCTCCGATCAGAGGGCGCAGGGAAAGCCGGGTGCGCGCTGCACCCGCGGTCTCGTGTGCAAAAGGGTAGAGGCAGGCGGCACACGAGCATACAGGTGAAGCGGAAGCATCCGGCTTTCCCTGCGCAGTGGTTTTAGGGCTTATACGTGCTCTCCTCGGTGAGCTCTGCACTTTTGCCACCGTCGCTCGCACGCCTGAGGCTTGCGAACTTGACACCAGCCTTAGGGTGCCGGAACCACACGATTTCGCCATCCGCTTCCGGTGCCCTGGTCAGGAGCTCCATCCGCGTCCACCGCATCCCCGCCCCGCATCGATGACCTTGCGCAACGCCCCTCTGAGTGGGGCGGGATGGCCATGCATATAGCTCGATTTCGACTTCTGTAAAACAGAAATATTTTTGTTTCGGGGGCTTGACACGAATTCTGACAATCAGAAGTGATTTGCCCGTCGGAGCGTCACAGAGCAATCGGCGCGAGGGTGCCGGGTGAACGTGCCCCGGACGCGGTGCAGCGCGCAGCGGTGCACCGCCGAGCCGGGGCCCAGTCTTTTCTTGCGCAGATGTGGGTCCCGGCTCTGCGGAGCAGCGTGAAGGACGCTGCACCGCGTCCGGGACACGGATACCTAAAACAGCGGCGGTACCTGCCCGACCTTCAGCGGGCCGAAAAACACCGCGCCGTCGACGAAGCGCAGCGGGAAGGCGCGGGCCTTCTTGCCTTCCAGCACGGCTTCCTTGCCCAACGCATTGATGCCGGCGGTGACGCCGACATTGGCGTTCTGTTTCACGACTCGGCCGAGCCCGGGAATGGCGCGGTCGAGCGCGCCGAGCAGATTGGTGACGTCCTGGCTTTTTACACCGGGCGCGACGCGGTCGAGCGTCGCCTGTGGCACGCCCTCTTCCAGCATCTTCTCGATACCGAGCGCCGGGATCACCTTCTCAATGCCGGCCACCGTCATCTGCAATTCGCCGTCGAGCCGGCCGCCGGCGCTGAGGCCGAGGGTGCCGGTGGCGAGCGCGATCAGGTCGCCCTGCGCAATTCGCGACTGCACGATTTCGACCCGGCCGCCGGCGGCCTGGAGTTCGCGAAACCGCTCGGGCCAGGGTTTTGGCGCAAAATCCTTCAAGCCGCTCAGCAGGGTGCGGACGTCGGCATCGAACGGCGCGGCCAGCAGCGGATGCAGCTCCTGCAGGCTGCCTTGCTCGATCTTCAGCACGGTCTCGATCACGGGGCGATCCTGCGTCGAGCCTTCGGCGAGCCGGCCGTGCAGCTCCGCCAGCCTGGCGCGCGCCAGCGGGGTCTGCACCGGACCGTTGACGCGGTCGATCGAGGGATCGTCGAACACGATGGTGGCGCGCTGCGGCACGGCCGGCAGCCCGACCACGCTGCTGCGCGCCTTGCTCCAGTTCACCATCATCGCGGGCGGCCCGCCGCGATCGGAAATCGTCGCCGGCGCGGTGAATTCCGCGATCAGCAATTTCGGATCCCAGATCTGCGCCACTACCAGAATCTCGCCGAGGCTGGCGGTAACAGGCGCCTGCGTCGCGGCCCGCTCGGCGGTCTGCGCGCGCAGCGACACGCTGGCGCCGCTGCAGCGGACTTCGAGGCGGAACGGGAAGCCGGCCACCGAGCGTTTTGCACAGTCATAGACCCGGCCGGATGCCGCCTCCTGGGCGCGCCAGGCGTCGACCTTGACCTCGACCTGCGAGGCGGCAAAGAACCAGAATCCGCTCCACGCCACCGCGGCGACCACGAGCAGAGCAGGCATGATGAAAAGGCGCCAAAGCGGGCGCCGGCGCGGCGCGAGGGTCATATCAGGCATGCGGGACCTTTGGCGGACGATTTTGTCAATTAAGCGGTGATGGTAGCCGCGGTTCAAGCCGTCGTTTAAGCCCCGTTGCCCGCCGCGATCAAGTTAACGCGTTTTCACCTCGGCCAAAACTCTGCTAGGCGTGCGCGCGATGCCAGCCAAAATCGTACCCGAAGCGGAATTGTCCAAAGGCGACCTCTGGGTGTTCGGCTATGGCTCGCTGATGTGGCGGCCGGGCTTCGACTTCATCGAGCAGGTTCCGGCCCGGCTGATCGGCGAGCACCGCGCGCTCTGCGTCTATTCGTTCGACCACCGCGGCACGCCGGAAAAGCCGGGCCTCGTGCTCGGGCTCGACCGCGGCGGCGCCTGCCGCGGCGTCGCGTTCCGGGTGGCGGCGAAGGCGCGCGGCGACGTGGTGGATTATCTGCGCAGCCGTGAGCAGACCACCCATGTCTATCGCGAGGTGATGCGTTCGGTCTGGCTCGAGAACGACGCCCGCGAGCGCGTCAGCGCGCTGGCCTATGTGGTCGATCGCGGCCACGTGCAATATGCCGGCCGGCTGTCGCTGACCGAACAGCTGCGCTTCGTGCAGCAGGGCCACGGCCGCTCCGGCAACAACCGCGACTACGTGCTGGCGACGGTGGAATCGATCGAGGCGCAGGGTTTTCGCGACGCGCAGCTGCATCAGCTGGCGGCGATGCTGCATGGGGATGCGCATTCACTTCACCCTCCCCTGGAGGGGGAGGGTCGACGCGACTGAAAGGAGCGGCGGGGTGGGGTGAAGGTCTCTCGTTTCGAACGGTGAGCGCGTTGAGGGACTTTCACCCCACCCCGCAAAAATCGCTACTTCTTTCCCGAGGGCGCGCTCGGCACCACCCCGAACAATTGCGCCTGCTCTTCGCGCGCGGCTTCGACCAGGCGATTGGTGGCGGCCTCGATCACGGTCGCGATGCGGACGATGAACTCCTTGCGGTTCAGGCCCGCCGGCAAGGGATCGAGGAATTCGACTACCAGCGTGCCGGGGTAGCGCATGAAGGTGCGGCGCGGCCAGAACAGGCCGGAATTCAGCGCGACCGGCAGGCAAGGCACGCCGCTGGAGGTGTAGATCTGGCCGACGCCGGTCATGTAATCCGGCGGCGCGCCGACCGGGGTGCGGGTGCCCTCGGGAAAGATGATCAGCTGGCGGCCGCTGCGAATTTCCTTCGGCGCGCGCCGCGCCATCTCCATCAGCGACCGCATGCCGCCGCCGCGGTCGACGCCGATCATTCCCGACTTCATCAGGTACCAGCCGAAGAACGGAATCCAGGCGAGCTCCCGCTTGTAGATGAACAGCGGCGCATCGAAGTACGGCATCAGCGCGAAGGTTTCCCACATCGACTGGTGTTTCGACGCGACGATCAGCGGTCCCACGGGGATTTTCTCCAGCCCGCGAACCTCCAGCCGGGTGTTGCAGACCACGCGCAGCAGCCAGACGCTGCTGCGCGCCCACATCTTGGCGACCGCCATGAAGGCGCGCCGCGGCATCAGGAAGGTGGGAATGGCAACGATGTTCCAGAACACCAGCAGCACATAGAACAGCACGTTGTAGACCAGCGAACGCAGGAAAATCGAAACCATGGAATACCCTGGATCAGTTGGCTTGAGCCGTCGCCGGTTTTCGTGGTGAGGGCGATCCGGCCGGCTGGTCTGCGAGATCGGGCAGATCGAGACCGAAATCGGCCAGGCGCACCCGCACCTCCGCGGCGACATATTTGACATACTCCGATAGCAGCAGCCGCAACGTCGCGCCACTCGTCCACCACGGCTCGTCCCGCCATTTTTCGCCGACCACCGCGAACGGAATCAGCTGGATATCGGGCATCGCGTGCGACAATTCGACGATGGCGCGCGGCATATGGTAATTCGATGTCACCACGATCAGCGACTTGAAGCCGCGGTCCTGCGCCCAGCGCCGCGTCTCCGCCGCATTGCTGCGGGTATTGACGGCAGAGCGGTCGAGATCGACGCAACAGCGCAGCAGCTGGTGATTGTCGGGCAGCGAACGCGAGATGTCGCTGGCGGCGTTGGTGGGATGCACGCCTGAAATCAGCAGCCGCTTGCCGTAGCCGCCGGCCAGCAATTCCATCGCATCGGAAACACGCGAGGAGCCGCCGGTGAGCACCACGATGCCGTCGGCGTTGCGTTCGGGCTTCACTTCGGCGCCGCGCAGCAGCGACAGGAAGGCGACGAAGCCGATCGCGGCGCCAACGAAGGCGATCGCCAGCGACGCCACGATGGTCGCGCGCAGCCATCCCCTCGGCGCGGCGGGCGGCGCATCGGGCGATTTATCGTCGGACTTCGAAGCCATGCGGTGCCGGTGTTTCTCTTTCACACGGGGAAGTCTAGCGCAATTTTTGGGTATAGCCTCCCCTCCTCCCACGCGCCCTTGCGCGTGGTGGGGAGGGGAGAAAAAAAGCACCTCATTCGATGTCGTCGAGCGTGGCAAACAGCGTCCGCCGCGATGCCCAGGCGGTGATCGCCGCGATCAGCACCGCCTGGGCCGCCAGCGCCAGATAGCCCGACGGGCGCAGCGAAAACGTCCCCAGCAAGGCCGCGAATTGATCCCCGACCGGGGTACCCGAAAACCAGCTGGCGATCGACTCGGAGAACCCGAACAGCAGCATGGCGACGCCGCCGCCGATCACGCCGCCCTGCAGGCCGAGCCTGAGAAAATGCCGCAGGAAGCGGTTGGCGATAAAGCGGTCCCCGGCGCCGACGAAATGCAGCACCTCGACGATCGGCCGGTTCGCCGCCATCGCGCCGCGCGTCGCGAACGATACCGAAATGATGGTGGCGACGATCACCAGCGCGAGGATGCCGATGCCGGCGAATACGGTGGCGCCGGTCATCGAGCGCATCCGCTCGATCCAGGCGCGGTGATCGTCGATGGTGGCGCTCGGCGCCAGTTGTGTCACCCGGCCGCGCAACGCCGCCAGATTGGGCACCGTTCCCGGCTGGACGCGCGCGACGATGACGCGCGGCACCGGCAGATCGTCGAACGACAATCCGGTGCCGAGCCACGGCTCCAGCAATCGGGCGGACTCCTCCCTGGTGAAGGGCTTGATCTCGACGATGCCGGGCTGCGCGCGCATCGCCTCGGCGACCGCCGCCACATCGCGCTCGATATCGCGCCCGGCGGCGGGGCGCACCTGGATGGTGATTTCGCTCGCGACTTCCGACTGCCACTCCGCCGCCGATGCGCTGACCAGCAGCACCGCGCCGGTCGTGATCGAGGCGAGGAAGGTCATGATGGCGACCACGGCGACCAGTGCACGGCCGGCGATCGAGGCGCGCGGCACGATCGGCGACAGGTTGCGCGCGCGTGCCGGGACCTGCGGACGCTCATGTCCGAGATCCACCAGGGGGCCGTGGTCGTCGCCGGTTCTACTCATAGATATGCAACCGTCCCTGATGCAGCACCAGCCGCCGCGCATCGTACTGGTCCATCAGCGCCATGTCGTGGGTCGCGATGATGACCGCGGTGCCGGACTTGTTCAGTTCGATGAACAGCCGCAGCAGCCGCCGCCCCAGCGTCGGATCGACGTTGCCGGTCGGCTCATCCGCCAGCAGCAGCTGCGGCCGCGAAATCACCGCGCGGGCGATGGCGGCGCGCTGCTTCTCGCCGCCGGACAAAATCGGCGGCAGCGCATCCATCCGCTCGCCGAGGCCGACCCATTTCAGGAGATCGATCACCTCCTTGCGGTAGCTGGATTCGTCGCGGCCCATCACCCGGAACGGCAGCGCCACGTTTTCGTAGGTCGTCATGTGATCGAGCAGGCGAAAGTCCTGCAGCACGATGCCGATCCGCTTGCGCAGGTCGGCGACCTGATCCTTGCTGAGCAGCGAGACGTCACGGCCGAACAGATTGACCAGGCCGCGCGTCGGCCGCAGCGACAGGAACAACAGCCGGAGCAGCGAGGTCTTGCCGGCGCCGGACGGGCCGGTCAGGAACTGGAAGGAATGGGCGGGGATCAGGAAACTGAGGTCGCGCAGAATCTCCGGGCCGAGCCCGTAACGCAATCCGACATTTTCGAACCGAACCAAGCTCAGCTCCGTTCGATGTGGGGCATGACCGGAAAGTCCGGCGACCCGTAAGGCTTGGCCCCGCGATTGGCTGGCCTCGTGGCTTGCGAACCGGGCAAAATGGTTGTGCTTCGGTTATGGTTTCCGATTCGTTAACGCTCGCGTTGTAGCATCCCGCCAGCGTCATTGTGGAGATCCGCTCCATGCATATCATTTGCCCCCATTGCACCACGTCCTACGCCATCAATCTGGCTACTTTGGGCGCGGCCGGCCGTACTGTGCGCTGTTCCCGCTGCAAGGAAGTCTGGCTGGCGAGGCCGGAGGATGCGAGGGAGCTGGCGGTGCCCGTGCCTGCCGTGGCGCAGGCTTCAGCCCAGGCCGGGGCCGACGATACCCTCGCGGAATGGGAAGCGATGGCGGCCGAAGACGACAGCGCGGGGACCCCCGTCGTCGACAGCCCCTCGATCTCAGCCGACTGGCCCAGCGAAGCCTCGCCCGACGACGCCAACTGGCCGTCGATCGCCGGCGACGACATCCCCGCGGAGGACGCGCGTCCGCAGCGGCGGTCCTGGTTCCGCAAGCTTTTCAGGCGGCGGGCGTCCCAGGCTCAGGCGTCGCGCAAGAAATCGTTCGTCAGCCCCGCCCTGGCTTGCGCCGGGATGGGCGCGCTGGTGGTGGCGCTGCTGATCTGGCGGGTCGAGGTGGTGCGGCTGCTGCCGCAAACCGCCGACTTCTACCGGATGGTCGGCCTCGAGGTGAACCTGCGCGGACTGATGTTCAAGGACGTCAAGATCACCTCCGAGACGGTGGACGGCAAGCCGGTGCTGGTGATCGAGGGCGTTATCACGGGCGAAGCCAAGCGGCCGGTGCAGCTGCCGCGGCTGCGCTTCAGCGTTCGCGATGCGCAGGGCGCGGAAATCTACGCCTGGAATGCGGTACTGGAGCAGCCCGTGCTGAAGCCGGGCGAGCGCGCCTGGTTCAAGTCGCGGCTGGCCTCGCCGCCGCCCGAGGGCCGCAATATCGATGTACGTTTCTTCCACAAGCGGGATATCGCCGGCGGCAACGTCTGAACGACAAGCCGCCGGGAAAGATGGATAGACGATGCCGCGCGTGCTGATCGCCGACGATGAAGAATCCATGCGCACGCTGGTGGCGCGGGCGATCGCCATGGATGGCCATGTCACCGTCACCGCGGAAGACGGCGCCGAAGCGCTCGACATCCTCACCCGCGAAGACGGCGCCTTCGACCTGCTGCTCACCGACATCAAGATGCCCGTGATGGACGGCATCGCGCTGGCGCTGGCCGTGGCGCGGGATTTTCCGGACCTGACCATCCTGCTGATGACCGGCTTTGCCGACCAGCGCGAACGCGCGCACGGCCTCAACGCCATCGTGCACGACGTGGTGACGAAACCGTTTTCGGTGGCCGATATCCGCACCGCGGTGGCCGATGCGCTGGCGGCGAAGAAGGGGGGTTAGTGGCTTAGAAGAAGTCGCGGGCACCGAAAGCGCAACACACTCAACTCGTCATCCCCGCGAAGGCGGGGATCCAGTACGCCGCGGCTTCTCGGCTCTATCGCTGACGTCTCTGGAATACTGGGTCACCCGCTTTCGCGGGTGACGACAAGCTCGGCGTGACGAGAGCGCTCAATAATCCTTCAGCAACCGCTCGATGTAATCGAGTTCGATCTGCGGGCGCAGCGAATCGCCGAGCCGGCGGCGAAGTTCCTCCAGAATCCGGCGCACCCGCTGCACGTCGATCTCGTCGGGAATCTTCACCGAGGGATCGTCGGGGAATTCGCGCCCGCGCAGCGGACGCCCCAGCGGATCGTTGTTGGCGGCGCCGCTCTGCTGCCGTCCCGGACGCTGGCCCGGACCGTCGCCCTGACCGTCGCCGTCGCCCTGCTGCATCGCCTCGGCGAGGCTCTGGGCGCCCTTGCGCAGCGCTTCCAGCGCCTTGCCTTGCGAGTCCACCGCGCCATCGGCGTTGCCGTCACCGAGCCTGCCGGTGGCGTCGCCCATCGCGGAATCGGCGTCGCCGAGGCCATCCTCGCCGTCGCCCTGATCGCCGTCGTCACCCTGGCCTTGCTGCCCCTTCTGTCCCTGTTGGCCCTTCTGGCCCTGCCCCATGCCGCGCTTGGCGAGTTCCTGCTGCAATTTCCTGAGCCGGTCGCGCAGGCCCTGCTGATCCTGCTGCAGTTCGCCCATGTTCTTGTCGCCCTGCTTGCCGCGCTGGCGATCGCGCCGCGAATCCTGGCCCTGCTTGAAGGTCTTGTCGCGCAACTGCTGCTGCTTGCGGATCATGTCGCCGAGTTCGTTCAGCGCCTCCTGCATGTCGCCGTCGCCGGACTGGCCGGGCTGCGCCATCTGCAGGTTTTCCAGCATCTGCTGCAATTGCTCGAGCAGCTGCTTGGCCGCATCCTTGTCGCCGGAGCGCGACAGGCGCTCCATGCGGTCGATCATGTTCTTGAGATCCTGCTGGCTCAGCATTTTGGTATTGGGATCGAGCGGCCGCGCCAGCTGCTGCGGATTGTTGCGCTGCTGTTCGGCGAGCTGGCGCATGAAATTGTCCAGCGCCGCGCGCAGATTTTCGGTGAGCTTCCTGATCTCCTCGTCGCTGGCGCCGCGCTCCAGCGCCTGCTTGAGCGCCTCCTGGGCGGCCCGCAGCGCCTTGTCGACGTCGGTGATATTGCCGTCCTCGATGGTGACCGCGAGCGCCCACAGCGCGGCGACGACCTCGCGCAGCGCAGAATCGGTGCGGGAAGCCTCCAGCTGCCGTGACACGCTGTAGAGACCGAGATACTGGCCGGTTTCGGGCGTGAACAGATGCGGCGCGATCATCAGCGCGTCGAGCGCGGCATAGACCTGCCCGATCTGATTGGCGTCGAGCGCCAGAATGCGGCGCTGCTCGATCAGCGCTCGCGCCAGCGGCTTGGTGAACAGCCGCTCCGGAAGCCGCATGTTGAACGGCTCGCTGGTGCCCTCGTTGCCGGCCTCGTCCTTCGCCGTCAGGGTCAAAGTGACGTCGGCGCCGGCATAGGGGTCTTCAGAGAGGTCCTTGACGGTCTGCCCGACCCCGTTGCGGGTCCGGGCGTTCGGCAGCGCCAGCGTAAACTGCGGCGCGTCGAACAGCGGTCGCGGCGCCGCGCCGCCCTTTGCAGGGTCCTTGGCAGAGTCCTTGGCCGGGTCGCCGGGGCGGGCCGCGAAACGCGCCTGCGCTTCAGTGACGCCGTAATCGTCCTCGATCTTGTAGGACATCTGCAGCGAGCCGCGGGCCTGGCGTTCCGGATCCTTGGCGAGCGCAATGGTCGGCGCGCGATCGGCGGTGGCGCTGAACTTCCATTGCGGCTGCCCGGAAGGCGAGCGGACCTGCGCCGTGCCGTCGCCGGCGATGGTGAATTGCTTCTCGTTGGTGCCCTTGGGCGCCTGTTCGACCGCGACGGCCTCGGTCACCGCGCCGCCGACCACGACATCGAGCGTGCCGCCGCTCGAGCGCACGATCAGCGTCGAGCCCGCGGGAACCGGCAAGGGGCCCAAGGGTCCAGACAAGGGTGCAGACAGTCCCGCGGCAGGCGCCGCGGCGTCCTTGTTCGCGGCCGATAGAATAATCGGGGGCTTGCCGGTGTACAAAGGCGGCGTCACCCAGGCGTCGACCCTGATATTGGCGGGCGCCAGCACGCCGTTCCAGTCGAACGCCGCGCCGATCCGCATGCCGCGCTCGTCGCCCGCGGCGACATAGGTCGCCACCAGCAACACGGCGACCAGCGCGCGCAGCGCCCGCGGATCGTGGATCGCCAGCCGCGGCGACGGCAGGCCGGCGCGGATGCGCTTGAGCGAAGCCAGGGTGCGCTCGCGCTGCGCCTGCCACAACGCCAGCGCCACCGGATCCTGGGTCGCCAGCGTATCGGTCAGCGCGGTGGCCGGGCGATGGCGGATGCCGGTGCCGCGGTCGAGCCGGCTGAGGGCGGCTTCGCGGCTCGGCCAGCGGAATTTTACCAGCGGCCAAAGCGCCCAAAGCGCCGCCAGCACGAACAGGCCGATACCGATGGCGCGCGCGATAAACGGCAGCGTCAGCCACAATCCGGCCCACGATACCACCAGAAACAATCCGATCAGGCTCAGCAACCGCGCCAGATGCGGCCAGGTCTGCTCCCACGCGATCGCGTATTTCGCCCGTTGCAAGGCCTGACCGAGCTGCAGCCTGGCGGCGGCATCGGGGTCGCGCGCAGGTTCTGACGGGTCGGGAATGGCGCCGCTCAATCAACTCTCCGGGTTGGCCCGAACAGAATCCTAGCACAACGGCGGCAGTGAGGCACCTGTCCCTGATGAAACCCACACCCGGAAATACGCATAACACGAAGGCGTGACTGCACAGCGCCGACCCCGTAACGTCCGCCGCGAACCAACAAGGTAACCCTCGAGGAAACGTCATGGACCAGAAAACGCACGACAAGGGACTGGAAATTCGCAAGGCGGTGCTGGGCGAGGCCTATGTCGCCAACGCCCTGAAGAATTCAGACGGTTTCAACAAGCCGTTCCAGGAACTGGTCACCGAATATTGCTGGGGCGCGGTGTGGGGCCGCGAGGAACTGCCGCGCAAGACCCGCAGCATGCTCAATCTGGCGATGATCTCGATCCTGAACCGGCCGCACGAATTGAAGGTCCACATCAAGGGCGCGCTGACCAACGGCGTGACCCGGGACGAGATCCGCGAGATCTTCATGCAGGTATCGATCTATGCCGGCGTGCCCGCGGGCGTCGACAGCTTCCGGATCGCGCGCGAAGTGTTCGCGGAAATCGACAAGGGCTGAAGGCAACACAGCCGTCATTGCGCGCGCAGCGAAGCAATCCAGCTTTGCCGCGCCAAGAAAGATGGATTGCTTCGTCGCTGCGCTCCTCGCAATGACGCTTTTAGACTTCAAGGACACATCACATGGAAATCGGATTCATCGGCCTGGGCAAGATGGGCTATCCCATGGCACGCCGCCTGATCGAGGCCGGGCATCAGCTCACCGTGTTCGACCAGCGCAAGGAGGCGGTCGACCAACTGGTGGCACTCGGCGCCGGGGCCGCGTCATCGCCGAAAGACGTCGCCGACCGCGCCGAGACCGTGCTGGCGAGCCTGCCATCGCTGCAGGCCTCGCTCGAGGTCGCGACCGGCGCCGGCGGCGTGATCGAAGGCAAACTGGTCAAGCGCTTCATCGACCTGTCCACCGTCGGATCGCACATGGCGGTGCGGATTCACGACCTGCTGGCGAAGAAGAATATCGTGCAGCTCGACAGCCCCGTCAGCGGCGGCGTCGGCGGCGCCGAGAAGGGCACGCTTGCGGTAATGGTGTCGGGTCCGAAAGCCGACTTTGAAATCGTGAAATCCGCGCTCGGCGTCATCGGCAAGGTGTTCTTCATCGGCGAGAAACCCGGCTCGGCGCAGACCATGAAGCTCGCCAACAATTTCCTGTCGGCCACCGCCGTGGTGGCGACCTCGGAGGCGGTGGTGATGGGCGTCAAGTCCGGGCTCGATCCCGCCGTGATGATCGACGTCATCAATGCCGGCTCGGGGCTCAACACCGCGAGCCGCGACAAGTTTCCGCGCGCGATCCTGCCGCGCACCTTCGATTTCGGCTTCGCCACCGGGTTGATGGTGAAGGACGTGCGGCTCTGCCTCGAGGAGATGAAGGCGCTGGGGCTGTCGATGGAAGTCGCCGAAGCGGTCGGCCGGCTCTGGGAAGTGGTGATCCGCGAAATGGGCCCGGAGTCGGATTTCACCTCCGCGATCAAGCCGATCGAACAGGCGGCGGGGGTCATCGTCGGCGGAAAGGGCGGTCACGCGGCGAAGTGAGGCCGCAAGACGCGGGCCATTGAACTTGGCCGGGCACGTTTGATATTCTTGTTCGCGTGACCAGAATTACAAAATCATCCCCGGCGCGCCGCCGTGCTGGACATCCGAAATCCACGCAGCGCGGTCTCACCGGCTCGTCGCTGGTTGCGGTCATGCAGGCCTCGCCGCATCGTGAGATCGATATCGAGCCAGAACGCGCGCCAATGCCGGTGCGGTGCAGTGACTTGCCGCCGGATCCCGGCGTGCCGTAGGACCCGTTCCCCGGACGCTGCGCAGCGTGCAGCGCTGCGCTGCTGATCCGGGGTCCATCCTTGCTTAAACGAAGTTGGGTCCCGGCTCTGCGGAGCAGCGCGAAAGGCGCTGCTCCGCGTCCGGGACACGATTTCACAGCCAGGGCGCCGCCCGATCCATCGCGATCAGTTCTTCCACTTCGACCCTTGGCCGCACCACCGCGTACTGATCGTCCTTGACCAGCACTTCCGGCACCAGCGCGCGGGTGTTGTAGGTGCCGGATTGCACCGCGCCGTAGGCGCCGGCGGTCATGATCGCCAGGAGGTCGCCGGGTTTTGGTTCCGGCAGATTGCGGTCGAGCGCGAGATAATCGCCGCTTTCGCAGACCGGCCCGACCACGTCGGCCAGGATCATGGGGGCGCCCGCCGCGGCCTCGCGGACCGGCAGGATGTCGTGATGCGCCTCGTACAGCGTGGGGCGGATCAGATCGTTCATCGCGGCGTCGAGAATGACGAAATTCCTGGCGTCGCCATGCTTCACATAGATCACCCGCGCGACCAGGATGCCGGCATTGCCGACGATCATCCGCCCCGGCTCGAACATCAGGGTGCAGCCGAGATTGTGCGTCACCCGCTTGACCATCGCGGCATAGGCCGACGGCAGCGGCGGGGCTTCGCGGTCCATGTGATAGGGAATGCCGAGACCGCCGCCGAAATCGACATGCGAAATGGTGTGGCCGTCGGCGCGCAGCACCTGCACGAATTCGGCCAGCAGCCGGAAGGCGGTTTCCAGCGGCCCCAGATCCGTAACCTGGCTGCCGATATGCATGTCGACGCCGGTGACCTCGATGCCCGGCAGCCCGGCCGCGCGGGCATAGACCGCGCGGGCGCGGGCCAGCGGAATACCGAACTTGTTCTCGGACTTGCCGGTCGAGATTTTGGCGTGCGAGCCGGAATCGACGTCGGGATTGACCCGCACCGAGATCCGCGCGGTCCGGCCGGTCTCGCTGGCGAGCCGCGACAGCAGTTCGAGCTCCGGCTCGGATTCGACGTTGATGCACAGAATATCCTGGGCCAGCGCCGCACGCAGTTCGGCTTCGGTCTTGCCGACGCCGGAGAACAGGATCTTGTGCGGCGGAATGCCGGCGGCCAGCGCGCGCTTCAGCTCGCCACCGGATACCACGTCGGCGCCGGCGCCGAGTTTTGCCAATGTGCGCAGCACCGACTGGTTGGAGTTCGCCTTCATGGCGTAACACACCAGCGCCTTCTCGCCGGCGAAGGCCTCGCTGAACACCCGGTAATGGCGTTCCAGGGTGGCGGTCGAATAGCAGTAGAACGGCGTGCCGACCGCTTCCGCCAGCTCGATGAGATTAACCGCCTCGGCGTGCAGCACGCCGTTGCGATAGTCGAAGTGGTTCATGGCAGGCTCAGTCGAGGAGCGGATCGAGGACGAAGGCTTTCTTGCGGCCTCTCGGCGCGGTGGCCGACGGATCGGTGGTTCCGGAGGACGGATTAAACGTGCCTCGCGCGGCCCGTTCGGCTTCGATATCGACATCGGTCGGCGCCAGCGCCGCGGACGACGCCTGCGACGAGGCGTTCGGCGGCAGATCGAGCCCGCCCTTGCGGCCGCAGCCGCCAAGCGCCAGCACGGCTACGCCCAGAACGATGATCGCCCATCCCGAAGATGTCGGGCTCAACTTACGATTCACGACAAAATCCCCAATGCGGCGGCACCATACAAAGATTGCCCGGTTCTGGCGAGAGCCGGACGACCACGAAATTGCAGCCAAATTTGCAGGCTCAGCCCAACTTTCGCTGCTTTTCCAGCCGCTTCAGCCACGCTTTGGCCTGCGCTGCCACGTTTTTCGGGGCGGTTCCACCATAGCTGACGCGGCTTTTCACCGACGCTTCCACCGAAAGCACGCTCAGCGCCTCCCTGGTAATCTTCGGTTCGATCGCCTGCATGTCCTTCAACGGGAGTTCGTGCAGCGGCACGCCCTGGCCCGACGCCGCGCCGACGATTCGCCCGGTGACATGATGGGCGTCGCGGAACGGCATTTTCAGCGTCCGCACCAGCCAGTCGGCGAGATCGGTAGCGGTGGCGTAGCCTTCGCCGGCAGCGGCTTTCATTTTGGCCTCGTCCGGCACGATGTCCAGAACCATGCCGGTCATCGCCCGGACCGCCAGCGACAGCGCGCCGAACGCCTCCATCGCGCCCTGCTTGTCCTCCTGCATGTCCTTTTGATAGGCCAGCGGCAGTCCCTTCATCACGATCAGCAAACCGGTGAGCGCGCCGATCACCCGGCCGGTCTTGGCGCGCACCAGCTCGGCGGCATCAGGGTTGCGCTTCTGCGGCATGATCGAGGAGCCGGAGGTGAACTTGTCGGAGAGACGCACCAGGCCGACCAGCGGCGAGGTCCAGATCACGATTTCCTCGGCGAAGCGCGACAGATGTACCGAGGCGATCGTCGCCGCCGCCAGGGTTTCCAGCACGAAGTCACGGTCCGACACCGCATCGAGCGAATTGGCCATCGGCCTGATGAAGCCGAGCGCTTTGGCGGTGGCGTTGCGATCGATCGGGAACGAGGTGCCGGCCAGGGCTGCTGCACCCAGCGGCGATTCATTGAGCCGCTTGCGCGCATCGGCAAAACGGCCGCGGTCGCGCGCCGCCATCTCGACATAGGCCAGCAAATGATGCCCGAACGTCACCGGCTGGGCGGTCTGCAAATGGGTGAAACCGGGCATCACCGTGCCGGCATGTTCCAGCGCCCGCGTCACCAGCGCGTGCTGAAACGCCGCCAGCGACGCATCGATCTCATCGATGGTGTCGCGGACGTAGAGCCTGAAATCGGTCGCCACCTGGTCGTTGCGCGAGCGCGCGGTGTGCAGCCGTCCCGAGGCCGGCCCGATCAGCTCGCCGAGCCGGCTCTCGACATTCATGTGAATGTCCTCGAGCGCGCGCTTGAAATCGAACGATCCCTTGTCGATTTCTGACAAAATCGTGTCTAGACCCCTGGCGATATTTTTCGCATCACTCGCGGTAATGATGCCTTGCGCTGACAGCATCGCGGCGTGGGCCTTGGACGCGGCGATGTCCTGGGCATACAGGTGACGATCGACGTCGATGGAGACGTTGATTTCCTCCATGATCGCGTCGGGGCCCTCACCGAACCGGCCGCCCCACATCTTGTTGCTCATGACTTGTTACTCATGACCTATTACTCATGCCTGCCATTGACCGTCACGGCCGCGAACGGACACGCCGCACTAATGCGAACTGTCCGCAATCCCGGCTCTGCATAGCCGTATCTGATACAGGATGACAAACGATATGCCTGAATTGCCCTCGCCTCCCCCGGACGCCACGCGGCCCCCGGACGCTGCGCGGCCCCGGGCTGCCACGCGCCGGATTCCGCTTGCGATCGGCGCAGCGCTGATCGGGGTGGCGATCGGATCGGCCGTCCTCTACGGGACCGGGGCCCTGAACCGGCCGACCGGCGATGCCGCCTGCCGCCCGGCGGTAGAGCTGGCGCGCAAGATCGCCCCCTTGGCGCATGGCGAGGTGGCCGCGCTGACCATGGCCACCGCCCCGCTGCGACTGCCGGACCTCGCCTTCGATGACGCCGGCGGGCAACCCAAAAAACTGTCGGACTGGCGCGGGCGGATGGTTCTGGTCAACCTGTGGGCCACCTGGTGCGTGCCCTGCCGCAAGGAAATGCCCGCGCTCGACGAGCTGCAGGCCAAGCTCGGAGGGGCTGATTTCGAGGTGGTGGCGATCAATATCGACACCCGCGATCCGGAAAAGCCGAAGAATTTCCTGAAAGACGCCAATCTGACCCGGCTCGGCTATTTCAGCGACCACAAAGCCAAGGTTTTTCAGGATCTTAAAGCTGTAGGGCGGGCATTGGGGATGCCCACTTCGGTGCTGGTCGACCGCCAGGGCTGCGAAATCGCCACCATCGCCGGACCCGCGGAATGGGCCAGCGAAGACGCCGTCAAGCTGATCAAGGCTGCGATGAAGCCGTAACGGCCGGGTTTTAGGCTGAAACGTCGAGATTGCCGCCGACGCCGGCGCCGAGGTTGGCGGAGTTCTGACCCAACAGGGTCATGACAGCGGATTTCTCCGCATCGGCGTTCTGCTTGATGAACGAAGCGGCTATCTGCCCCTGGGTGCCCGCCGCCTTCATCGCGAGCATGCTGCTCACCATTGCCATCATATCCATACGCAATACTCCCAACGGGGCACCGTACCCAGCGCTGGTTAACGATGCGTAACTGGAGGCGGTAACCGCCGCGAAACCGGGCCAATTTACCGGATCGGCAGCGGCCGTTTTCCACAGCCATCGCCAGGTTCGGAAAGCCCGCGCCAAGCCCCTCCAAACACGACACGAATCGAATTATTCTCCCCATGTTCTCCCGGGACTTATCAACAGCCTCGTTGCGTGGCGTCAGCAGCCGCGCGTAGCGGGAGCGCCGGTTCAGGCGGATTCATCGCGCTCATAGCGCAGCAGATCGCCCGGCTGGCAGTTCAGATATTCGCAGATCCGCGCCAGCGTATCGAACCGCACACCCTTCACCTTGCCCTGCTTCAGTAGCGAGAGATTGGCTTCGGTGATGCCGACATGTTCGGCCAGATCCTTCGATTTCACATTGCGTTCGGCCAGCATCACATTGAGCCGGACTCGGATGGACATGTTCTGCCTCAGATGAATTGCGCGTTTTCGTCGGCGATCGCCATGGCTTCCGCGATCAGCCAGGCAATCACCACGATCAGGCCGGCGAACAACAGCGCCAGCAGCGCATCGGACCCGAGCGCCACGACCAGAGCCTTGCCCGTCGCGTAGGTTCGCCAGCTCAGCAGGATCGACAGCGCGGCGCCGACAACGGGCTTCAGCAAGGTCGCGGCAAACACCGCGACCGCCAGGTCGCGCAATCTGTGGACGTTCTCGAGGGTGAAGAAGCGGCCTTCGGCGAAGGCTTCGAAACAGCGGCGGACCCGCAGCAGTCCCCAGATCAGGCAGGCGAGCGGCAGCGCTGATATCGCCATGCTCGCCAACCGGATGTCCCAGCCGATCGGATGGATCGCGATCCCGCGCAACCGGGCGTCGAGATGGATGGTTTCATCCGTGCTGACGATCCAATAGGCCGCAAGCCCCGCCGCCAGAATGACCGAAATGCCCACGCACAGATACGCCAGCATGCGGCTGAGAAACCGAATCCGTCGAGAGCGCTCGAGGGAAGCCGCAGCCAGGGGAAGATCGGACGAAGTCGACGAGATCATTGGCGGCCTCCGAAATACTGTTGACGAATTATTATTGTTTTACGATAATAAATTATCGCAAGTCAACGTCAAACTGTATGGAGTATCCGATGTTACGATCTCGCGCGCGGCGTTTCTGCTCTGGTTCGGCGGCCATTTTCGTCGGTCTGGCGATCGGAACGACTGTGCTGTCTGCCGAACCCTCCACCTCGCGCGGGCAGATATCCGTCGCCCAGGCCATGATGATACTGGATCAGGCCGCGACAAACCCGGCGGCGCGGCAGACGCTGACCGCCTATCTCGCCGGGACCGGTGAAACCGCGGGTTGGCTGCTGGATGTCGCGACCGATCAGGGATTGTTACGACATCCCTGTACGCGGCGTCTCAGCCTGGATGACAAGAGCGCACGGCAGGCGCTGGGGAGCACCGCGCCCGGCCGCGCAGCCGAAACCGCCGCGACTCCGCTGATCGTTGCTGACATGTTGAAGCGTGCCGGATGTCGCCTGACCGATCGATGAGGCGAATGCGCGGCTTACGTCTCAGCGCGTCGGAACCGGCTTGTCGCCGCGATAATCGTAGAAGCCGCGCTGGGTCTTGCGGCCGAGCCAGCCGGCCTCGACGTATTTCACCAGCAGCGGGCACGGCCGGTACTTGGAATCGGCGAGGCCCTCATGCAGCACCTGCATGATCGACAGGCAGGTATCCAGCCCGATGAAATCGGCCAGTTCCAGCGGTCCCATCGGATGGTGGGCGCCGAGCTTCATCGCGGCATCGATCGCCTCGACGTTTCCGACCCCCTCATACAGCGTATAGATCGCCTCGTTGATCATCGGCAGCAGGATGCGGTTGACGATGAAGGCCGGAAAATCCTCGGACACCGCGATTTGCTTGCCGAGCCTGGCGACGAATTCCTTTGAGGCGTCGAAGGTCGAATCGTCGGTCGCGATGCCGCGAATCAACTCGACCAGCTCCATCAGCGGCACCGGATTCATGAAATGAATGCCGATGAACTTCTCGGGGCGGTCGGTGGAGGCGGCCAGCCGCGTGATCGAAATCGAAGACGTGTTGGAGGCGACGATGGCTTCCGGCTTCAGCACCGCGCACAGATCGTGGAAAATCTTGCGCTTGACCTCTTCCTTCTCGACCGCGCTTTCGATCACCAGGTCGCAGTCGGCGAGACCGTCCATGGTTTCTGCGGTCACGATCCGGTCCAGCGCCCCCTTGCGGGCATCCTCCGTGATGATCTTCTTGACCACCTGGCGCGACAGATTGCCGTTGATGGTCGCCATGGCGGACTTCAAACGATCTTCGGAGATATCGTTCAGCACCACGTTCAGCCCGGCCAGCGCCGCCACATGTGCGATGCCGTTGCCCATCTGGCCCGAGCCGATCACGCCGACCTTCTTGATCATCACCGCCATTTTATCATCTCACCGGGGAAGACGCGGCTCGCGCGTCCACCCTCTCTTGCATAAACACCGGCCGGAGTCCGATCCATCCGGCCGGAACCTGGAATCGTCGTTACTTTCCGAGCTTGCCGAGCGCCTCGGTCAGTTCGGGAACCGCCTGGTAGAGGTCCGCGACCAGGCCGTAATCGGCAACCTGGAAGATCGGCGCGTCCTCATCCTTGTTGATCGCGACGATCACCTTGGAATCCTTCATGCCGGCGAGATGCTGAATGGCGCCTGAAATGCCGATGGCGACATAAAGCTCCGGCGCCACCACCTTGCCGGTCTGGCCGACCTGCCAGTCGTTCGGCGCATATCCGGCATCGACCGCGGCGCGCGAGGCGCCGACGCCGGCGCCGAGCTTGTCGGCCAGCGGCTCGATATACTTTGCAAAGTTCTCGCGGCTCTGCATGGCGCGGCCGCCGGAAACGATGATTTTTGCCGAGGTCAGTTCGGGCCTATCGCTCTTGGCCACTTCCTCGCCGACAAAGCTGGAGAGGCCGGGATCGGCCGCGGATGCGGCATTTTCGATTCCCGCGCTGCCGCCGTCGCCGGCCGCGGCGAAGGTCGAGGTCCGCACCGTGATCACCTTCTTGGCGTCCCTGGATTTCACCGTCTGGATCGCATTGCCGGCATAGATCGGCCGCTCGAAGGTATCCGGCGACACCACCTTGATGATTTCCGACACCTGCATCACGTCGAGCAGGGCGGCGACGCGCGGCATCACGTTCTTGAAGCGCGAGGTGGCGGGCGCGACGAAGGCGTCATAGGCCGGGGCCAGCGCCACGATCAGGGCGGCGAGCGGCTCCGCCAGATCGTGGGCATAGGCATCGCCTTCGGCGACCAGCACCTTGGTGACGCCGGCAAGCTTGGCGGCAGCCTCGGCCGCGGCCTTGGTGCCCTCGCCGCCACCGGCGACCAGCACGTGGACCTCGGCGCCCAATTGGGTGGCGGCGGTCAGCGCCTTGTTGGTGGAGTCCTTCAGGGTGGCGTGTTCGTGTTCGGCAATCAACAGCGTGGTCATCAGAGAACCCCGGCTTCGTTCTTGAGTTTCGACACCAGCTCGGCGACGTCCTTGACCTTGACGCCTCCCTTGCGGCCCGGCGGTTCGGTGGTCTTGAGGATCTCGAGATGGGCGGTCAGATCGACGCCGTAGTCGGTCGCGCTCTTGTCGGCGATCGGCTTCTTCTTCGCCTTCATGATGTTGGGCAGGCTGGCGTAGCGCGGCTCATTCAGCCGCAAGTCGGTCGTGACGATCGCCGGCCCCTTCAGTTTGAGGGTCTGCAGGCCGCCGTCGACCTCGCGCGTCACCTTGAAATCGGAACCTTCGACTTCGAGCTTGGAGGCGAAGGTCGCCTGCGACCAGCCGAGCAGCGCGGCCAGCATCTGGCCGGTCTGGTTGGAATCGTCGTCGATCGCCTGCTTGCCGAGAATGACGAGGCCGGGCTTCTCTTCGTCGACGATGGCCTTCAGAATCTTCGCCACCGCCAGCGGTTCGACGTTACCCTCGGCCTTGACCAGAATACCGCGGTCGGCGCCCATGGCGAGACCGGTGCGGATGGTCTCGGACGCCTGGGCGGGGCCGATCGACACCACCACGACCTCGGTTGCCTTGCCGGCCTCTCGCAGGCGCAGGGCTTCCTCGACGGCGATTTCGTCGAACGGATTCATCGACATCTTGACGTTGGACAGTTCGACGCCCGATCCGTCGCTCTTGACCCGGACCTTGACGTTGTAATCGACCACCCGCTTTACCGGCACCAGAACCTTCATCGACCCTCTTTCGCTTGGATTTTTGGTATCAATCAGCTTGGGCGCGGAACCTAAAGGTCCCGCTATCGGCGGTCAACGCGCGAAAGCCAAAAATCGCCCCAAGAACCATCCAAGAACCATCCAAGAACCACCCGAGGATCGCCCCGGGCATGGCTGCTTCAACGATTTTGGCCGGGCACCCACAGCACGTCGCCGGCGCCGTCATTATTGACCGAACGGCTGGCGACGAACAGGAAATCCGACAGCCGGTTCATGTACTGGATTCCGGCGTCGCTGACCGGCTCGTCGGGCTTGGCCGCGAGTTCCACCATGATCCGTTCCGCCCGGCGGCATATGGTGCGCGCCAGATGCAGATGCGCCGCCGCCGGCGTGCCTCCGGGCAGCACAAACGAGGTCAATGGCGTCAGGCGGGCATTCAAGGTGTCGATATCGCGCTCCAGCCGTTCGACCTGACTTCCGAGCATCCGCAGGCGCTCCACCTTGCCCTGGCGCTCCGGCACCGCGAGGTCGGCGCCGAGATCGAACAGATCGTTCTGGATCAGGCCGAGCATCGCGTCGATCTCGCGCGCCTCCGCCAGATGCAGCCGGACCATGCCGATCGCGGCGTTGGTCTCGTCGACGGTTCCATAGGCGGCGATGCGCAGGTCGTATTTCGGGCGGCGTTCGCCGCTGCCGAGCGCCGTGGTGCCGTCGTCGCCGGTCCTTGTGTAGATGCGATTGAGGACGACCATCGTTCTCCCCTTAGCGGCTCATCGCCCAGACCGCGAGCATGGTGATGACGATCGCGACAAATTGCAGCAACACCCGCAACCGCATCAGCTTCTGCGAGCGATTCGGCGATCCGCCCCGCACCATGTTGAGCAGACCGAGCAGCAGGACGATCGCAACTGCGGCGACCGCGACGGGAAGGAGGATCGAACTCAGGAAGGATGCCATCGGCGCTACATAACACCGTGCCGGGCAGTCCGCCATCCGTTAAGGCCGGCCCCGCCCCCGGGCGCAACGATCTGGCTTTTTGTCCAATAATATCAGAAGCTAGCGGCTGCTGACGGTGGCGATGCGAGTCGCTTGCGGCCCATGCTTCGAGACGCTCGCGCCGCTCGCTCCTCCCGAGTGAACGCGAAGCGTTCATCCGAGCATGAGGTCGTTGTGTTTCAGCAAGTTAACCTCATCCTGAGGAGGCCGCGAAGCGGCCGTCTCGAAGGATGGGCAGCACTACCGGTTTGTCGCCGGTTGAACGAATCGTCCGCCGTCAGGGTGAAATGTGAGGCAGATCCGCTACGTCTATCTGGTCGTGATGGATGCGTTCTATACGTTTCTCGCCGATGACGGCTGGGCGATTGCCAGTCATATCGCGCTGTCGGCGTTGATGGCGCTGTTTCCGTTTCTGATCGTGCTGACCTCGCTGGCCGGATTTTTCGGCTCCAAGGAACTGGCCGATCAGGCGGTGGCGCTATTGCTGCAGGTCTGGCCGCAACAGGTCGCGGACTCGCTGTCGAGCGAAATCCACGACGTGCTGACGACGACACGCGGCGATGCGTTGACCATCGGCCTCGTGCTGGCGGTGTACTTCGCCTCGAACGGCATCGAAAGCCTGCGGGTCGGACTGAACCGCGCCTATTCGGTGATCGAGCCGCGAAGCTGGTACTGGCTGCGGCTGGAATCGATCGGCTACACGCTGATCGCCGCCTTTACCGCGCTGGCGATGGCATTCCTGATCGTGCTCGGCCCGCTGATGCTGGAGGCGGCGCGGCGTTACATACCGCTGATCGTGGAAACCAACGAGCATTTTCTCAACGTCGCGCGCTACGGCATTACCATCGCGGCGCTGGTGATCGCCCTGTTCCTGCTGCACGCATGGCTGCCGGCGGGCCGCCGCAGTTTCCTGCAGATCCTGCCCGGCATCATCTTCACCTTCGTGGCGTCGCTGCTGTCGGGCATCGTGTTCGGACAGTATCTCGCCCGCTTCGCCAACAACTACGTCACGATGTATGCAGGCCTCGCCTCGGTGATCATCGCGCTGGTGTTTCTGTATTTCATCGCCGCGATCTTCGTCTATGGCGGCGAACTGAACGCGGCGATCATCAAGTCGCGGCTGCCGCACGGCGTGTCGCTTCAAGCAGCGCAGTCGCTAGAGCCCTTGGACTCACAGGCTTGACCAGAAAGGCGTTGGCGCCGGCGGCGCGCGATGCCGCCTCGTCGTCGCCGCGGCCCGATACCCCGATGATGGCGATGCGGCCGAATGGCGCCCGCAGCTTGCGAATTTGCCTGATCGCCTCGATGCCGTTGATACCCGGCAACACCATGTCCATCAGCACCGCGTCGAACGCTCCTTCCGCGATCCGCTCGGCCGCGATCTCGCCGCGCCCGATGAATTCCGCCTGGTGGCCGAGTTCGGTGAGGATCGCATTGAGCACGACCCGGCCGAACGGATTGTCCTCGACGCTGAGTACGCGCAGGCTGCGCACCTGATCCATCGGCGAACCGGCGTCCGCGCCGGAGTTCGCCGCTTTCGGCGCCCTGGCGCGGGTCAGCGTCACGCTCAGGGTGAAGGTGGCGCCGCCGCCCGGCCGCTGCGCCACGATGATGTCGCCGCCCATTGCCCGCGCCAGCGCCTTGACCGACGACAGTCCGAGCCCGGCACCGCCGAAGCGCGACGCGATCGAGACATTGGCCTGCGAGAACGGCCGGAACAGGCGCTTGATCTCACCCAGCGTGAGACCGATGCCGCTGTCGGAAACCGCAAAGGCGATGCTGACCTTGCCCTTCGGCCCGCGCATCGGCTTGACCGAGAGCGCGACGCCGCCGGCTTCGGTGAACTTGGCCGCATTGTCGATCAGGTTTTCCAGCGCCGCGCGCAGCCGCACGGGATCGCCGATCACGAACGCCGGCAGTTTTTCGGAAATCTCGATCCGGGATTGCAGCCCCTTGGCGGTCGCCCGGCCGGCCAGCGAATCCCCGACGCTGCGGGCGAGCGCGCGCAGATCGAAGAAGTCCTGCCGCACCCCCAGCCCGGGGCCGCGGCTCCTCGCGGCATCGACGAACAAGGTGGCGAGGCTGGCGAGGTGCTCGGCGCCGGCCTTGATGGTATCGACCCAGCGCCGCTCGCGCTCGTCGAGGTCGGAGGTCGCCAGGAGATCGCTGATGGCGAGAATTCCGGTCAGCGGTGTGCGGACCTCATGGGCGAACGCCGCGAGCGCCGTCTCGACCATGCCGGGAACGCCAGTCACGGCCGCGCGCTTGCGCGCCTTGCCCGCAGCGCGGGCCGGAACGCGTTGTTTCGACATCCGTTTTTTCGGTATCCGCGTAGGGCGCTTTGCGCGCGACTTGACCGCCATGATTCCCCCGACCCTGGCCGGTCTCACCATGCCATGGAGCACCGCGAGGAGTCACGAAGGCGTTCGGCATGGTCCCCGTCGCCCATCGGGCGGGTCAGGGCAAGCCGACTTATCAAGGCAAGCCGACTTGGCGGCGGATGTCAGCCGGCGTCGCACCCTGCGCCCGGAGCTCGCGCAGTGCGGTCGCCGCAGTTGACTTCGACAGCTTCCGCCCTTCGCGGTCGAGCACGAGGCGATGGTGGTGGTAGGCCGGCTGGGGCAGACCGAGCAGATGCTGCAGCAGCCGGTGCACGCTGGTCGACCAGAACAGGTCCGCGCCCCGCACCACCTCGGTGACACCCTGCAAGGCGTCGTCGATCGCAACCGACAGATGATAGCTGGTCGGCGTCTCCTTGCGCGCGACAATGACGTCGCCCCAGGCTTCGGGCCGGGCGACGACCGCGCCGGTCTCGCCATCGGGACCCTCGCCGTGCTCGGTCCAGCCGAGATCGGGGACCAGCGCGCGGGCCGCCGCCATGTCCAGCCGCAGCGCATAGGGCACGCCCGAATCGCGCAGGTACGCCCGCTGATCCGGCGACAGTGACTTCGCCACCCCCGGATAGAGCGGCGCGCCGTCGGGATCGCGCGGCCAGGGCGCC
Organism: Bradyrhizobium sp.; assembly: GCF_030654605.1. Lineage (GTDB taxonomy): Bacteria > Pseudomonadota > Alphaproteobacteria > Rhizobiales > Xanthobacteraceae > Bradyrhizobium. The sequence continues at coordinate 63,658 of NZ_JAURXB010000072.1, forward strand.
TGCGCCTCGCGCTGCGCCAACAGTCTTGCAATCTCGGCGCGGCTTTCGAACGCGGGATAGATCAGGCCCATCGCCGTGAGCTCCTCCAGCGCGGCGCGATAGTCCGAGAGGTGCTCCGACTGCCGCCGCACCGGCGTTTCCCACGATATGCCGAGCCAGGCGAGATCCTGGTAGACCGCGGCCTCGAATTCCGGCCGGCAGCGCGCCGGATCGATATCCTCGATGCGCAGCAGCAAGCGGCCGCCGCTGCGGCGGGCGGCGTCGAAATTCAGCAGCGCCGAACAAGCGTGACCGAGATGCAGATAGCCGTTCGGGCTCGGCGCAAAGCGGAAAACGGGTGCTGACATTCACACAGGTCTCGTCATGGCCGGGCTTCGTCCCGGCCATCCACGTCTTGCAACACGACGTGACATTGGCAACAACGATACCGTCCGACGCGACATCGTAGGAAGACGTCGATGGCCGGGACAAGCCCGGCCATGACGAAGTAGGGTCTCCCCATGCCCCTTCACCTCGAAACCCAGTCCGACCTCGAAGACGCCATCCATGCGCTGATAGAACTCGATCCGCGGCTGAAACCGGTCTTCGAACTGACCGGGATGCCGGCGCTGCGGCGGCGCGAGCCCGGCTTTGCAGGTCTTGCCCACATCGTCTGCGGCCAGCAGGTCTCCACCGCCAGCGCCGCGGCGATCTGGGGCCGCGTCAGCGCCGCGTTCGACCCGTTTCATCATGACGCCTTGCGTAAGGCGCGCGCCGACCGGCTCGGCCGGCTCGGCCTGTCCGGCGCCAAGATCAAGACCTTGAAGAACCTGGCGCGCGAGATCGCCGCCGAGCGGCTCAATCTCGACGTGCTGGCCAACGAGGACGCCGACGCCGCGCACAACACGCTGACCGCGCTGCACGGCATCGGCCCGTGGACCGCCGACGTCTATCTGCTGTTCTGCCTCGGCCATGGCGACGCCTGGCCCGCCGGCGATATCGCCATCCAGGAAGCCATCAAGGTCGGATTGGGCTTGGCAACGCGCCCGACCCCGAAACAGATGGCCCCGCTGGCGGAGCCGTGGCGGCCGTTGCGGGGGGCGGCGGCGCATCTGTGGTGGAGCTATTACCGGGTGCTGAAGAAGCGCGAGGGCGTGATCGGGAAATAGGTCTCGTGTCCCGGACGCGGTGCAGCGCACGGAGAACTTCTACCCCCGCAGCCGGACCCGGTCCTCGCGCGCGCAGGCGGTGACGAAACCGATCACCGCGCGGACCGCGGGCAGTTCGACGAGGTCGGGATGCGCCAGCAGCCAGAGATCCGACAGGCTGCCGAGTTTCTGCGGGGCGACGCGGACCAGATCGGGATAGGCCTCGGCGACCAGGCAGGACAGCGCCGATATCCCGAGCCCGGCCCTTGTGGCGGCGAGCATGTCGCCCTGCGACGAGCAGCGCATCACGACGGTGCCGTGCCGTGTGACCAGATCGCTCCAGCGCGCCAGATGCGCATTCGACTCGCGGTCGGCGAAGCCGATCACGCTGTGGCCCTTCCATTCGTCGCGCCGCTCCGGCAAGCCCTGCCGCGCCGCGTAGTCGCGCGAGGCATAGAAGCCGGTGCCGAGGCGGCCGATCTTGCGACCGATCAGGTTTTCCTCGCCGCTGTCGACCGGCCGCAGCACGACGTCGGCCTCGCGGCGCCGCACGCTGGCCGGAAACGGATGGGTGATGATCTCGAGCTGCAGATGGCCGTGCTCGCGCAGGAACGTCCCCATCCGCGGCATCAGCCAGTGCGCGGCAAGCGTGGCCCCGATCGACAGTTTTACGATCCCGCGGGCCTGCGCGCCGGTCGCCGACACCGCGGCTTCGGCGCGCAGCGCGGCCGATGCCATCGCCTCGACATGCTCGCGAAACTTGCGGCCCTGCGCGGTCAGCGACAGGCCTTCATTGGACCGCGCGAACAGTTTGGTGCCGAGCTGGTCCTCCAGCGCGGCGACGTTGCGGCCCACCGTGGGATGGCTGGAGCGCAACCGGCGCGCCGCCGCCGCCAGGCTGTGGGTTTCGGCGACGGCGACGAAGGTCTTGCAAAGGTCCCAGTCCATCGCCGTCCCCGCGCCCCGCGAATGCGTTCAATTCTGGCAGATCATCCGTTCAATATTGAACAGCCACCCCACCCGCGTCCAGTCCTATAATGCGCGCGTCAGGTCCGCCGAGACGGATCAGCACCACAAGCAACAAGCCAGACCGGATCCAGGGCTCAACCGCCATTCCCGGGCTCGCGCTTCGAAGGGATGAATGGAATGCCGTTACCCGCTTCGCTCGTCGACACGCTCGAACTCCCCGTGGTGGGCTCGCCGCTGTTCATCGTGTCGGGTCCCGAGTTGGTCATTGCCCAGTGCAAGGCCGGCGTGGTCGGCTCGTTCCCGGCGCTCAACGCGCGCCCGGTCGAAAAGCTCGGGGAATGGTTGACCCGGATCGAGAACGAGCTCGGCGAATACAAGGCGCTGCACCCGGAGAAGAAGGTCGCGCCCTACGCGGTCAACCAGATCTGTCACGCATCCAACGACCGGCTGATGCGGGACATGGAAACCTGCGTCAAACACAAGGTGCCTGTTATCATCACCTCGCTGCGTCCGCCGCAGGAGATCGTCGAGGCCGCGCATTCCTATGGCGGCGTCGTGTTCCACGACGTCATCAACGTCAAGCACGCGCGCAAGGCCGCCGAGCAGGGCGTCGACGGCCTGATCCTGGTCTGCGCCGGCGCCGGGGGCCACGCCGGCACGTTGTCGCCGTTCGCGCTGCTGCGCGAGGTGAAGCAATGGTTCAAGGGCACCATCCTGCTGTCGGGCGCGATCTCCGACGGCGCCAGCATCGCCTCGGCGCTCGCGCTCGGCGCCGACCTCGCCTATATCGGCACGCGCTTCATCGCCACCGAGGAAGCCAATGCCGATCTCGCCTACAAGAAGGCGCTGACCGAGCACGCCGCGCACGACATCGTCTATTCCAACCTGTTCACCGGCGTGCACGGCAATTATCTCGGACCCTCGATCGTGGCCGCGGGCCTCGATCCGGACAATCTGCCGGTCGCCGACAAGTCGAAGATGAATTTCGGCTCCGGCGGCAACATGAAGGTCAAGGCGTGGCGCGACATCTGGGGCTCGGGCCAGGGCATCGGCCAGATCGCCGACGCGCCGCCGGTCGCCGAACTGGTGGAGCGCCTGAAGGCCGAGTTCGACGAAGCCAGCGTCGACTTTCTCAGGCGGGCGCGCGCCTGAGGCGCGCTTTCCGATCTCAAGAACAGATAAAACAGCGGGAGTGAGACCATGAGACTATCGCGACGCGCATTGGCAATCGCATTGGCTTTGGCCGGCATCCTGCCGGCCGCCGCCGACGACAAGAGCGAGATCCGAATCGGCCAGACCCTGCCCTACAGCGGTCCGGTCTCCGGCTTCGGCATCATCGGACGGTCCCAGGAAGCCTACTTCGCCAAGGTCAACGCCGAGGGCGGCATCAATGGCCGCAAGCTGAAGTTCATCAGTCTCGACGATGCATATTCGCCGCCGAAGACCGTCGAACAGACCCGCAAGCTGGTGGAACAGGAAGAAGTCCTGATGATGTTCGGTTCGCTCGGAACCGCCACCAACAACGCCGTGCATCGCTACCTCAACGGCAAGAAGGTGCCGCAGTTGTTCGTGCTGAGCGGCGCGACCAAATGGGCCGACCCGAAGAACTTTCCGTGGACCATGCCGGGAATGGCGACCTACGAATCCGAGGGCGTGATTTACGCCAAGCACATCCTGCAGACCAAGCCGGACGCCAAGATCGCCATCCTGGCGCAGAATGACGATTTCGGCCGCGACTATGTCGCCGGCTTCAAGCGCGCGCTGGGATCCAAGGCCGCGACCATGATCGTTTCGGAGGCGAGCTATGAGACCAGCGCGCCGACCATCAGCTCGCAGCTGGCGACGCTGAAAGCGTCCGGCGCCAATGTGATGTTCGGCGTGGTGCTCGGCAAGTTCACCTCGCAGATGATCAAGGGTGTCGCCGAACTCAACTGGAAGCCCGATTTGTTCTTCGTGCCGACCTCGGCGTCATCGATCTCGTTCCTGGAGCCCGCCGGGCTGGACAACGCCGTCGGCCTGATCGCGTCCAGCAACCAGAAGGACCCGCTCGACGCGCAATGGGCCGGCGACGCCGGCGTGAAGGAATACCTCGCCTTCATGAAGCAATACCTGCCCAATGCCGACCTCAATAACTCCAACTACGCCGCCGGTTATCATTATGCCAACCTTCTGGTGCAGGTGCTGAAGGCCTGCAAGGACGACTTCAGCCGCGAGAACATCCTGAAACAGGCCACCTCGCTTCGCGAGCTTGCGCTGCCGATGCTGCTGCCGGGCATTACCGTTACCACCGGTCCCGACGACTATCTGCCGTTCCAGCAATTGCGGCTGCGCCGCTTCAACGGCAAGAGCTGGGTCGGGTTCGGCGAAATACTGGATGATAAGTAAAACGGATTGAATTTTACACGAGCGGGCGCGTTTCTTCTCCCCTCCCCCCGCGCAGCGGCGGGGAGGGGTCGGGGGTGGGGGGTGCTTCCGCAAATTCGCTGTTGGAGAATGCGCGTACGACTCTCAGCGAATTTGCCGAGACACCCCCCACCCCCGACCTCGAGAGCGAGCTTCGCTCGCCTCGGACCCCGCCACGCGCAAGGGCGCGTGGAGGGAGGGGAGAAAAAGGAACACGACCATGATCATCAGCGGCGAGCGCAGCATCGGCTATCCCGAGATTCACGCCCGCATCAGCAGGGCGGCCACGGGGTTGCGGACGCTTGGCCTGCAGGGCGGAACGCCGGTCGCCATGATGCTGCGCAATGATTTCGCGCTGTTCGAAGTCGCCGGCGCCGCGGCGGCATTGGGCAGTCCGGTGGTGCCGATCAACTGGCATCTGAAGGCCGAGGAGGTCGCCTATATCCTGGCCGACAGCGGCGCGAAAATTCTGATCTGCCACGCCGACCTGCTGCCGCAGATCGAAAGCGGCCTGCCCGGCGATATCAGCCTGCTGGTGGTTGAGACGCCGCCGGAGATCGCCGCGGCGTTCAACGTCGCAGCCACGCAGGCGCAGGTCCCCGAAGGCGCGACCGATTGGGACAGTTGGCGCGACAGCCACGCCCCGGCGCTGGAGCCTTCGGTCGGCGGCTCGCCGATGTTTTATACCTCGGGCACAACCGGCCTGCCCAAGGGCGTACGCCGCAAACCGATGCGGCCCGAACAGGTCGCGGCCTCGGCGCGCGTCGGCGGCATCGCCTATGGCATCAAGCCGGGCGAGGATCAGGTCATCCTGATGAACGGCCCGATGTATCATTCGGCGCCCAATTCCTACGGCATGCTGGCGTTCCGCAACGATTGCCGGATCGTGCTCGAACCGCGCTTCGACCCCGAAGACATGCTGCAACTGATCGCGCGCCACCGCATCACCCATATGCATATGGTGCCGACCATGTTCGTGCGGCTGCTGCGGCTGCCGGAGGAGTTGAAGAGCCGTTACGACCTCTCCTCGCTGCGCTTCGTCGTCCATGGCGCCGCCCCCTGCCCGCCGCAGGTCAAGCGCGCGATGATCGACTGGTGGGGACCGGTGGTGCACGAATATTTCGGCTCGACCGAAACCGGCATCCCGGTGTGGCACTCCGCCGAGGAAGCGCTGCGAAAGCCCGGCACCGTCGGCCGCGCAATCGAGGGCGGCATCGTAAAAATCTTTCGCGCCGACGGCGAAGAATGCGGCGTCGACGAACCCGGCGAAATCTTCATGCGGCAGACCTCGGTGCCCGACTTCGACTATCACGGCAAGGCCGAGGCGCGTACCGAAGCCGGCCGCAACGGCCTGGTCAGCGTCGGCGACGTCGGTTACCTCGACGCCGACGGCTATCTGTTCCTGTGCGACCGCAAGCGCGACATGGTGATCTCGGGCGGCGTCAACATTTACCCGGCGGAAATCGAGAACGCGCTGATCGGCATGGCCGGCGTGCGCGACTGCGCGGTGTTCGGCATTCCCGACGACGAATTCGGCGAGCGGCTGTTTGCCTGCATCGAAAAGGAATCGAATGCTGCGCTGTCATCGAGCGCGGTTCAGGAATTCTTGCGCGGCAAGCTCGCCAACTTCAAGGTGCCCAAGGACATCCAGTTCCTCGACACGCTGCCGCGCGAGGCCAGCGGCAAGATCTTTAAAGGCAAACTTCGCGATCTCTACCGGGAAGGCGGACTGCGCGCAGCCACGTAACCGAAGAAAACCGAACTCCGTTTTAAACATCATGGCTGTTGCAATACGGTCATCGACGGGGACAATGATCGCGGACGGGAAAACAACCGGGATCGAAGTGATGAAATCCACCGACTTCATCGTTGCACGCGATGACCTGCAGCAATGCAAGGTGATCGAGACGGAATTGCCTGACGCCACGTCGCTGCCCGATGACGCGCTGCTGGTGAAAGTCGCGCGCTTTGCTTTCACCGCCAACAACGTCACCTATGCCGTGATGGGCGATCAACTGAAATACTGGTCGCTGTTTCCGGCGCCGGATGGCTTTGGCAATATTCCGGTGTGGGGATTTGGCGAAGTGATCGCCTCAAAACACCCCGGTATCCCGGTTGGCGAAATCCTGTTCGGCTATTTTCCGATGGCGACGCATCTGGTGATCGAGGCCGCCGACGTCGGCAAGCGCGGCCTGCGCGACGCGGCGGCGCATCGGCAGGGAGTAGCTCCGGTCTACAACGCCTATGCCCGCGTCGGCGGCGATCCCGCCTTCGCCGGGCGGCAGGGCGATTATCAGGCACTGCTGCGGCCGCTGTTCATGCTGTCGTTTCTGGTCGACGATTATCTCGCCGAGAATGCATTCTTCGGCGCGCGCAGCGTGCTGCTCTCCAGCGCCTCCAGCAAGACCGCATTCGGGCTGGCGCATCTGCTGCATACGCTGCGCAAGGACATCAAGGTGATCGGACTCACTTCGGCCTCGAATGTGGAATTCGTCAAATCGCTCGGCTGCTACGACGAGGTCGTGACCTATGACCGCGTCACCTCGCTGCCGCCGGATTTAGCCGTGGCCTATGTCGACATGGCCGGCAACAGTGAATTGCGCGCCACACTGCATGGGCATTTCGGCGACCAGATGAAATATTCAGGGCGCATCGGGCTCACCCATCGGGCAACGTCGCCGGACGAGCCGGCCTTGCCGGGCGCCAGGCCGGCCTGGTTCTTCGCGCCCGACCAGATCCGCAAGCGCGCCAAGGAGTGGGGACCGGGCGGCATCGACGTCAGGTTCGGCGCGGCGTGGTCGGGTTTTGCCCCGATGCTGGACCAGTGGCTCACCGTGACCGAAGGCCGCGGACCTGCGGATGTGAAACAGGTCTATCTCGACACGCTGAACGGCCGCGTCCCGCCGAAACAGGGCCATATCCTGTCGCTGACGGAATAGCCGGCATCTCTTCGCGCCCTTTCTGCGCGATCCCAAATGGGTATAGGCTCCAGTCCGGGAAACCGCCGCTTTAGACGGCCGGTGCAGAGAAACGCGCATGCTCGATAAAACGGACGATCTTTCGGTAACCGTGGAAAGCTGGCTGGCGCAGTTCGAAGACGCGCTGGCGAAGCCTGACGATGGTTTGCTGAAAGGCCTGTTTCACCCCGACAGCTATTGGCGCGACGTGCTGGCGCTGAGCTGGACGCTGCAGACCATCAACGGCCGCGACGCCATCTTGAAGACGCTGAGATCGCAGGCGACCGAAGCCATGCCGTCCGGCTTCGCCATCGATCCCGACCGTGCCGCACCGCGCCAGGTGACCCGCGCCGGCACCAGTTCGATCGAGGCGATCTTCAAGTTCGAAACCGCACTCGGCCGTGGCGACGGAATCCTGCGTCTGATCCCGGACGCCGACGACGGCAACCGCCTGAAAGCGTGGACGCTGCTGACCGCGCTCCAGGAATTAAAGGGTTTCGAGGAACAACTCGGCGTCGCGCGCCCCCGTGGCAGTGCCTATTCGCGCGATTTTCGCGGGCCCAACTGGCTCGATCTGCGCAAGGCCTCGGTCGACTATGCCGACCGCGACCCGACCGTGCTGGTGATCGGCGGCGGCCAGTCCGGGCTCTGTATTGCGGCAAGGCTGAAGCAGTTGCAGGTCGACACCCTGATCGTCGACCGCGAGGAACGTATCGGCGACAACTGGCGCAAGCGCTACCACGCGCTGACGCTGCATAATCAGGTGCAGGTCAACCACCTGCCCTACATGCTGTTTCCACCGAACTGGCCGACCTACATTCCGAAGGACAAGCTCGCCAACTGGTTCGAGGCCTATGTCGAAAGCATGGAGCTGAACTTCTGGACCGGCACGGAATTCGAGGGCGGCAGCTACGACGAGAGGGAAGGCCGCTGGACCGTGACGCTGCGCCGGGCCGATGGCAGCCAGCGCATGATGCATCCGCGCCACGTCGTGCTGGCCACCGGCGTCAGCGGCATTCCAAGCCTGCCCGATATCCCCGGCCTGAAGAATTTTTCCGGCACCGTGATCCATTCCAGCCAGTACACCGACGGCGAGGAATGGAAAGGCAGGAAGGCCATCGTGATCGGCAGCGGCAACAGCGGCCACGACATCGCGCAGGACCTGCATTCCAGCGGATGCAAGGTGACGATGGTGCAGCGCTCCTCGACGCTGGTGGTCTCGATCGAACCGTCGGCGCAGCTGGTCTATACGCCCTACAATGAGGGCACGCTGGAGGACAACGACCTCATCGCGACCTCGATGCCGCTCAAACTGGCGCGCAAGAGCCATGCGCTGACCTGCGACAAATCCAGAGCGCTCGACAAGGAATTGCTGGCGGGACTGGAGCGCGTCGGCTTCAAGCTGGATTTCGGCGAGGACAACACCGGCTGGCAATTCAAATACCTGACCCGCGGTGGTGGCTATTATTTCAACGTGGGCTGCTCCGACCTTCTGATCAAGGGCGAGATCGGGTTGAAGCAGTTCGCCGATATCGACAGCTTCGTCGCCGAAGGCGCGGTCATGAAGGATGGCAAGACCATCGCGGCCGACCTGATCGTACTGGCGACCGGCTACCAGCGCCAGGAAGAGCTGGTGCGAAAGCTGTTCGGCGAGGCCGTCGAGAAGCGCGTCGGCACCATCTGGGGTTTTGGCGAAGAGCAGGAACTGCGCAACATGTATGTGCGCACCGGCCAGCCCGGCCTCTGGTTGATCGCCGGCGGCCTCGCGCAATGCCGGATCGGCTCCAAGCAGCTGGCGCTGCAGATCAAGGCGATCGAGGAAGGGCTGCTGCCGCGCTGACGGCAGCCTTGCCGCTCACCATTCGCGGGGATCGAGGATTTGCCGGGCAAGGAAGGATTCCGCCCGGCGCCAGGCCGCGTCATTGTCACCGCGGAAGGTGATGTAGCGATAGAACGCCATCTTCCGCGCCTTGACGTCGATGACGTCGAATTTCGCCTGCTGCACCAGCGTGCTCATCTTGTGAAAGCGGCCGATCAGGAGATGGGTGGCGCCGGCCTGTTCTGCCTTGCCCAGCAGTTGGCGGTCATCGATGTCGCCCACCGCACAGGCGTTCGGTCGGACACTCGAGCGCCGCGTTCGCCAACTTTCCGCTCGCTGCCAGATCGCTGCGCAGCGCGGCTTCGAACTCGCGCAGCCGCCGGCGATGGCCGGCGCTTTGATCGATCACCTCACCCGAGGTGTCGACATAGTGGATTTCGGCCACCGCGAGCACGGGCGTCGTCCCTTGCGCCCGACCTTGCCGGACAGCACCGGCGCAGAAAATGGCGACAGCGACCAGAGCGAGAGCCGCTGACGGCAGCTTCATCTTTCCCATGGATCAGCTCCAGAGTTGCCAAACCCGCCCCCCGGGCATCTTGCAAAAATCAGCGTCCGCTCCGCAACCACCGGCTTCAGATCGAATTCAGCGAAAGCCACAGCTGTTGGTTCAGGAATCGCACTCGCTGCTCCACAATAGGTCATGGCAGCCCCGCGCCGTGGCCCTCGCGCGCAAGGGCGGCCTCTGCAACAATGGTCCCAACAAGACGATTGCGGGGAGAAACACATGTCGACCATTCTCGGCTCGGGCGAGCATCGCTACCGCGTGGTGGAGAACTGGGCGAAGCTGCCGGACGGCTGGAGCCTGACCGACGTCGCCTCCGTCGCGGTCGACAGCAAGGACCGTGTCTACGTCTTCAACCGTGGCGTCCATCCGATGGTGGTGCTCGACCGCGCAGGCAACTTTATCAAGAGCTGGGGCGAAGGCCTGTTCAACCGCGCCCACGGGCTGCATATCGACGCCGACGACAATCTCTATTGCACCGATGACGGCGACCATACCGTTCGAAAGTGCTCCACCGACGGCAAAGTGCTCCTGACCATCGGCATTCCCAACAAGCCGGCGCCGTTCATGAGCGGCGAGCCGTTCCACCGCTGCACCCACACCGCGCTGTCGCCGAAGGGCGAGATCTACGTCTCCGACGGCTACGGCAATGCCTGCGTGCACAAATACACGCCGGACGGCAAGCTGCTGAAGACCTGGGGCGAGCCGGGCACCGATCCCGGCCAGTTCAACATCGTCCACAACATCGTCACCGATGCCGACGGCTGGGTCTATGTCGCCGACCGCGAGAACCACCGCGTCCAGGTGTTCGACGGCGACGGCAAATACGAGACGCAGTGGAACAATCTGCACCGGCCCTGCGCGCTGTGCGCGTGCGGCGGCGGCAAATCCCCCAACTTCATCGTCGGCGAGCTCGGCCCCGGCATGCCGGTCAACCGCAAGGTGCCCAATCTCGGCCCGCGCCTCTCCATCGTGGATTCGACGGGCAAGCGCATCGCCCGGCTCGGCGGCGAGAATGGTCCCGGCATCGAGGCCGGCAAGTTTCTCGCGCCACACGGCATCGCGCTGGATTCCAGGGGCGACATCTATCTCGGCGAAGTCGGCGTCACCGACTGGAAGACCAGCTTTCCGGATACGCCGATGCCGCCGGAAGTCGGCGTGGTGCGCTGCCTGCAGAAGCTGGAGAAGGTCGCCTGAGCCGACCTCAGAGCTGGGACAACAGGCTGGTCGCCGAATTCGATCCGGTCGCTCCCTGCAGCGATGTCAGCGTCCGGTAATTTTGTGCGATGCGGCCGACGAAGGCATCGGTGTATCCCATCACTGCCTTCTCTTCGTCGCTCATGGCGGCAATTTGCTTCAGCAGCGCAAGGCTGCTGCTGCGCGTATCGCTTCCGGATTTTTGCGATCCGTTCAGGGCTTCGAGAATGCTGGCGCGGTTGCGCTGGTCCAGCTCGGCCTTGGCCGAGCGGGTTTCCTGGGCCGAAAACTCGCCGTTTTGATTGAGCGCAATGCTTGCCAGGGAGCGATTGTCGAGATCGGTATAATCGACCTGCTGGCCAGAGCTGCGCGAGCGATCGAACGTGAGTTCCGTCCCGTTGTCGCGTGCCGCGTTGGCCTGCGCGTCGAGCAGCGACCGTGCCTGCGATGCGAGGCCGGCGCTGTCGGTCGCTGCCGATGGCGATCCGCCGGACGACGTCCGGCCGAGCAGCGCGCGGACGGGGTCGTTGGGATTTCCGGTATCGGGCGCCTTGCCGAACGCGCTTTTCGCGGCCGCCAGGCCGTCGAGGACCGCCTGGTATTCATTTTTCCAGGCCGGTGTCGCCTGCTCGTCGGCGCCGGCCTTGTTGAGATAATTGATCGCCGCGTCATAGGGCGCGGCATAGTCGCCGGTGTGGCGGGCGATCACGACATAGGGCGAGACCGCGTCATCGAACCGGACCTGCATCGTCTTGGCGGCGGCGTCGATCTCGTCCTGGCTGAACTGGCCCGGCGTGCTCGAGGCAATCACGGACAACGTGGCGCGGTCCTGGCCGGTCAGGTCGACCGCGATCTCGCCGTCCAGCACCGCCGAGGAAATGCCGAGCGTGGCGTATTGCTGGTCGAACCATTGGCGCGCATTGGCGGCCCGGGTCGCCGACGACGTCACGGCGGTGCCGCTGGCCGCGAGATAGGCTTTTGCCTCCTCCGACAGCGTCACCGATGTCGCGTTCGAATCCCGTGGCGTGGTATCGGCGTTGGCGGTCTTCGTGGCGTTGGACGCCGCGCCGCCCGAAGCCGCGCCATAGGCGCCGCTGGCGTAACTGTATGAATTCGCGGTGTTGAGTCCTACGACCGTCACGCCGCTCTCCGTGTCCGTTAAGAATCCGTTAGGGAACCGTAGGCGGCGTATGGTTAACGAATGCTTACTCGACGTCTGCGACGCAGCAATCCAGCCATGCGCATTTCACGAAAGCCGGCTTGCTCGCGATGACGTTGAGAGAATGGCGCGCCGGCAAGTAGCAGCGCGCCTTCAGTCCACCTTGATATTAGACCCCTCGATGATCGACGCCTTGATGATCGCCCACCAGCGATCGCCCGGCGCGCGAAGGCCGCCGGCGACGCCTCGCACAATCTCGATCACCGGCTGACTGAGAATCGGTCGCATCTGCTCCGCCAGAAAGCGCGCCAGCGTGTGGGTAAGCCGTCGGCCGGGAACTGCACGATCATGCTGGTCGGGCGCGTCGGATCGTCCCGGGTGGCGGCGATGCCGGTCGGCGCCGGACCGAGCAGGATCGCGGCCAAAATCGTCGGCAATCTACCCCGTACAGCCCCCCGGTGCGCTCTCGGGACGTCCGGATGCCGCCACATTCTTTGCGCGGCCAAGCCGGGTCCGCGCAAGTTCGTGCCCCGCTGGAAAACCTCCCAACGCTCTTCACAATCCCGTCACGCTGCCTGTAGTATGTCAACTCATGCTGCTTCGCAGTATCATGGGGGTCAGGAGCGTTACTTGAACGCACATGTCTCGCAAGGCGGTTGGCCGGTGCTGGTGCTGAACGCGGATTTCCGCCCGCTCAGCTATTACCCGCTCTCGCTCTGGTCGTGGCAGGACGCGATCAAGGCGGTGTTCCTCGACCGCGTCAATATCGTCGAGCATTACGACCGCGCGGTGCACAGCCCCTCGTTCGAGATCCAGCTGCCGAGCGTGGTGTCGCTGAAATCCTTCGTCAAGCCGACCACGCATCCGGCCTTCACCCGGTTCAACGTGTTCCTGCGCGACCGCTTCGCCTGCCAGTATTGTTCGGCGCATGACGATCTCACCTTCGATCATATCATCCCGCGTTCCAAGGGCGGACAGACCACCTGGGAAAACGTCGTCGCCGCCTGCTCGCCCTGCAACCTGCGCAAGGGCAATCTGACGCCGCAGCAGGCGCGGATGTTCCCGCGCCAACCGCCATTCGCCCCGACGGTGCACCAGCTGCACCGCAACGGCCGGCTGTTCCCGCCGAACTATCTGCACGACAGCTGGCTGGACTATCTTTATTGGGATACCGAGCTCGATCCGTAGGGGCGAAGCTCGCGGGTTTTGCGATCTGGCCCGCGCAGTTGCTGCTGAATGAGGGCGGGCGGGCCCTTTATTTTCGAAACGTGGCGATAAAGGCGGCAATATCGCCGGCTTCGCTTCGGCTCAGCGGGAAATTCGGCATCTTCGGATGCGGATCCAGCAGAAAGAACGCGAGCTTCTCCGCACTGAAATCCGGTTTGTTGGCTATCGCTGCGAAGGACGGAACGTCCGCACTCGCCTGTTTTTGTCCGCTGTCGACGACGTGACAGGAAGCGCACCAGCGCTTTGCGAGTTCTGCACCGCGATCTGCATCGGCTGCCATCGCCGGTGAGAGGAACAGAGCGAGCATGCCGGCAACAACAAGCGCATATTGACCCGAACTCATTCGCCTGGGGTGGATCTCGTGGATCTTTCCGGTCTGGATCGATGCATGACGCAGTCCCCTCATTCGAACACCTTTCTTGGCGAGCCAGCAGCATTGGGCTTGTCAATAGCAACATCAGTGGAGTCGGTACATATGGTTCGGCATCTCGTCCGCCCCTTCTATATCGTCCCAGGCAGGGTATGGCGACGGCCATCAGCACCGACCAGCACTATCTTGACTCACTGGAGCTCCTGTTGGTGAAGTGCCTGTCAGGGCGCACACCGCCTCTCCCCCGGCGCCGGACAGTGCAGGAGCGCTGCCGGGAGCGCGCGGCATCAGGCCCTGTAACGGAAACGCACCATGCTGATTCCCATCGCCGACGTGCCGCGCTGGTATGCCGAGCGCAAGCCGACGGACACGGTTGCGGTCCAGCATGGCACGGACACGCTGACATGGGCGCAGCTCGAACGCGGCGCCAACGCCCGCGCCCGTGCGTTCATGGCAAAGGGCGTCAAGCCGGGCGATTTCGTCGCCATCGGGCTTCCCAATGGCAATACCTTCTTCGAAACCACCTTCGCGGTGTGGAAATGCGGCGCGACCCCGACGTCGCTGTCATGGCGGCTGCCGCGCGGCGAGGCCGCCGCGGTGCTGGAGATTTTGAAGCCGGCGCTGGTGGTCGGCGGCGAAGCCGACTGGAATGCGCCAAACTCGCTGCCGTCCGATTTCGTGCCCGAGGGCATGTCCGACGAACCGCTCGACAGTCCGGTGGCGCGCTACTGGAAGGCGATGACCTCAGGCGGCTCGACCGGACGGCCCAAGGTGATCCTCGATCATCAGCCGGCGGTGGTCGACACGGCGGCAGAACCGATCCTCGGAATCCCCTGGGGCGTGTCGCTGCTCAATCCCGGCCCGCTCTATCACAACGCGCCGTTCATCGCGTCGCATCTGGCGCTGTTCGCCGGCGGACGCGTCAGCGGAATGGTGAAATTCGACGCCGAGGAGGCGCTGCGCCTGATCGCGGCCCACCGGGTGCAGTGGGTCAATTTCGTGCCGACCATGATGCACCGGATCTGGGCGCTGCCGGAGGCGGTGCGCAACGGCTACGACCTGTCGAGCCTGCAGGTGGTGTTTCACATGGCGGCGCCGATGCCGCCATGGCTGAAGGAGAAGTGGATCGAGTGGCTCGGCCCGGAGCGGATTTTCGAACTTTATGGCGGCACCGAGCGGCAGGGAGCCACGGTGATTTCCGGCGTCGAATGGCTGGCGCACAGGGGCTCGGTCGGCAAGATCGGCGATACCTCGCGCTTGCGCATCATCGGCGAGGACGGCAACGACGTCGCACCGGGCGAGACCGGGGAAATCTATTTCCTGCCCAATGACGGTCCCGGCAGCACCTATCACTATCTCGGCGCCGAACCGAAGCGCCGTGCGGACGGCTGGGAATCGCTCGGCGACATCGGCCGGCTCGATGCCGAGGGCTACCTCTTTCTCGGCGACCGGCTCGCCGACATGATCCTGCGGGGCGGCGCCAACATCTATCCGGCCGAAGTGGAGGCCGCGGTGACGGCGCATCCCGACGTGCGCTCCTGCATCGTCGTCGGCTTGCCCGATCCCGAACTCGGACAACGGATTCATGCCATCCTCGAACTGGTCGAGACCGCCGACGCCAGCAAGGTCATCGACGGCATGGGCGGTCTGCTGGCCGACCGGCTCAGCCGCACCAAGCATCCGGAAAGCTATGAAATCGTCAGCGTCGGCCCGCGCGACGATTCGGGAAAAGTCCGCCGCACCCTGTTGCGCGACGAGCGTGCAAGCTGGCTGAAAGAAGGCCGCGACTTCCGGATCGTGCCGCCGCGCGCACCGCGTTGAACCGACCAACTTCGATCCGAGGCGAGGTTCCAAATCGAAACATCCCGAGGTAGGATGGCCATCGACAACTTGAAGCATCACGCGATGCTTGGGCGAGGTCATTGATGTCTTTTCGCAAGGACAATGACGCCTACGATGCCTGGCTGGCGACGCAATGCGACGTCGTGAAGAAGGACATCGCCACCAAGCACCACCGGATGAAGAAGAACGCCTTCATCTTCCTGCGCGCGACCTATTTTCGCTGGGCCAGGACGATCCCGGCGCTGTGTCCTGATCTGATGGATGCCCCGCAGGTGCTTGGCGTCGGCGATATGCACCTGGAAAATTTCGGTACCTGGCGCGACGCCGACGGCCGGCTGGTCTGGGGCGTCAACGATTTCGATGAAGCCGCCGTCATGCCGTATCCGCTCGATCTGGTCCGCCTCGCCGCCAGCATCCGGCTGGCGCCAAAGCTTCATGTCAGCAATGCGGCGGCGGCCGAAGCGCTGCTCAAGGGCTACCGTGAGGGCCTCGACCAGCCGCAGCCGGCGCTGTTGCACGAAGGCGAGACCTGGCTGCGCCCCTACGCCGAACGCCCCGACGACAGGCCGGAGAAATTCTGGAAGGAAGTCGCTGAATATCCGAAGGTCAAGCCGCCGCCGCATATTGCCCGCCGGTTGATCGCGAGCCTGCCGAAGGACGTCGAAGGCGTTCGATTCTGCTCGCGCGTGGCGGGCGGCGGCAGCCTCGGACGGCCGCGCTATGTCGCGGTCGCATTCTGGCGCGGCGGACATATCCTGCGCGAAGCCAAGGCGCTGGTGCCGTCGGCCTGGAGCTGGGCTCATGGTGACAAACCTCGCACTTCACATTTTCTTGAAATCGCCAACGGCCGTTACCGGGCGCCGGATCCGTTTCTCGATGTCCACCGCAAGTTCATCTTCCGGCGCCTTGCCGCCGACTCCCGAAAAATCGAGCTTGGCGCCGACGCCGGCTCGAAGCTGAAGGCCGAGCTGTTCCGGGCGATGGGATTCGACCTCGCATCGATCCATGCCGCGGGATCGAACGGCGCCGCGGCCTTGCGGGCCGACCTGAAAAAGCGCCCAGGCGGCTGGCTCAACGCCGCCGCGAAGGCCACGGTGGCGGCGGTCAAACGCGACTACGAGGAATGGCGTGGTTGACCGGAGCGATCAGCCGCAGCCGTCGCGCGTGTCCAGATATTAACGGGTAACGGCCATGCGTCATGCGCGATCCTGAAGCCGGCTGCATTCGCAATCCGCAGACAATCCCGTCACGACTCTTTCAACAGCGGCGTTTGCGACATAAGATCGTCACCGGTTACGTGCGCGGAAAGTTGGCCAGGAGAACTCCATGCCCTCATTGACAGAATGGAAAGTGCCGCCAGCGAACCAGCCGCGCCCCGGCGACTACAGCTTCGATCTCGATCGCGCGCTTGCGGCGGTGGTCGGCCTGCATTCGATCATCCCGACCGACGCCTTCAGCGCGGACACCCTGGGCACCGAGCGCGCCGGCAATGGCGTGTTGATCGACGACGGACTGGTGCTGACCATCGGCTATCTGATCACCGAGGCCGAAACAGTGTGGCTGCATCTGGGCGACGGTCGCGTGGTGGAGGGCCATGCGCTCGGCTTCGATTTCGAAACCGGCTTTGGCCTGGTGCAGGCGCTCGGCCGCATCGACCTCGATCCGCTGCCGCTCGGCTCCTCGGCGGCCGCAGCGGTCGGCGACCGCGTCGTGGTCGGCGGCGCCGGCGGACGCACGCGATCGGTCGCCAGCCACATCGTGGCCAAGCAGGAGTTTGCCGGATACTGGGAATATCTGCTGGACGAAGCCATCTTCAGCTACCCCGCGCATCCCAACTGGGGCGGCACCGCGCTGATCTCGACCCGCGGCGAGCTGATCGGCATCGGCTCGCTGCAGCTCGAGCGCGAACGCGACGGCCGGGCCGAGCATGTCAACATGATCGTGCCGATCGATCTGCTCAAGCCGGTGCTCGACGACATCAGGAAATTCGGCCGCGTCAACAAGCCGTCGCGGCCCTGGCTCGGGATGTACACCCACGAGATCGAAAACAGGGTCGTGGTGGTCGGCATCGCCGGAAGAGGACCAGCGGCGCGCGCCGAGCTCAAGGCCGGCGACGTCATCCTCGCGGTCAGGGGCGAAAAGATCACGAGTCAGATCGGTTTCTACCGGAAGCTCTGGTCGCTCGGCGCCGCCGGCGTCGACGTGCCGCTGACCGTCTACCATGAGGGCGTCACCTTCGACGTGGTGCTGACCTCGACCGATCGCGCCAAACTCCTGAAGGCGCCGCGGCTGCACTGAAACGCAAGGACGGCGCGATGAGCGAGGCGGTGGTGGACGACATCGTGGCCGTGCTGCCGCCATTGCTGCAATCGCTCGAGGCGCTCTCCTTCATCGCGCGTCACCTCAACCCGGCGGATTTCGGCAGCGTGATGCAAGCCGCGGGCACCCCGGATCAGGCCTTGCAGGCGGTCCTTGCGCGACTTGCGGAGTGGCCGGAGGAATTCGCGCATTTGCGCGCGCCGCTGCAGACCGCGAGCGCCGCGGCGCTGGCGGCGTTCGAGGGATTGCGCGCCGTGCAACGTGGCGACGGCGACCTGATGGTGGTGTTTCGCGCGCTGCGCCACGCCCCCCGCGCGCAGGAGGCACTGTATCCGCTGGCCGCGAGACTGCCGCCGGTTTCCAGTTTCTTCCTCGAGCCCGCCCTGCGCGACGACGCCGGCCTGCTGGCGCGGCTGGCGCAGCCGGCACCGGAAAACGCCGGCATCCTTCACGACCACAACGAGCCCGGCAGCCGCGGCGGCTACTCGCTCTACGTTCCCGAATATTACACGCCCGACCGTGCCTGGCCGCTGGTCATGGCGCTGCATGGCGGCAGCGGCAATGGCCGCGGCTTTTTGTGGAGCTGGCTGCGCGATGCGCGCAGCCATGGCGCGATCCTGGTCGCGCCGACCGCGACCGGGACCACCTGGGCCCTGATGGGCGACGACACCGACTCGCCCAACCTCGCCCGCATCCTCGCATCCGTGCAGGCCCGCTGGAACATCGACCCCACAAAACTGCTGCTGACCGGGATGAGCGACGGCGGCACCTTCTGCTACGTCAGCGGGCTCGAGAGCGCCTCGCCCTTCACCCACCTCGCCCCGGTTTCCGCCACCTTCCATCCGCTGATGGCGGAGCTGGCCGACGCCGAACGATTGCGCGGCCTGCCGGTCTATCTCGTGCACGGCAAGCTCGACTGGATGTTTCCGGTGCAGGTGGCGCGGCAGACCCGAGACTTGCTGTCGGCGGCAGGCGCCGATGTCACCTACCGCGAACTCGACGACCTCAGCCATACCTATCCGCGCGAGAGCAATGCGGAGATATTGAAGTGGCTGGCACTCAAATAAGGTCGGGTTTGTCGCTACGCTGAGCAATCGTTGTCGTTCCAGATGGTGAACTCAAAGAAACGCTCTTCGCGGAGCCTTGTCCGTAATCGCGGCCCCCATCGCAAACGCCAACCGCCCGCGCCAAAACTCCCACGAGCGGTCATTGATCCAGCCCGGCTCCGCATGCAACATGATTTCCACCAAACGCGGCCGGCCGACCGTCTGTTCCAGCAGAAGGATATCGTCGTATGTTCCAAGATTCATCGTTTGAGCGATAATCCGATCTTCGGAATGCGGCTGATCTCCGACCGGCTCCCACCACAGGTATTTGCGGCCGAATTCCGCGATCGTTTCCCTTGAAATATCATTTGTTGTCATGGGGCGATAATTGCCGATCCGGCGTTCGTTTTCCACAGCTGCCCGTGCCCCATCGCGCACGAGCCCGTCTACCCCTCCCGGTTTGGAGGCGGGCAAGGGGGAACCTTCCCGGTCCGGTAACGTTGTTCGTTGTCATTGGAGGATTAGCCATGCGCGTGTTTCTGGGAATGATTTTGGGGGCGCTGCTGCTGACCGCCGGAATCTACGTTTACGATTCGTCGTCGACCTCAACGGTCGCGAACGGCCAGGCGGCATCGGCCAATCGAACCATCGTCAACTGGGACGTCGCAGCGACCGAGTGGAACGGGCTGAAGAATCGTGCACAGGACGGCTGGGTCAAGCTGTCGTCGAAATAATCCCGGCAGTCTTCGACCAAGCAGTCTTCTACCGATTCGATGCGCCCTCGTCCCGGACGAGGGCGTTTTGTCGTCTACCGCTATTTTTTCGCCGCCTTGCGCGCGTCGGCGATGGCCTGGTCGAACTGCGCCATGGTCAGGATACCCGGCACCCGGAATTTGCCGACGATGAAGGACGGGGTGCCCTTGAACCCGAAGGCCACCGCCTGATCGCCGTTGCGCTTGATGATGGCGTCGATCGCCTTGGCATTGGCGGCGAGGTCACGGTCGGCGCGATCCAGGTCGATTCCGGCGCCCGCGAGCAGTTCGCGGACGCGCGGCGCGGTCAGCTTCGAGGCGACGCCGATCAGCACGTCATGCGCCTGGATGTATTTGTCCTGGTATTTGCTGGCCAGCACCATCCTGGCTGACATCACCGACACTTCGCCGAGTATCGGCCAGTCCTTGTGCACCAGGCGAACCTTGCCATCGTCCTGCACCACTTGCCGGAGCTCGGGGGCAATCTTGCGGCAATACGGGCAATTGTAATCGAAATACTCCACGATCGTGACGTCGCCATCGGGATTTCCGACCACCGGGATCTCAGGATCGCGCAACACCAGGGCTTCCGTCAGCACCTTTTCGTCGCCCTGCGCCAAAGCCGATACCAACCCCACGTCCGTGCCGAGCATGATCGCGCCAGCCCCGAGCACGCCAAGCGCCTGACGCCGGGTCGGCGCCTGCCAGGGACGGGCTCGTTCGATCGATTGGTTCATGTGAGGTCTCCCGGCCGCATCCCGATGTATTCCGACTTGGCTATCTACGCTCAAGATAGGGATAAGTTACGCGCCAGCATATAGAGCGCCACCGCAATAATGACAGCGGCAAACACGATGTTGAGCGCGCCGCGCCGCTCCGACAGCAGCCGCGCCGAGCGGGTGCCGATCAATCCGCCGGCAATGCCGCCCGCCACGAACAATCCGGCGAGCTCCCACGAGATCAGGCCGGACCAGGCGTAACTGGCAGCGGTCGTCAGGCCGAACGCCGTCACCGCGACCAGCGACGAGGAGATCGCGTTCATGATCGGCATTCCCGTCGCCAGCATCAGCGCCGGCACGATCAGGAAACCGCCACCGATGCCGAAGAAGCCGGACAGCGTTCCGGTCGCGAGACCGAGGCCGAGAATGGCGGGTGTGTTGGCCAGCGTCATCTGCACATCGGGCAGGCCGATTCGCGACCGCGTCTTCAGCATCAATACGGCAATCACCAGCATCAGCAGCGCGAACAGCGCCAGCAGCTTCTGGCCGTCCACCATCTTGCCAAGGATCGAGCCCGCAAAAGCGCCGGCGATCCCCGCTGCCGCGAACGGCAGCGCGCAGGACCATACCACCGTGCCGCCTCGCGCGTGGTTCGACAGGTTGACCGCGGCATTGGCGGCCACCGCGATGGCGCTGGTGCCGATCGCCACATGGGCGTCGGGCACGCCCACCACATAGACCATCAAGGGCACCGCGAGGATCGATCCGCCGCCGCCGACCAGCCCCAGCGAAAACCCGACCAGCGCGCCCGACGCCAGTCCCAGCACGCCCTGCGTTATGGAGATCATTAAGCTGGCAACCTCGCCGCCGTGCGGGAATCCTGGAAGGAATTTCTCCAAATCCCTACGCCGGCAGCATAGTAACTGCAATGGCGATCAGTTGGCCTCCCGCCCCTGCAGCGCCTCCAGCGTGCCGGTCATGGTCGCGATCAGCTGCCCGCGCAAGCGCGCGCAGCTGATCGCCCAATCGGCAGAAAAGCTGCTCGACGATTCCGCCTGAACGCGGCCGGCCGAAATACCGGCCGGCCGCAAGGTGCTCGACAGGCTCAGGCCTTCAGCTTCTTGTTGCATTCGCTCCAGTAGCCGCCGCCCTTCTGGATCCATCGCAGGCCGCCGGTGGTGTTGGCGGTCTTGTTGACCTTCCATTGGTCGGCGCAGGTGTGCATCCGCGCCTTGCCGGCGGTTTCCTTGGAATATTTCGGATCGACGGCGGAGGGAAACACCGCCGGGCCGGCGGGAGCGGCCGGCGCCGCGGCGGTTTCGCCGCCCTTCTTCGACTTCGGCTTGGCGGCCGCCTCCGTCGGCGACGCCGGTGCGGCGGCAGTCGTGGCAGCCGGCGCGGCCGTGGCGTCCGCACCGCATTGGGCCTTGCGGAAATCGTTCCACTTCTGGTCGCCTAGGGTACCGGCGGTCTTGGCAGCCTGGTATTTCGCGCTGCATTCCTGCGGAGTCAGCGCCTGCGCCGGCGATGTCACCGCGAACGCCGCGAAGGCCGACACGGCAACCGCGCACAATAACTTTGCTCGAAAGGTCATCCTTGATTTCTCCCCTGGGGACATGACGATGTGAGGCCCTCATCCTAACGCAACCGAAGCGTGTGACAATGTGCGGGTCGAGGGTTCGCTCAGGGTTTTGCGAGCACGGTACGTGCAGAAATCTTGCAGACGAAATTGCACAGGACAAAGCGCATTGCTGCGGTCGCGCGAGCGCATTTGTCCCCGAGGTCCGGATTTGCCATAAGGCGGCGTGAGCCTGATCCCCCCATCGATGGCAGCGGCGTTTGCCCGCCGCGGCAAAATCCTCAACGTGATTGAGACGCTCGCGATCGGCATCGCCGGCGGCGCGCTGTTTCTGTTTGCCCATCTGCCGGGCGGGCTGATTTCCGGCGCCATGATCGCGGTCGGAATCGCCGCGATCGCAGGACGGCAGCTCAGCATGCCCCCGATCCTGACCCAGTCGGTGCTGCTGCTGCTCGGAATCTCGCTGGGCTCGCTGGTGTCGCAGCAGATGCTGCACAATATGGGCGCCTATCCCCTCACCATCGCGCTCCTGGCGCTCGCGACGTTCTGCTCGACCTTTGGCAGCGGTTTCTACCTGCAGCGTTATCATGGCTGGGACCGGACCTCGGCGCTGCTGGCGGGCAGCCCCGGCGCGCTGTCGCAGATCACCATGCTGGCTGCCGAGAAGGGCGCCGACGTCGCGGCGATCGCCGTGGTCCAAACCATGCGCGTCATCATCCTCACCGCCGCGCTGCCGCTGCTGCTGGCGCTGACCGGGATAGCCTCGTCTTCGCCGCCTTCCGTGGCGGCCGCTGTCGCCTCGCCGCTCGAACTCGCCGGCCTGATCGCCGCCTCGGTCGCGGCGGCGCTGCTGCTGCGACTGTTGAAATTTCCGGCGAGCTGGATGTTCGGCGCGATGATCGGATCGAGCCTGCTGCATGGCACCGGGATGATCGAGGGCGCCTTGCCGGATTGGCTGCGCAATGTGGCGCTGGTCGGCATCGGCGCCGTGATCGGCACCCGCTTTGCGCGGATGAAGACAAAGACCCTGCTCAGCCACGTCCATGCCGCGCTCGGATCCTTCGCCATCGCCATCATCATCTCCGCCGTCTTCGTCGCGGTGATCGCGCTTACGACCAACGTGCGGATAGCCGACATCATCGTGGCCTTCGCGCCGGGCGCGATGGACGCCATGCTGGCGCTGGCGCTGACCTTGCACATCGACCCGATCTTCGTCGGCGCGCACCATCTGTCGCGGTTTGTGTTCGTCTCGATCACGACGCCGGGGATCGTGCATTTGTTCGGACGCCCGCAGGAAGATGTCGACGATTAGAAGGTAAGCGGGGTACTTCACCCTCCCCCAAGAGCGAGGATAGGCGATCGCGCGCTGCTCGGGACGATGTTGCCCTACTTCTCCGCCAGCGGATGCAGGTCGCGCACCAGGCTCTTCAGCCGCTCCTCCACCACATGGGTGTAGATCTGCGTGGTCGAGATGTCGGTATGACCGAGCAGCGTCTGCACAATGCGCAAGTCCGCGCCATTGTGCAGCAGATGGCTCGCAAACGCATGACGCAGCACATGCGGCGAGACCAGCCGCGGCGCCAGCCCGGCTGCCGCCGCGAGTTCTTTCAGATCGCGGGCGAAATGCTGCCGGGTCAGATGCCCGCTCTCGCCGAATGAGGGGAACAGCCATTTCGAGTTGGCGGCGTTTTTCTTCTTCTCGGTCTTCAGCGCATCCGTCGCGGCGAGATAATCAGCCATCGCCTGCCGCGACGCCTCGTTCAGCGGCACCAGCCGCTCCTTGTCGCCCTTGCCGCGCACCACGATCATGCGGGCATCGCGCTGCGCCGCCGAGCGCGGCAGCGCCACCAGTTCCGACACCCGCAGGCCGGTGGCGTACAGCACCTCCAGCAGGCAATATAATCGCAGCGCGCGAAGCCGCTGCGGCGCGGAGGCTTCCGGCGCCAGCGTGAGTTCCCTGGCGCGCGCCAGCATCCGGTCGACGTCTGATATCGAAAGCACCTTGGGCAGGCCGCGGCCGCGCTTCGGGCCGGACAGGATGGCGGCGGGATCGTCGCTGCGGATCCGCTCGTTGAGCAGGAAACGAAACAGATGCCGCAGCGCCGAGAGCCGTCGCGCCACGGTGGCGGATTTGAAGCCGCGGGCGTCAAGGTCGGCGAGGTAGTGGCGCAGCGCCTCGGTTTCGACGTCGGCAAAGCCCTTGCCACTGCCTGCGAGGAATCCCTGGAAATCCGCGAGGTCCCCCCGGTAGGCCTCGAGCGTATTGTCGCCGGCGCCCTGTTCCGCGGCGAGCATGTCGAGGAACAGGTTGGTCAGCTTGGCATCTGAGGTTTTTGAGCGCATCCGCGCATCCTAGCGCCTATTTCTTGAGGAACCTGTCCTGGGGGATGGTGACGGTCATCTCCCGCGGTTTCGGATTGACGAAATTCGCCAGCGCGAAAACCACGCCATAGACGATTCCGCCGATGATGGCGACGACCGTCAGAAAGCGGAACAGGCTGGGCATCCGGGAGCCTCAGGCGGCGAATTAACCATTGAAATCATCGGCGGCTCGACTACCAACATGTTCGCCCCTCCGTTGCAAGTCTCTCTGGCAACGGTATCGGCGGGGGTAGTATAGGTGGCGCGGAACGCCGCCATCCGCGGCAAAATGAGCAATTCGATGCCCGAGACAGCCACACCGTCCGGCGCCGGCACCACCCAGGAGGCCGAAATCATTTCGGCGCTGGGAACGCGTTCGATTGTGCTGGTCGGCATGATGGGGGCCGGCAAATCCACCATCGGACGGCGGCTGTCGGCGCGGCTGCATCTGCCGTTCCTCGACGCCGATGTCGAGATCGAGGCCGCCGCAGGGATGTCGATCCCCGATATTTTCGAAACCCATGGCGAACCGCATTTCCGCGATGGCGAGGCGAGGGTGATCGCGCGGCTGCTCGACGGCGGTCCCGCCGTGATCGCCACCGGCGGCGGCGCCTTCATGCGCGAGGAAACCCGCAACCGGATCCGCGACAAGGCGGTCTCGCTCTGGCTCAAGGCCGATGCCGATATCATCATGAAGCGCGTCAAGCGCCGCGCCGATCGCCCGCTGCTGCAGACCGCCGATCCGGCAGCGACCGTCGGGCGCCTGATCGAGGAACGCGAACCGGTGTACCGGCGCGCCGATCTGACGATCTGGTCGCGCGACGTTCCGCACGAACGTATCGTCGACGAGTGTCTCGATGCCTTGCATGCCTGGTTGTGCGGCGGCGGGTCCAGGCAGACCTCCAACGCATTGAGTGCCACACCATGACCGCGCCGCTGAAGCATTCCGATTCGGTCATCGTCGACGTCGCGCTCGGCGACCGCACCTATGACATCGTCATCGGCCGCGATGTGCTGCAATCGCTGGGCCGGCGCGTCGCCGCGTTGCGGCCTGGCGCGCGCACCGCCATCGTGACGGATCGCACGGTCGCAAAACACTGGCTGGCGCAAACCGAGGCCTCGCTGTCGGAGGCCGGCGTCGCCTCGTCGCGGATCGTGGTGGACGAGGGCGAAGGCTCCAAAACCTATGCCGGTCTCGCCCAGGTCTCGGAGGCGCTGATCGCGGCCAGGATCGAGCGCAACGACCTGGTGATCGCGCTCGGCGGCGGCGTGGTCGGCGATCTCGCCGGCTTCGCGGCGGCGATCCTGCGCCGCGGCGTCGATTTCGTGCAGGTGCCGACCTCGCTTCTGGCGCAGGTCGATTCTTCCGTCGGCGGCAAAACCGGAATCAATTCGCCGCAGGGCAAGAATCTGCTCGGCGCGTTTCACCAGCCGGTGCTGGTGGTCGCCGACACCGCGGTGCTCGATACGCTGTCGCCGCGCCAGTTCCGCTCCGGCTACGCCGAGGTCGCCAAATACGGCGTGCTCGGCGACGAGGCGTTCTTCGCCTGGCTGGAGGCCAATCACACCGATATTTTCAAGGGCGGCACGGCGCGGGAACATGCCATCGCCACGTCCTGCCGCGCCAAGGCCGCGATCGTGGCGCGGGACGAACGCGAGAACGGCGAACGCGCGCTGCTCAATCTCGGCCATACTTTCGGGCATGCGCTGGAGGCTGCGACCGGTTTCTCCGATAGATTGTTCCATGGCGAAGGCGTTGCCGTTGGCATGGTGCTGGCGGCGGAATTTTCGGCCCGGTTCGGCATGATGCCGGAATCTTCGGCGGCGCGCGTCGAGCATCACCTTGCCGAAGTGGGGCTGCCGACCCATTTGCAGGACATCGCCGGATTTGCCCAGGAGGGCCTCGCCGATGCCGACGCGCTGATGGCGCTGATGGCACAGGACAAGAAGGTCAAGCGCGGCCGCCTCACCTTCATCCTGCTCGAGGCGGTCGGCCGCGCCGTGATTGCCAACGACGTCGAGCCCTCGCGGGTTCGCGAATTTCTGGCCGAAAGACTCGCGCGCAAATCTTGATTCTGAACATCTTCTGCCGACCGTATCGGGCCTGACACCGGCCTCACAGGACCGCAATGACCGAGACGATCGTCAATCTGCTGCTTGCCTTCTTCCTGCTCGCCGCCAACGCGTTCTACGTGGCCGCGGAGTTCGCGCTGGTGAAGAGCCGCGGCTTTCGCATCAACGCGATGGTGGAGCAGAACCGCTTCGCCGCGCGCCTGCTGCAGCAAATGCTGGGGAATATCGAAGCCTATCTGGCGTGTTGCCAGCTCGGCATCACGATGGCTTCGCTCGGCCTCGGCTGGGTCGGCGAACCGACGGTGTCGGCGCTGCTCGAGCCGGTGCTGGCTCCGCTCGGAATGTCCGACTCGGCGCGCCATTTCACGTCGTTTCTGGTCGGCTTCCTGGTGTTTTCCTCGCTGCATATCGTGATCGGGGAACAAGTCCCGAAGACCCTGGCCATTCGCGAACCGGTGCCGGTGTCACAATGGATCGCCTATCCGCTCTATGTCTCCTTCCTGGTGTTCTACCCCCTGAACTGGCTGCTCAATGCGGCCTCCCGCGCGATCCTGCAGATGCTGGGCGTCAAGGAGAACTCGAACCAGGAAATCCTGACCGACGTCGAGATCAGGGGGCTGGTGGAGATGTCGGCCGAGCATGGCGAGATGGAACAGGGCGAGGCGGAATACATCCAGAACGTCTTCCGCTTCGGCGAGTTGCAGGTTTCCGACGTGATGGTTCATCGCACCGAGATGGTGATGCTGAACGCCGACCTTCCGGCCGAGGAGCTGGTGCGCGACGTACTGGCTACCGAATACACTCGGATTCCGCTGTGGCGCGACAAGCCGGAAAACATCATCGGCGTGCTGCACGCCAAGGACCTGCTGCGGGCGATCCGGGCCGCCGACGGCGATACGAGCAAAATCGATGTCGCGGCCATCGCGCTGCCGCCATGGTTCGTGCCGGAGATGCGCCCGGTCGCCGATCAGCTGAAAGCTTTCCGCCGCCGCAAGACCCACTTCGCGCTGGTGGTCGACGAATATGGCGAAGTCGAAGGCATGGTGACGCTGGAGGACATCCTGGAGGAAATCGTCGGCGACATTTCCGACGAGCACGATGTGGTGGTGGCCGGAGTCCGCGCCCAGCCCGATGGCTCGGTGGTGGTCGACGGCTCGGTTCCGATCCGCGATCTCAACCGCGCCATGAACTGGCATCTGCCGGACGAAGAGGCGACCACCGTCGCCGGCCTCGTGATTCACGAGGCGCGCTCGATCCCGGAGCGCGGCCAGAGTTTCACCTTCCATGGCTTCCGATTCCGCGTGCTGCGCCGCGAGCGCAACCGCATCACCGCGCTTCGCATCGTCCCGGTGCCGCGCGAAGCCGAAATCGAGGAAAAGAAGCCGAAGCGGGCGGGCACGTCGTTTTAGCGGGGCCGGAACGCGGCCGTTCAGCTCCCGGCTTCGCCCGGGGCATGCGCCTTGATCGCCAGGGCATGGACGGAGCCTGCGAGTTCCGCCGCCAGGGCCGCATTAATCATGCGGTGCCGCTCGATCCGGCTCTTCCCTTCGAACGCCGGCGACACAATATAGACCCTGAAATGCGTCTCGCCGCCCGGCCTGTGGCCGGCGTGGCCCTCATGCAGATGTGATTCGTCCGTGACGTCGAGGCTTTCCGGCGCGAAAGCTTCGCTCAACTTGTTTGTGATATTGTCTCTGGCGCTCATGGCGGGGCAATACGTCCGTAGCGGTGTTTCGTCAATGGCGCGTCAAGAGAGCGAGGTATTCGCAATGTCAAGACTTGAAGCTTTTCGCATTGCGTTGTCATAGTCAGCCATGCCGATTGATTCATCCAAATTCTTCGACAGCATTCGCATCAAGCCCAACAAGCTGAGCGCGAAGCAGCAGGCGGCCGCGCGCGAGGCGTCGGCCCTTTGCGAGTGGCCGGACTGCAAGAACAAGGGGCCGCACCGCGCCCCCAAGGGCCGCGAGAACTCGAAGGAGTACTGGCACTTCTGTCTCAACCATGTCCGCGAATACAACCAGGGCTACAACTTCTTCCAGGGCATGAACGCCGATGCCGTCGCGCGCTACCAGAAGGATGCGCTGACCGGCCATCGTCCGACCTGGAAGATGGGCGCCAATGGCGGCAAGAAGGGCAAGGCCGGCGCCGAGGCTGAAATCGACGCCGCGTCGGACCCGTTCAGCATGTTCTCCGAGCTCAACGGCCGCGGCCGCTGGCGGCCGGGCCCGGGCGGCGCTGCCGGCGAAACCAAGGTCGAGACCAGGAAGATCTTCAACGCCGAGCGCAAGGCGCTGCAGGTGATGGGGCTCGGCGCTGACGCGACGCTGGAGACCGTCAAGGCGAAGTACAAGGCGCTGGTCAAGCAGCACCATCCCGACGCCAATGGTGGCGACCGCTCCACCGAGGATCGCCTGATCGAAATCATCAAGGCGTATAATTATCTCAAGACGGTGGTCCGCGGCGTTTGAGATGATCGGGCTCCTCATCCTGAGGAGCCGCGCGCGCTTCGCGCGGCGTCTCGAAGGATGGCCGCGAGTCCAACCGTCGCAGCATGCCAGATGGTTCGAGACGCACGCCGGCAGCGCAAAGCGCTGCCAACCTGCTCCTCACCATGAGGGAGCTGAACTTGCCGCTCCAGACAGCACCGCTCCCACTTGAGGAGCAAGGCTAACCCCATCATCACTCCGGCATTGGGCCGATATAGGCCGAACTCGGCCGGATCAGCCGGCCGCCGCGCTGCTGTTCGCGGGCGTGCGCGGTCCAGCCGGCGGCACGGGCTACCGCGAATACAGGCGTAAAGGCCTGGCGCGGGATTTTCAGCGCGTCGAGCAGGATCGCGGTGAAGAACTCCACATTGGTGTCGAGCGGCCGGTCCGGGTTCTTCCGCCGCAGCGCCGCGCGGATATAGGCCTCGACCTCGCCCGCGAATGGCAGGTCGGTGCCGCCGCCGGCGAGCCGCTCGATCGCGCCCTTCAGCACGTCGGCGCGAGGATCGCGCACCCGGTAGATACGATGGCCAAAACCCATCAGCCGTTCGCCGCGCGCCAGCGCGGCGTCGACCCATGGCTTGATGCGCTCGCTCGAGCCGATCGCATCCAGCATTTCCAGCACCGGCTCCGGGGCGCCACCATGCAGCGGTCCGGTCAGCGCGCAATATCCCGCGGTGACGGCCGCGAACAGATCGGCCTGGGTCGAGGCCACCACCCGCGTGGTGAAGGTCGATGCATTCATGCCGTGATCGCACACCGTGACGAAATAGGCGTCGAGTGCGGCCACCTCGCGCGCATCGGGTTTGCGGCCCAGCATCATCGACAACGTATCGGCGGCGTGGCTGACATCGGGATCGGGTGCGATGGGGTCGCCGCCTTGGCTCTGCTGCACCAGCGCGCCGGCGATCACCGGCAACGCGCCGACGATGGTGGCCTCATGCGGAAGCCCGTTTTCCGCGCGCAATCCGGCGATGGCGGCGCGGACACCATCGACGATCGACAGGCCGCGGGTAATGCCGAGCAGGTCCGGCAGCCTGGCGAAGGCGCGTTGCCGGGCCGCGCCCAGGCTGGCGCGCACGGTGGCCTCGGCAACCGGCTGGCCGGTTCCGCCGCTCCACAGCCGCGCGGTCACCCCCTCGAATCCGGTTTGGCGCACGAGGTCGCCGACGCGTTCGCCGGCGATGATCAGTTCGCCGCGCTCGCCATCGACATGACTGAGCACGGTTTCGGCGGCGGGAATGCCATCCAGCCCGATCGGGCTCCTGGATATCTGCAGGTTCATGGGTCGGTCTCCTTTGAAGTCTCAAAGGTCGGCTCTCTCGACAGATTGATCAATCTTGATTATGTAAATCAATATGAAAAAATCCGCTGCCCTGTATTTGTCTGCCCGCGAGGCCTCGGCCGAGCTCGCGATCTCGCCCGCCACGCTCTACGCCTATGTCAGCCGCGGCTTGATCCGCTCGGAGCCGTCGTCGGATTCGCGCAGCCACCGCTACCGGGCGGAGGACGTCCGCGGGCTGAAGGAACGGCGGGCGCCGTCGCCGGAGCCGCGCGGCATGAAAAGTTTCGACGCCGATTTGCCGGTGATGGATTCGTCGATTTCGACCATCACCGAGGACGGTCCGATCTATCGCGGCGTCAACTGCATCGATCTCGCCGAAACCGACACGCTCGAACATGCCGCGACGCTGCTGTGGGACGTCACCGGCGTCGATCCGTTTGCCTCCGATAATTGTCCGCACGTGTCGGATGAAATGCGCGCCGTCGCCGACGCCGCGCGTCATGCCGCACCGATCGATCGTACCATTGCCGTGCTGGCGCTGGCCGCCAGCGCCGATCCGCGGGCCTATACCCGCGCCGCCGACGGCCGCGCCATGGTGGGCGGCCGCATCCTTCGGCTGGTGATCGCGACGATGCTGAACCGCCCGTCGTCGGCGGCGCCGCTTCATCTCAAGATCGCCAAGGCATGGGCGCCGGACAACAAGCACGCCGCCGACCTGATCCGCCGGGCGCTGGTGCTGCTGGCGGACCACGAACTGAACGCCTCGGCCTTTACCGTGCGCTGCGCGGCATCGACCGGGCTCAATCTCTACGATGCCATGATTGCCGGCCTGGTGGCGCTCAAAGGCCCGAGACATGGCGGCGCCGGGGTGCTGGCGGCGCAGCTCGTCAAGACGCTGGTCGACGGCGATGTGGCCCCTGTCATCCGCGAGCGCGTGGCGCTGGGCGAGCGCTTTGCGGGTTTCGGCCACGGCGTCTACAAGCACGGCGATCCGCGCGCGCATGCCTTGCTGGAAGCGCTGACGCGCGCGGGAGCGGCGCCAAAACTCACAAAAGAAATTCCGGAGCGAATCGCCGAAGCCACCGGCGAATTCGTCAATATCGACTATGCGCTGGCGGTGCTGGTGCATACGCTGGGCCTGCCACCCGGCAACGAGCTGGTGCTGTTTGCGATGGCGCGCACCGTCGGCTGGATCGCGCATGCCAGCGAACAATTACGCCATGGCGGGCTGATCCGCCCCCGCGCGCGCTATATCGGCCCGGCACCGGGCCGCAGCCCGGCCGCCGGCAGGTCATGATGGATGGCTTCGCCGGCGGCGAATGATCCAGGCGGCCATTGAGACCACCAGCGCGCCGCCGATCACCGTCAATATCCAGTAATGCTTGCCGATCCCGGTGTGATGCGGAATGCCGGCATATTCGTGCAGCGCGGAGACCGCCAGCACCCCCGGCAGCACATGCGCGGCCGCCCATAGCAGGATCGCCGGGATGTTGACGGCGAAGAAGCGCAGCGGCGGCATGCCGAGTGCGCCCGCCGTGACCGGCACGACGGCGCGGATCGGCGGCACGAAGCGCGCGAACAACACTGCCGGCGTGCCCCAGCGATGAAAGAACGCCTCGCTCCGGGCGATCAGGCCAGGATAACCAGGATAATTCGACAGCGGCCAGGCGCTCAGGATGTTGCGCTGGGCGCGATGGCCGATCCAGAACGCCATTCCGTCGCCCAGCATCGCGCCTGATATCGCGGCCGCCAGCACCGGCCCAAGCCGCAACTCGCCGCCGGGCACCAGCGCGCTCAGCGCCAGAATGATGGTGGAGCCCGGAATCACCGCGCCCAGGACGGGAACGGCCTCCAGCAAGGCGGCCAGGAACAGGGTGAGATAGGCAAGCCAGGGATGCGCCGCGATCAACGCAATCCATGGATCGAGGAAGGAAGTCATGAAATCCCGGGCGTGTGCTGCAGTCGGTTTGGCCGCAGGCGCAGTATAAACGATGGAAAGGCCGAAAAAGCCGCCGTTTCCCGGCCACGCGCGGATTCGACGGTTGAAAGTACGGCGTGATTCGCAGAGCAGCCTTCCAAAAACCGGGGCCAGCACCTATCTTGATGATAACGCAGCGGAACTTTGATTGAGTGGCGGGCTTCTGCCAGCCGTTGCTCTCTGATAGGTTCTTCAAAGCACCCATCCGCAGCCATTCGACAAATCTGGTTTCGGGAGCGTCCGAGACCTCGGAGGATTGATGACGACCGCCGCCATGACCAAAGTGCAAGCGCCCGCAGGTATGCCCGACATGAAGGTGTCGGTCCGTCAGGTATTCGGCATCGACAGCGACCTCGAGGTGCCGGCCTATTCCGAAGTCGACCCGCATGTGCCGGATGTCGATTCGGATTACCGCTTCGACCGCGCCACCACGCTCGCCATTCTCGCCGGCTTCGCCAAGAACCGCCGCGTCATGGTCACGGGCTATCACGGCACCGGCAAGTCGACCCATATCGAGCAGGTCGCGGCCCGGCTGAACTGGCCCTGCGTGCGCGTCAATCTCGACAGCCACATCAGCCGCATCGATCTGGTCGGCAAGGATTCGATCGTGGTGCGCGACGGCAAGCAGGTCACCGAATTCCGCGACGGCATTCTGCCCTGGGCGCTGCAGCACAACATCGCGCTGGTGTTCGACGAATACGACGCCGGCCGTCCCGACGTGATGTTCGTGATCCAGCGCGTGCTGGAAGTCTCCGGCCGCCTGACGCTGCTCGACCAGAACAAGGTGATCAAGCCGCATCCGGCGTTCCGCCTGTTCTCGACCGCCAACACGGTCGGCCTCGGCGATACCTCCGGCCTCTATCACGGCACCCAGCAGATCAACCAGGGCCAGATGGACCGCTGGTCGATCGTCACCACGCTGAACTATCTGGCGCATGACGAGGAAGTCGAGATCGTGCTCGCCAAGGCGCGGCACTACCGCAACCCGGAAGGCCGCGACATCGTCAACAAGATGGTGCGGCTGGCCGACCTCACCCGCAACGCCTTCGCCAACGGCGACCTGTCGACGGTGATGAGCCCGCGCACGGTGATCACCTGGGCCGAGAACGCCGAGATCTTCGGCGACATCGGCTTCTCGTTCCGCGTTACCTTCCTCAACAAGTGCGACGAACTGGAGCGACCCTTGGTCGCCGAATTCTATCAGCGCTGCTTCAATGCGGAGCTGGCGGAATCCGCGGTGAACGTGGCGCTTTCGTAGTTGTCGTCCCGGCGCACGCCGGGACCCATACGCCGCGGCTTTTCGGAAGAGTGATGGTGTCGGATTTCGCGGGAACAATGATCGCCGGTGGTTATGGGTCCCCGCGTTCGCAGGGACGACGGCGGTGAGGATGCGACGGGCGATGGGACTCCAATGACAACGTCCAACAGCAAATTCCGAACCGGATCGAAGGAAGCGCCGACCGAGCCGTTCAAGCGCGCGGTGACGTCGTGTTTGCGCGCGATCGCCAAGGCGCCGGAGCTGGAGGTGACGTTCGCGGCCGAACGTCCCGGCCTCGCGCCGGGCAAGGCGCGGCTGCCGGAGCCGGCGCGTAAAATGACGAAACGCGATGCCGCGATCGTGCGCGGCCACGCCGATTCGATCGCGCTGAAACTCGCCTGCCACGATCCGAAAGTGCATCGCAAGCTGATGCCGGGCAATCCGCAGGCGCGCGGCGTGTTCGAGGCGGTCGAGCAGGCGCGGGTCGAGGCGATCGGCGCGCGGCGGATGGCCGGCGTCGCCAAAAATCTCACCGCGATGCTCGACGATCATTTCCATCGCGGCAAGTTCGACGAAATCACCGACCGCGCCGATGCGCCGCTGTCGGACGCACTCGCCATGCTGGTGCGCGAACGCCTGACCGGGCTGGCGCCGCCTCAGGCGGCCCGCAAGATGGTCGACCTCTGGCGTCCGGTGCTGGAGGACAAGATCGGCGCGCGGCTCGATCAGCTCAGCCGCGTCACCGAGGACCAGGCCAAGTTCGGCGACGTCGTGCACGATCTGTTGTCGGCGCTCGAGCTCGGCGACGACCGCAACGCCGATTCCGACGACGACGAAAACCAGGACGAGAATCGCGACGGCGAGAACGACCAGTCCGGCGCCGAGGGCTCGCCGGATTCCGACGCCGCGCAGGAAATGAGCGCCGATCAGGCCCAGGCCTCCACCGACGAGATGTCGGAAAGCGCGATGGAAAGCGCGCAGGCTTCGACCTCCGACACCTTCGACGACGGCGAACTCGGCGATGACGAGACGCCGGGCGAGGCGACGCGACCGAATTCGCGCAGCGCCAACGAGCCGCGCGGCCCGGAATATCACGCCTTCGCCCCGAAATTCGACGAGGTGATCGCGGCGGAAGATCTCTGCGACCATGACGAGCTGGAGCGCCTGCGCAGCTATCTCGACAAGCAGCTGGCGCATCTGCAGGGCATCGTGGCGCGGCTGGCCAACCGGCTGCAGCGCCGCCTGATGGCGCAGCAAAACCGCGCCTGGGACTTCGATCTCGAGGAGGGCGTGCTCGATCCGGCGCGGCTGTCGCGCGTGGTGACCGATCCCTATCATCCGCTGTCGTTCATGAGCGAAAAGGAAGCCACCTTCCGCGACACCGTGGTGACGCTGCTGCTGGACAATTCCGGCTCGATGCGCGGCCGTCCCATCACGGTGGCGGCGACCTGCGCCGACATCCTGGCGCGCACGCTGGAGCGCTGCGGCGTCAAGGTGGAAATTCTGGGTTTCACCACGCGGGCCTGGAAGGGCGGGCAGTCGCGCGAGGCGTGGCTGGCGGCGGGCAAGCCGGCCAATCCCGGCCGCCTCAACGATCTCAGGCACATCATCTACAAATCCGCCGACGCGCCGTGGCGGCGCGCGCGCAAGAATCTGGGCCTGATGATGCGCGAGGGGCTGCTGAAGGAAAACATCGACGGCGAGGCGCTGGACTGGGCGCACAAGCGGCTGCTCGGCCGCTCCGAGCAGCGCAAGATCCTGATGATGATTTCCGACGGCGCACCGGTCGACGACTCCACGCTGTCGGTCAATCCCGGCAACTACCTCGAGCGCCATCTGCGCCACATCATCGAGGAAATCGAGACCCGCTCCCCGGTGGAGCTGATCGCGATCGGCATCGGCCACGACGTCACGCGCTATTATCGCCGCGCCGTCACTATCGTCGACGCCGAGGAACTCGGCGGCGCCATCACCGAAAAGCTCGCCGAGCTGTTCAGCGAGACCAATGGGGCGGCGCCCACGTCCGGTCGCCGGCGCCGATTGCATTCGTAAAGCAACGAGATGATCCGTCGTGGACACTGAGGACCTCATCCCCGGACGAGCTTACTTGCGCTCGCTCGGGAGGAGCGGCGGCTTCGCAGCGTCTCGAAGGATGGGCGGCATCGGGGCCTTCATGGTTCGAGACGGCGCAAGTTGCGCCTCCTCACCATGAGGAATGAGCATTTCAGCCGCCGCCGCTTCCTGAAGTTGACGGCGGCGGGGCTTTCGGGCGCGGCGATCCCCGGGGTTGCCCATGCGCGGGAGCCGATCGCGGCGGATGAATTCACCGTCGCGACCCCGGTTGCGATCGAGGTCAACGCAAGGCCGATTCCTTCCTTCGACAGCAGCGACAAGACGCGCGTCCGCTTCGGCGCGCTGGAATATCGCAGCGGACTGATCCTGACATCGCGATTCCGCGGCTTCGGCGGGCTGTCGGGATTCCGGCTCGATCCGAAGGGCGAACGCTTCATCGCGGTCAGCGACCGCGGCGGCTGGTTCACCGGCCGCATCGTCTATAAGGGCCGCGAGATGACCGGGCTCGACGACGTCGAGGCGGCGCCCCTGCTCGGGCCCGACGGCCGGCCGATCACCGCGCGCGGCTGGTACGATTCCGAGTCGCTCGCGCTCGATGGAACATTTGTCTATGTCGGCATCGAGCGGGTGCACCGGATCCTGCGCTACGATTTCGCCAGGGGATTCACGCGGTCGCGGGCTGAGGAAATTCCGCTGTCGCCGGCCTGGCGCAAGCAGCTGCCCAGCAACAAGGGGCTGGAAGCCCTGATGGTGGTGCCGAAGGGGCTGCCGCTGGCGGGCACGCTGATTGCACTCTCCGAGCGCGGGCTCGATGCCGACGGCAACATCATCGCGTTCCTGATCGGCGGCAAGACGCCGGGCCAGTTCAGCCTGCGCCGCACCGATAAATTCGAGGTCAGCGACGGGGTGCTGCTGCCTTCCGGCGACCTGCTGGTACTGGAGCGCAAATTCTCCTGGCTCTCCGGCATCGGCATCCGGATCCGTCGCATCCCGCTCAAATCGGTAGGCCCGGGCGCATTGGTCGACGGCCCCGCGATCTTCGAGGCGGATCTCGGCCAGGAGGTCGACAACATGGAAGCCATCGACGCCCACGTCACACCTGAAGGCGACACCGTGCTGACGCTGGTCTCCGACGATAATTTCTCGATGGTCCAGCGCAATCTGATCCTGCAGTTCACGCTGAGGGAGTGAGGTCCCTCATCCTCTCACTCTCCAGACATGCCTGAACATCCCGCGGCGCGAGGCGCCCGGGGTTTGCGTCGGTTTCACCCTTCCCGAGAAAGAAGGGCGCAGGGAAAGCCGGGCGCCGATTGCACCCGCGGTCGTGCGCACAAAGAGCGCACGAGTAGACCACAGGTGAACCGGATCATCCGGCTTTCCCTGCACGACGGTTTACGGCTTATACGTGATCTCCCCGGTGAGCCCTGCACTTTGCCACCGTCGCCGTGCGGATTGACGATGCATCTCGAGCCCGGTTGAGCCGGATGCATCTCCACACGACTTGACGCCAGCCTTGGGGCGTCGGGACCACACGATTTCGCCGTCCGCGCCCGTCTCGCCAAAGCTCTCGCCGGACCTCGCGCCTGTCCGGCCAGTTTCGTCGAAGACAGTTTTCAGCGCCGTCCGTCTGCGCGCCGCATGCCGCTCACGAGGTTCATCTCGCCCTGCGACTGCACCTGCGCGCCCGACGTTGTCGCGTCCATCGCATCCCGTTCCGACGTCCGTGCGTCCGCGAAACGCCCCTCCTGCTGGGACGGGACGGCGGGGAATATAGACTGATTTTCAATTTCCGAAAATCAGAATATTTTTGTGCGGAGGGCTTGACACGGCTTCTGCTAAACCGAAGTGATTTGCCCGCCGGCGCTCTGCGAGCTATGGCGGGGCAGGCCCGCGGGCGTCAGCGGCGCTGCAGCCGGAAAATGCCCCAGCCTGCGATCGCGGCCATCGCCAGCGAGATCAGGACGTTGTAGCCGGCCAGCGACAGGCCGAGGAAGCGCCATTGCACCTCGTCGCAGCGGATCACTTTTACGGTGTCGAGGCGCTCCAGCAGATTGCCGGCGCTGCCGAGATTGACCACCGGGCCGGAGCAATCGGTCGGCCCCTGCCACCACTTCCATTCGACGCCGGCGTGATAGGCCCCGAGCCAGGCATTGCCGAGCGCGGCAGCCGCGAGAATGGCGAGCCCCGCCAGCAGCACCGAGCGCGGCGTGTCCCTGGCGGCGGCGAACGCCACCAGCGCGCCGAGCGGGATCGCGAGGTAATAGGCATAGCGCTGCTCGAGGCAGAGCGGACAGGGCCGGATGTCCAGCACCAGCTGAAAGAACCACGCCCCCGCCAGCGTCGCCGCTGCGATGGCCGTGATCGCCAGCGCGGCCGACAATGCGGGATTGGCCCGAGGCGCATAGGACTGGCTTGCGATGGCATTCAGCGTCACGGTCATCTCCTGTGCCAAAGCGTCGTATCCCGCAGCCAAGGCGCTGTCGAGACAGGGCGCGATCACAGGGGAGTGTTTTGGGGCGGGGGAGACGACTTTGACATGCCGTTCCGGACCACGAAGACGGCTCGAAAGCCGCTTCCAAACCAACGGGTTGACCCGCCCTCCCCGGCCGCTATATTCCGCCGGCTTCGCGACCCCACGCCTTCCGGCCGGCGTCGCGAATGCCCCTGTGGCGGAATTGGTAGACGCGCTCGACTCAAAATCGAGTTCCGCAAGGAGTGCTGGTTCGATTCCGGCCAGGGGCACCAAGGGCTTATTTTCCTATAACTATTTCATTCTAATCAGATTGACTCCGCTTATTGAAAAGAGCGAGTTGCTGCCATCCTGCGTGCATGCGGGCCGATCTCGCTGATGGATCATCCGCGTCGTTCCCGGCTACTTCCGGTCTACCCCCTATCAACGGATACTCTCAGGCATGTCTCAAGTGTGCCAAGAGGCGTGCCGAGACTGTTCGGGCCTTAAATGGTTCGATATCGATCGCAACAGCGGCTTGCGTGCCGTCCGCAGGTGAGCCCGGCGTTTGGCTTCGATGGCCCGTGGATCGCGGCTGCGCAATGCCGCGAGGGGACCAGCGGAGTTTCATTCGAAGGCGGTCGGCGCGGTGGCCATCAATTGCTCGGAGCCTGGGATTTAGCGGGGGCTGCTGTAGCGCGGTGGCTCCGCCTTACGCAGCCGCATTGCAATCCGCAGAAAATACAGCCCGGACGCGGATGATGCGCATTTGATCAAGGACAAGAGATCAGATCGACATTTTGGTAAAAAGCAGATTGATCTGAGCGATTGTTCCCGGGGTTGCCCAGAAGTGTGTCTTGGAGGCTATCATGACGCGACTTGTCGCCACGACCGCCGCAGTTTTCATGCTTATGTTAGGCTGCGCTCACACTGCCTCCTTTCTTTCGGAACAGCAGGCGCGCGCCAAAGCAATCAATATTTTGCAGGGCGATCCATATGGAAGAACGCCTGATGAGGTTTCAAAGAACATCAAGCAAGTTCAATTCGCGCAAGACGGAAACACCAAGGCGTGTGGGGCCAAGAAGACTCCAGCATGGGAGTTTCACGTCGTTGTCGTGACGGCAGACAAAGATCAATACAATAAAGGGACCATCGATGGGTTCCTCGCAGTTGATGCTCGAACCGGCAAGATATTGTGTGCTAATTTGCCGTTGTTGGACTAGGCGGCATCAGAGCGGCTCTCAGTATGATGTGAGTTCCGGGTCGATTTTTCTGCAAGAGTCGATTGAGACGAGCCTCGCCCGCGCCTATCCAGGGCGATCGATCGCCGAGGGCGTTACCCGGGAGCCGTTTGAAAAATTCGACTCGGGGCGAATCCGCGCCAGGATATCGGCCCCTATGCTGCAACCATCCGGAATCGGCGCGTAGGCCGTGGCGTATTGCCGGCCGGTTCGTGCGATCCACGAATAGGTGAAGGCAAGACGGTTCGGTTTCTCGTCGTCGATGACTTGAACCGCGTCGAGTCGCGCCCCCGCATAGCCCCAGACGTGGAGCACGCCGTTCACCAACATGCCACGCCGCCCGACGATCACGTCGCCGGTTCGGAACGTCAAGTGGTCGGCCATGGCGCAACGCCCGAGCAGCCAGCCGAGGCAGCCGACCGCGGCAATGCCAAGACCGATCCAGAGGAAGATCGTTGCATCGCCCGGATTGATCGCGGCGAGCACGCTGCAAATCACCACGTCGAAGGCGAGAATGGCGACGAGGATCGCGCGGTGATCGGCACGGGTCGCCTCGCCGGCATGTTCGGCGAAAGCGGGCCAGTCCTCGGGGTCGACGGTCCAGCGCGCCACCACGTCGCTGCCCGCGACGAGATCGTTCCGCACCCGCACGAACCGGCGAAACAGCATCGCCACGATGACCGCCGATATGGCGAGGAAGAGCGCAATGAAGGTGATCGCGAAAGCGGCGCTTCCCAACCGGTCGTGCAGCGCGTCCCCGTCGAGCGCGAAAAGGCCGAGCCAGGCGACCGCGATCGCGGCCACGCTCAACGATACCCAATAGCCCGTGCGCGGATCGCTTCTCACGGTCTTTCCTCACAGCCGACCGTTGATATGATCAGTGATGGGTGGTGGCTTTGCTTTGATCTATCTCATGTTGTGTGCAAGCAGGCCGTGGCAACCTTTCATGACGTTGTGCAGACGAACCGTCTCGTTCAGCTTTGCACGGAATTTCAGGTTCATGATGCGCCCCATGTGGTATCGTGCTTTCTTGCTCGCCGGCCTGATCGCGGCCGTGCCACTGCCGGCCGCCGCTTCCGGGGCCTGGGTTCTGACCGAGGTGACGACCGACAAGCCCCCGATCTCCGAGTCTCCCTGTTATCCGGGAAAGACCATCGATCTGTCCGACGGCTCCGCCCGGTTCTCGCAGGGCTATGCGGATTGCTCCGGCCAAGGGAGGGTCAAGGGCGGAGAGCGGGCGAACACCACGATCCGGTGGCAATTCTCCCAGCCCGTTCAACTCCTCCAGCCGGACACGCCGCTCGTCGTCCGCGTTTCGATCACTCGGGATTCCAATCCCGTGCCCTATCACGGGGGTGGCGCCGCCTATTTCTATTTCCGCTCGCAGAGCGCGGTCGGCGGAGTCGAACTGAAGGGCTTCCTCGACAATCCGAACTTTGCGCGCTCCATTGATCGCGAGATCAGGCTCGACCGCGTTCCCGCCGGCCGGGATGGCGACAAGCTGACAATGTGGATGAACGTCAGCGGCGAAAGCGGGGGCGGAGACGTGTTCTACAAGTACGAGTTCCGCCAACAGGCCGCGGCCGCCCCGCCGTCCCCGCCGCCGGCCAAGGATCCAGCCGATATCAAATGCGGCCAATACGCGCTGGCGGCAAAGAAGCAGGCGTCGGAAAACGTCGCCAGGGGATGCGGCTACACCGGCGACCGCTGGCAGGCGGACTACCAGCCCCACTTCCTCTGGTGCGAGGCTGCCGCGACGACTGACGAGGAGTTGGCGCGCGAAACCGGCGCGCGATCCGCCGCCCTCGCCCAATGCCGCCCGACCGTCACTCCACCGACACCCGCTCCGCCACCACCCGCTCCGCCGGCTGCGAGGGATAGCGGCGCCCGATTCAGCTCCCTCTCGGGCGAAATCGAGGTTCGCCACGATGGAGAGAAGGAGTGGCGCTTCGCGAAGCTCGGCACCGTGCTCCGTGTCGGCGATCATGTCCGAACCTCCGAAGACAGCACCGCGATCATCGGGTTTGCCGATCTGTCGACGTTCCTGATGAAGCCGGAGTCGGAGATCGTCATCACGACGCCGCCTGAGCGCGATTCGATGGTCCGGCTGGTCGCCGGCAACATCCTGAAGAACGTCAGGAAGATGTTGAAGGATGGCACCATGGAGGTGGAGATGTCGCAGGCGATCGCGGGGGCCAGGGGTACGATCTTCGCGGTCGGCACCTCACCCGGGGCCGGCGACACCGCCGCCGTCCTGCAAGGCGCCATCGAGGTCCGTTCGAAGGCGACGGGCCGGACGATCCTGCTGAATCAGGGCCAAAGGGTCGCGATCACCGCACGCGGATTCTCGCCGGTCGAAAGCTTCGACATCGACGCGGAACTCGCGCGCTGGGGCGAGAGGTTTCCCGGTGCGGAGATGGCAGACATTCGGCAAAGGGTTGACGAGTCTCGCGCGCGCCACGCCCCGTCCCGGGACGGGCCGAGCCGAGGTCCGGCCGCCGACGCGGGCGACGGCCCCTATGGGTACTGGGCCGTGAGCGAAGGCGCAGACGGCGTGAAGATGGGTCTGATCTTCCCCGATTACTCCACGACCGAATACGTCGGCGCCCTCTTCTTCTGCGTTCCGCAAGGCGGCGTGCGGGTCTCGGTGGATAGTCCGGGCCGGCTCGTGGCCGGCAGCAAGGCCAAAGTGACGATCACCGCCGATGCGGCGACGGTCGATTATCGCGGCACCGTGCAGGACAAGATGACTGACGACGGTAGCATCGTCGTGTTCGACACGACATTCAACGATCCTATCTTTGAGGATCTCGCCCAAGCGACAACGATCGGCATTGGCATCGACGGACGGAAAGTGCCGTTGCCGATGCGGAACAGCCGGAAAACGTTCAAGCAATTTTTCGAACGCTGTCACCGAT
Source organism: Bradyrhizobium sp. (assembly GCF_030654605.1). GTDB lineage: Bacteria > Pseudomonadota > Alphaproteobacteria > Rhizobiales > Xanthobacteraceae > Bradyrhizobium. The sequence goes on from NZ_JAURXB010000072.1 coordinate 105,830, forward strand.
GAGACGAGCATTCATCATCCTGGTCGGTGGCATTGCACCACGATGCTTCACGCCCGCGAACATTTTTCGCTCTTCTCCGACCAGCAGACCTGACCTCCGCAGCGCGCCTAAATCGCACAGGAGCCCAAAGCGCCACATTGAGCACCGCAGCCTCACATCAGGACTGTGAGTAGACCTGTGAGTAAGTGATATTTATGATTTAGGAAATGGTGTAAAAACAAAGCGTTATGCTGTCAGTTCGATTCCGGTCAGGGGCACCAAGGAATTTATTCCTAGCCGTATTTCTTGGCCGAAGCCGTTTCTCCGCTGCCTACATGAGCGCATCTTATCTGGCGGCGATTGGTCCAATTGCACGATCCAGTTAGTTGCACCGATCGAGGACGCTCTTCGCATCCAGCAGATCTGATGCATCAAAGCCCTCATCGAACGATGTGAAGATGGGCTCAAGAGCGGCGCGCGCCTTGGCCGACTCTCCTTGATCCAGGTAAAGCCGCGCCAAGTCTGAAGCTGCGCGAAGTTGAAACAGGCGCGCGCCTTGGACTTTTGCAAGCTCTTGGGATTGACGAAAAAACGTCTCGGCCAGGTCTATTGCACCCTCGTGCTGATTGGATGCCGCGCAACCTGAGCAACTCCGACTTGGTCGTCGGCCCTCCTTCGACCCGCCGCAATAAACTATCGAGGAGAGAGGCTGCTTCGGATCGGCGTCCTAGTTCAAGCAGGACCTCTGCTTTCATAGAGACGCGCACGGAGAGTTCGTGCGCCCGCGCAAAGGCTGCTCCGACGGCCTCAGCACCAAAACCGTGAACTGCCATCAGGGCCGATCCGAACCCTATTCGCAAGTCCAGCTCGATCGCATCGCGCTCCGTCGCGCCTTCCACGCGAGTTACGAGTTCGATGGCACGCCGGAACAGCGCGACAGCTTCCTCCGCCGCCGACCGCCGCGCGGCGCGATGCGCCGCGCTCCGCCATGCCTGGATTGCCTCAGGCCATGATCCGGCTTCCGTCAGGTGCCGAGCGTAGAACTCGGGCTCCAGCTCCAGCAATGTCGCAACCAAGTGGCGGCCGCCGGCTAGAGCTGCCAGGTACTTGCTCCCGGTCAACGCCGATGATGCCTGAGACAAGGCCAAAGTGCTCCTGCATCGTGCGAAGAAACACGCCAACGTCGAGGAGAAATCCGTGGTAATAATATCATTCACGAGGCGTTGTGGATCGCGGTTGCTGGATATGCCACTATCGGGATGGCGCTGGCTTTCGAATGGTTGCGACAGAGCGCACGCACGAGAGGAGACGGATGAAATCCGCGCCGACGCGAATGACCGATCCCGCACCCAAACGCATCGTGTCCGGGGAACTGAAACCAGGCAACCTGGCACTTATGCCGACGCTGATGCTGAGCATAGGACTGCTGGTACTGCTGTCGGCCGGCTTGATTGTAGCGGTGAACTGGGTCACCGGCCGCGCCATCGTGCAGGAGTTTGCCACCCGCCTCATCGCGCGAGGGCTTTCCATACAGGAGATAGCGCTGCGGCGGCACCTTGATGCGGCCGTCGATCAGGCCACTTTCATTGCAGATGCAATCGGCGACGGTCGCTATAAACTCTTCGAACCTGCACTTGACGATTTTATCAGCGGCACCATGGCGGCGGCTCCTCAGATCGGGGGACTTATCCTCGCCGATCCCAGCGGCAAGGCATTGCGCGTCGTGCGCGGCGCGTCCAACACGACGCTACAACTGGACCATCCGGACATCACAGGAGACCGCCAGCTTGCGGAGATTGCCGATGAAATCCGGCTCCGCAAAGACGCCTATTGGGGACCGCCGGTCTATCGCGAGAGGGCACAGACGACTTCTCTGAACTATCGCGTCCCGATTCGAAAAGGAGACGTGTACCTGGGGTTCGTAACTCTCGCGGTCTCGACCCGGGCACTTTCGATCCTTGTAAAGGAACTGAGCGAGCCACCGCGATCCGCCGCCTTCATGCTGTACGGGCGAGACCGCATTCTTGCACATCGGGCGATGCTCGATGGAAACCGGAAGGCGTCCGAAGACGTTCCGCTACACACTCTCCGAACGTTTGGGGATCGGGTAATCGAAAATTATTCGAGCGCGCAGCCGCTCGACACGGCCGGCATAACGCCGCCGCCCGGAGCCGTGGCGCGTCAGCAGGCGGTCGATGGTGAACTCTATTTCATCTTTGCCCAGGAAATTTCCGGTTACGGCGACCTGCCGATCTCGACGGGTGCCTACGTTCTGGCGCGGGCCGTCGATGCGCCTCTTCGGCTGTTCTACTGGGCATCGGTCATTGCGCTTTTCATGCTCGGGGCATCCCTGATCGCGGCCGCGCTGATGGCCGGGACAATCTCAGGTCCGATCCGCCGGGCAGCGAGAAGCGCTGCCGCCATAGGCACTCTGGACTTCGACAAGGTAGCTCCCCTGGAGTACAGCCGCTTTCGCGAAATCAACGACCTGGCGCATTCGTTCAACGCGATGCTCGACGGACTGCGGGCTTTCGGCCGCTACGTTCCGCGAACGTTGGTAACGCGCCTCGTCAAGGAAGGCCGGGTCGGCGCGGGTACGGAGGAGCGCGAACTCGCCATCATGTTTACCGACATCGTGGGTTTCACCGCAGCATGTGAGAAACTGACCGCTCGCGAGGTCGCCGAGTATATCAATCATCACCTCGCCCTCGTCGCCGCCTGCGTCGAACAGGAAGGCGGCACCATAGACAAATTTATCGGGGATGCCGTCATGGCCTTCTGGGGTGCCCCAGGGCGGGTAGAGAACCCGGCAGCGTCGGCTTGCCGAGCAGCCCTTGCCATACAGCTCGAGATAGCCGCGGAAAACCGACGACGGACCGCTGCGGGACTCGAGCCGGTTCGCATTCGGATCGGCATCCACATGGGAACAGTAGTGGTCGGCGACATCGGCGCGCCCAACCGGATTAATTACACGATCGTCGGCGACGCCGTGAACGCAACCCAACGTTTAGAGAGCCTTGGCAAGTCGGTTGATCCTGACGCCGAGTCGATCACCCTGGTCAGCCGGGAGGTTTTTGAAATCCTGCCCGACGGCTTCCATCTCGTCAGCCGGGGATCGCATCGCGTCAAGGGCAAGCTCGATTGCCTTGATGTTTATCAGCTCGTCGCCAAGCCGAAGGGTGGCTCGGGCGATACGATTTGACCTTGCTTCGCGGTTGGCGAGGAGGACCGGCGTCAGCCCGATGAATGTGTAGAATGTCCGCCTAGGGTCAAACTGAGAAGTCAGGATACTCAATCGGGAGGTCAGCATTCCCCTCACAACCGGGACATCATCTCGTCATAGCAGCGCATGGTTTGTCATTGGCGAGCACAAAGCTGTAAGGAGGGTCACAGGCCCGCCGCCGCCAACGCTGCACCAGGCTTGTCCTGCTGGGTCGTTACCGCATTGAAATCTCCGCGCAGCGCTTTCAGCGCCATGCGTTCCTGCTCGATCTCGTGAGCCGTTCGAAATCCCATGCGGCGCAGGACTGGCACCGGAGGACACCAACCCTGGATCGCGTGTTGAAACAGAAACGCGGTTACCAGTGCAGGAAGCGCAAGCCACCTGCTGTCTCGGGTAACGCCAAGTATAACGCCGGTGAAGGCAAGAGCGGATGCATTCGCCTCGATGGCCCGCTCGATATCCCATTCCTCACGGAGCTCTCGGAGCCGACGCGGAATGGCTTCGGGATGCATTGCGAGCTGGTGCACGCGTTCCCGAATATCGTTCCGGATTTGTTGATTTATTTCTTCGCTCGTATGAGCCGGGACGCGATCGAACGTGCTGGACATAAATGCTCTCCTTCACGGTAAAAAGAGCAAATTCTCTCAAAGCCTGTAAGTTCCGTTCCGGATTACGGTGGCGGTGCGCTAATTGCCCAGTTCCGCGACGCCTCGAACATCGCCATCGCCGGCGCGGTCGGCGGCAACGCGTCGGGAACGATCAGTTGAATCTCCTTGGTGAGGTCGACCCCTTCGACACGCAGCGCCACCAGCCGCCGCGCCGCGACTTCGTCGGCGACCGAGGATTGCATCACGATCGACGCGCCGCCACCGGCGCGGACCGCGCGCTTGACGGCCTCGGTGCTGCCGAAGCCATCGACGATCATCAGGGAGTTCGCGGATGGTCCGAACTGGCTGCGCAGCACATGCCCGGTGCCGGTGCCGGATTCGCCACCCAGCAATGGCTCGCCTTGCAGCTCGGCCACGGACACGGAGCCGAGCCCGGCCCAGCGATGATCGGGCGCGACGATGACGACCAGCGGCTCGCGCGCAAAGGTGCGCGCGACAAAACCTTCCCTGCCGTCCCACCATTCCATGGCGGCGAGATCGGCTTCGCCGCGTTCCAGCCGGGCGATGACATCGCCGTTCGATCCGATCCATTGCTCGACCGGAATGCCGGCGCCGCGCCGGAAGGCAGCCAGATGAGGCTGCAGCAGATAGGTGCCGACATTGCTCGATGCGGCGACGCGCAGCGTCGGAAGCTGGACCAGGCCGCGCACGCGGCCGGCTGTCTCCACCAGCGAACGCGCCAGCGGCAGGAAACGCGCGCCTTGGTCGGTCAGCATCGCGCCGCCGCGCCGGCGCAGCACCAGGGGTGCTGCCACAACCTCTTCGAGCTGACGGATGTGATCCACGATGGTCGACGGCGCCAGATCGAGCTGGCGCGCGGCGGCGCGAACGCCGCGGGCGGCGATCACGGTGAGGAAGGTGCGGGCGTGGGTCAGGTTCAGCATTTTATGCGGTCAATGCGGCGGTCTCTGTTTTCTCGATATTGAGGAGCCCGGCGGGCGGCTGGCCTGCCAGGGCTTGCAGGATGCTCGACGCAGCGGACAGTTCGATTTCGCGCCGCGCCGACGTCACGGCCGATCCGATATGCGGCGTCAACACGGTCCGCGCCCCCGGCGCGGTCAGTCTCGCATCGATCGACATCGGCCGCTGCGGTCGCGCCCAGTCCTCGCATTCGAACACGTCGGCGGCATAGCCGCCGAGATGACCGCTCTCGAGCGCATCGGCCACCGCGGCTTCATCGACCAGCGAGCCGCGCGCGGGGTTGACCAGCAACGCCCCGGGCTTCATCCGGCCGATGGCCCGCGCATCGATCAATCCGGTGGTGGTTTCCGTCAGCGGCAGGCCCAGCACCACGAAATCGGACAGCTTCAAGACGTCATCCAATGGCGCCCGGTCGATGCCGGATATTGCGCCGAAGGGCCGGCTGTCGAATGCGACGATGCGGCAGCCGAATCCCAGGAGCCGGCGCGCGATGGCCTGGCCGACCAGACCGAACCCGACGATCCCGACCGTCGAGTTGCCGATGCCCGTGCCATACAATTGAGGCCGCCAGCCGGCGAAGCCCTGACGACGAATGCCGGCATCGCCGAGCGGAATGTGCCGCCCGAGCGCGATCATCAATCCGATCGCCAGTTCCGCGGTCGGCTCGGTCAAAAGGTCCGGCACGATGGTGACCAGGATACCGCGTTCGCGCGCGGCATCGACGTCGATATTGTCATAGCCCTTCAGCGCGGCACCGATGACTTTCAGTTCGGGACATCGTTCCAGAAATTCCCGGTCGATGCGGTCGGTCATGAAGGCCATCAGCCCAGTCGCCTCCCGGCACCGTTCGATCACTTCATCCTGGCTCCACGGTTCGGAACCCTCATTGGCGTCGATCCGGGCGACGCGTTCGAGCGCGGCGCGCGTTTCCGGGAAAACCCGGCTGGTCAGGACAACGAGGGGCGATTTCGTCATCGATGCACACTTACTTGAGTGACTTGCGCAAATATGCGCCGACACTGTCGACCATCACGACACAGGCGAGGATCGAAAGCAGGATGGCCGATACCTGGTCGTAATTCAAAAGCCGCAGCGCCGCGATCAGTTCGAAACCGATTCCGCCGGCACCGACGATGCCGAGCACGGCGGAGGCGCGGAAATGATATTCCCAGCGGTAGATGGTGACATCGGTCAGCTGCGGCAGCACCTGCGGCAACACCGCGTGCATGATGACCTGCATCGGCGTCGCGCCGGCGGCGCGCGCCGCTTCCAGCGGCTTGGGATCGACGTGCTCGATCGCCTCCGCATAGAACTTGCCGACCATGCCGACCGAATGCAGCGCCAGCGCGAGAACGCCCGGCAGCGCGCCGAAGCCGACCGCGGCGACAAACAGCACGCCGAGGATGATTTCCGGCACCGAACGCAGAAAGGCGAGCAAGGTCCGCACCGCCAGATAGACCGCCGGATGCGGGCTGGTATTGGGCGCGGCGAGCAGCGCCAGCGGCAGGGAGAACACCACCGCGAGCGCGGTGCCCGCGATCGACATCGCCAGCGTATCCAGCAGCGGCCGCAACCACGTCCGCCAGCGGCTGAAATCGGGCGGCACCATTTCCGAGGCCAGCGTGGAGATCGCGGGCCCGCTTTCGATGAAGCGCTGCGCATCGAAAAAGCCGGTTGCCGCCAGCGCGGCGATACAGGCGGCGACGATCAGCGCGACCAGTCCCGCCCCGCGCAGGGCGGAGCGTCTCTGGTCGGCGAGAATGGCGTCAAAGGTCTGCGAAGCGGATTTCATCACGTACCTGGAATCATGAGTCAGTATTGAAGCCCATCCTTCGAGACGCATCGCTTTGCGATGCTCCCCAGGATGAGGGTAACCTGTTGAAGCATAAGAACCTCATGCTGAGGAGCGAGCAACGCGAGCGTCTCGAAGCATCGGCAGTAGCGAGTCACCCATCTGACATCGTCGGTACTATAGCTTGGCGATGTCGAGTTGCAGCACCTTCGCCATGTCGCGCAGCACGTCGTAATCCTTGTCGGTGGCCGCCGCGATGGCTTCGACGCGGAACAGCTTCAGGATGGCCGGATCCTTCAGTTCCAGGAACGCCTTCCTGATGGCGTCCTTGAGTTCGGGCTTCAGGTAGCCCTGCATCGTCAGCGGATAGTTCGGAATCGGATCGGACAGCGCGATCTGCCTGAGTTTTGCGGGATCGACTTTTTTGGTCTCGACCAGAACCCGATAGATCGCTTCGGACAGCGCCCCGGCCGGCACCTGCCCGGCGGCGACGGCGCGCGCGACCGCATCGTGCTGGCCGAGATGGACGACCTTGTAATCGGCATCGCCGATCAGACCCTTCTTGGCGAGCAGCGCGCGCGGCGCCAGATGGCTCGAGGTCGAGGCACGGTCGCCGAACGCGAACGGCTTGCCCTTGATGTCGGCGATTTCCTTCACCGGACCGTCCGCGGTGGCGATCAGGATCGACTGGTAATTGGGCTTGCCTTTTTCGACGCCCACTCCGAACGGCTCGATTTCCGTCGCCTTCGACTTGGCGAGCACGTAGGAGAACGGGCCGAAATATCCGACTTCGATCCGCCCGAAACGCATCGCCTCGATCATCGAGGAGTAATCGGTGGTGACGATGATCTCGACCGGCTTCTTGAGCACGCCCTCCAGATACGCCTTGAGCGGCTGCGCGTTCTGAATGATCGTCGCGGCATTCTCGTCGGGCAGCAGCGCGATGCGCAGCTTGTCGGGGTTGGCCTTGTCGGCGAATGCGGGGCCGGCGAGCGCGCAGAGGCCGGTCGCGACCGAAGCCAACAGGAAATCACGGCGTTGAATCATGTACTTTCTCCATCCTGTTAAAGGGTGCGATCAGGCGGCGTGCGCCAGGCTCCGGCGTTCCGTCGCGTAGATATGATCGAGCGTGTGGGACCCGAGCTGATCGGGCGGGCCGTCGAAAACGATGCGCCCCTGGGCGAGGCCGATAATGTGATCGGCGAACTGGCGGGCCAGATCGACCTGATGCAGGCTGACGATCGCGGTGATGCCGTCCTCGCGGCTGATCCGGTGCAGGTCTTCCAGCACCCGGACCGAGGTGGCGGGATCGAGGCTGGCGACCGGCTCGTCGGCGAGCATGATCTCCGGCTTCTGGGCCATGGCGCGCGCGATTCCGACGCGCTGCTGTTGCCCGCCGGAAAGCTGGTCGGCGCGGTTCAGCGCGCGGTCGGCCAGGCCGACCCGGTCGAGCGCCTCCAGCGCCAGCAGGCGGTCGGCGCGCGGCAAGGGAAACATCGAGCGCAGCGCGCCATGCGCGGCCAGCCGTCCGGTCAGCACATTGTCGAGCGCCGACAGGCGGCCGATCAGATGATGCTGCTGGAACACCATGCCGGTGCGCCGCCGATGCGCCCGCAACCCGGCCCGGCTGGCGAAGATCGATCCGCGGCCTTCGACGCGAACCTCGCCGGAGGTCGGTCGCACCAGCCCGTTCAGGCTGCGCAGCAATGTCGATTTGCCCGCCCCCGAGGTGCCGAGAAGGACGATGAATTTCCCGCGCTGGAACACCGCTGACGTCGGCCGCAGCGCCACCACGCCGTTGGGATATGTAACGGCCACATTCAAGAGCGATAACATGTCGAACCCCGGAGAACAGAAGCTGATGTTCGGCTGTTCCGAACAAAACGGTCCACCGTTCACTCAGTCCGACTATCAAGTGCCCGTGACGGGGGAATGACAGCGTGGGTAGACGGGCCAAGCAAATCGAGTTCCGCAAGGAGTGCTCGTTCGATTCCGGCCAGGGCACCAGTCTTGCTTGCGCTGTTCGAGCACGAACGCCGATTGGCATCGCCGAGCCGCGCGCACCCGACGCGAAGCTCCGGCCGTCAATGTTAGGTTCCACCAGCCGCAAGAGTATAGCAGCTCGAATTGCGTCTATCTTGCCGCCACTCGGAATGAAGCCGCGCGTCATGCGGCACGCCCAGGCGTGAACCTTTGCCTCCTTCGCGACCCGATCGCTGCCGGATCAAAATTCCAGCGGAGCGTTGTCGACGACTTCCTTCATGACGAAGAACGTCCGGGTCTGCCGAACGCCGGGTAGTGCGATCAACTGATCGCCATGAATCCGGTTGAAGTCCGCCATGTCCTTGACCCTGATCTTCAGGAAATAATCGAAATCGCCGGCGACGAGGTGACAATCGAGGACGAATTTCAGTTTCGCGACGGCCTTCTCGAACGCCGCGAAACTCTCCGGTGTCGAGCGATCGAGAACGACGCCGACCATGACCAGCGCGCCCCTGTCGACCTTTTGCGGCACGATCATCGCGCGAACGTTCTTGATGCAGCCTTGCTCGAACAGCGACTGGGTGCGGCGGTGACATGTTGCCGGACTGACGTCGACCCGTTGCGCCAGTTCGGCGTTGGAGAGCCGGCCATTGCCCTGAAGCAGACGCAGCATCTTGAGGTCGATCCGGTCGAGCTTTCTGTGCACGGAATATTCTTCCATTATTCAATGATAAATTCGAAGTATTTCTTCCTTTCTATACCAAAACCATTGGAGTAGAGCAATATTCCGGATGACTTCGGGAGCACCTCTCTCGCCGACAATGTTAGTTTCCGGCGCACCGGAACAACAGGCAGAAGGGCACCTTGCATGCTGGAGAAGTTCGAACGCTATCCCCTCACTTTCGGACCTACCCATATCGAGAAGCTGGAGCGCCTCGGCGCCCATCTGGGCGGCAAGGTCGAGCTCTACGCGAAACGCGAGGACTGCAATTCGGGACTGGCTTTCGGCGGCAACAAGCTGCGCAAGCTCGAATACATCATCCCCGATGCGATTGCCTCCAACGCCGACACACTGGTCTCGATCGGCGGAGTGCAGTCGAACCACACGCGCATGGTTGCCGCCGTCGCGGCGAAGATCGGCATGAAATGCCGGCTGGTTCAGGAAAGCTGGGTGCCACACGAGGATGCCGTCTACGATCGGGTCGGCAATATCCTGCTGAGCCGGATCATGGGCGCCGATGTCGAAATGGTCGACGAAGGGTTCGACATCGGCATCCGGGAAAGCTGGGAAGCGGCGATCGCGGACGTGAAGGCCAAGGGCGGCAAGCCCTATGCGATTCCGGCGGGTGCCTCGGTGCACAAGTATGGCGGCCTCGGCTATGTCGGCTTTGCCGAAGAAGTGCGCGCGCAGGAGAAGGAACTCGGTTTTGCCTTCGACTACATCGTCGTCTGCACCGTCACCGGTTCGACCCATGCCGGCATGCTGGTCGGCTTCGCCAAAGACGGCCGCGCGCGCAAGGTGATCGGCATCGACGCGTCTTTCACTCCGGCGCAGACCAGGGCGCAGGTACTCGAGATCGCGCGGAACACCGCCGACCTCGTCGAACTCGGCCTGGAAATCGTCGAACAGGATGTCGTTCTGATCGAGGATTATGCCTACCCCGCCTATGGTGTTCCGTCGCAGGAAACGAAGGAGGCTATCCGCCTGTGCGCCCGCCTCGAAGGCATGATCACCGATCCCGTCTATGAAGGTAAATCCATGCAGGGCATGATCGATCTCGTGAAGAAGGGCTATTTTCCCGAGGGATCGAAGGTCCTCTACGCCCATCTTGGTGGCGCACCGGCGATCAACGGTTACGCCTATAGCTTCCGCAACGGTTGAGCGGCCGGCGCATGCCGGGGAGATTGGGAGAGAAGACAGGTTTTCCGCGCCAATTCCGGTATCGTCCACCCCAAGTGAACGCCAGGATTTGCTGCGGCTGCCCGCCGGAAAGCTGATCGGCGCGGTGCAGCGCGCGATCCGCAAGACCGACGCGGTCGAGCACCGACAGGCGGCCGATCAGATGATGCTGCTGGAACACCATGCCGGCGTGCCGGCGGTGCTCCCGCAACCGGGCCCCGATCTCGCGCCGCGACGCGGTCCAAGACGCGGTCCAAGGCCGATCGGATAGAAGCCTTCTAAACTCAATCGGGTGGAGCCGACAAACAAAATTGCAGAAAAGTGCTGTCGCAACCAGGGCAGCCACGGCGGTGCTGAATCCACATTGATCTCGAACTATTCTAGCCGCCGCTCGCTGTGCGGGCCGGAACACCTCATGTAAGTCCCGATGCGAACGTCGCCGCGGGCGACGATGTGGGGGCGTGTTGCGTCGTGAAGAACTTGAAGCAGGCAGTGTGCCTTGGTGCCGTCAGCTACCTCGCGCTGTCGCTCAATTCCATCCAGGGGGTGCAGGCACAGTCCTCGCTCCCGGCGATCACGGTGGACCCACCGAACAGGATTGTACGCGCGGCAACGACGCGGCGCGCTGCGACGACGTCCCCGCGCGCGACCGCGCGACGCGCCGCGCCGGCCGTGCCGCAAGTCCCCGTCGCCGACCGGCCCGGCGGCTTCAACTCGACCGCGCAGCTCGGCGCGCCGCCGCCGTCCTATGCCGGCGGCCAGGTCGCTACCGGCGGCCGCGTCGGCCTGCTCGGCAATCGCAGCGTGTTCGACACGCCGTTCAGCGTCACCAACATCACCTCGCAGCACATCAAGAACACGCAGGCGGCGTCGCTCAGCGACATCATCGCGGCCGATCCGTCGGTCAGAAGCCACTCGGCACGCGGCAGCTACTACGACCAGTATGTCATCCGCGGCTTTCATATCCTGAATGCCGAAGTGCTCTATGACGGGCTCTACGGCATCATTCCCGACAACACCTTCCCGGCCGAATTCGCCGAACGCGTCGAGATATTCAAGGGACCGAACGCGTTCCTGAACGGCGTCTCGCTGTCCGGCAATATCGCCGGCGCGATCAATGTGGTGCCGAAGCGCGCCGCCGAGTTCCCGATCACCAGCATCACCGGCTCGTACGCGACCAACTCGACGGGCGGAACGCATATCGACTACAGCCGGCGTTACGGGCCGGAAAAGGAATTCGGTGTCCGCGTCAACGGCGTCTACAGGGGCGGCGACAGCGTCGTGAAGGACAACGGCCACACCATCGGCGCGTTCGCGGTCTCAACGGATTATCGCAGCGACCGTTTCCGCGCGACCGCCGATTTCGGCCGCCAGAACCAGCGCGACACCCGCACGGCCAGCTTCGTCATGGTGGCGCCGGCAAGCCCGGTGCCAGCGGCGCCGAAGGCCGATACCAACATCGCCCCGCCCTGGACCTATGTGGACAATATCAACACCTACGGTCTCGGACGCGCCGAATACGACCTCGCGCCCAACCTCACGATCTTCGGCGCGGTCGGCGGAGCCGACAACAAGTTCGACGGCCTGACGTTTACACCGACGGTGCAGAATGCATCCGGAGCCTATAACGCGACGACGTCCTATTACCTGGTCAACAGCCATACGATCTCCACCGAAGCCGGCGTCCGCGCCAAATTCGCGACCGGACCGATCACCCACAAGGTCGTCGTGGCCGGAACCTATCTCGACCAGAAATCGCAGATACCGACCCTGCTCTCGCCCGCCGGATTCACCGGAAATATCTACCGGACCAACAATCCGGCAAGGCCGGCGCTTACGGGCCCCAACACCGGCAGCTCTTCGGCGCTGCAGCTGAGCGGCATTGCGCTCACGGACACGATGTACGCGCTCAACGACCGCGTTCAGCTGACCGTGGGTGCCCGGCACCAGGAGATCGCCGGCCAGGGCTTCTCGCTTGCGGGCGTCCAGACCGCCGCTTACGACAAATCGAAAGTGACGCCTTCGGCCGGCATCGTGGTCAAGCCGCTGGAGAAACTGTCGCTGTACGCCAATTACATCGAGGCCTTCACGCGTGGCCCGGTAGCTCCGGTCGGCAGCAGCAATGTCGGCCAGATCTTTGCGCCGATCATGTCGGTCAGCAAGGAAGTCGGCGCGAAATACGATTTCGGATCGATCGGCATGACGCTGGCCTTCTTCGACATCACGCAACCAACGGGGATCACCGATCCGACGACGCGGCGCTTCGATATCGCCGGCGAGCAACGCAACCGGGGCATCGAATACACCATCTTCGGCGAATTGAAGCCGGGCCTGCGCGCGCTCGGCGGCGTCACATTGCTCGACGGCAAACTGGAAAAGACGGCCGGCGGGATCAACGACCGCAAGACCGCGTTCGGTGCGCCGGACGTCTCGCTGACCTTCGGCCTCGACGCCGATGTGCCCTACGTGCCCGGCTTTGCGTTGAACGGACGGGTCATCTACACGTCGTCGCAGTTCGTGACGGCCGACAACACCAAGCAGATTCCGGAATGGACCCGCCTCGACCTCGGTGCGCGCTACGCTTTCATGTTCGATCGCACGCCGATGGTCGCGCGATTCAACATCGAGAACGTGATGGGCGACGACTACTGGGCGTCTTCGGCGCGCGGCTTCCTGAGCCGTGGCGCACCGCGCACCTTCCTGTTCTCGCTCACGGCGGACCTCAACCCCGCGCTCGATGCGGCTCGCCCGGCGATCTACACCAAATAAAGCGACCCGCCGACGCCGCAACGACAGGAGCCAGCGATGCGAACGATTTCGACGATCCTCCATCGCTGGTTCGGACTCGTCACGGCGGCGTTCCTGTTCTTCTCCGGCATCACCGGGGCCATCATCTCATGGGACCACGAAATCGACGACTGGCTCAACAGGCAGTTCCTCGATGTCGCCACCGAGGGGCAGGTGCGCCCGTCGGTGGAGCTGGCGAAACTGATCGAGCAGCGGGATCCGCGCGCACAGGTCACTTATCTGGTGATGGCGCCCAAGCCGCAGGAAAGCCTGTCGTTCTTCGTCGCGCCGCGCGTCGATCCGGCAACCGGCAAACGCTTCGCGCTCGACTACAACCAGATCTTTCTCGATCCGCATACCGGAGAGGAAATGGGGCGGCGCCATGTCGGCGTGGCATGGCCCGTCACCAGGGCCAATCTTGTCTCGTTTCTGTACCGGCTGCATTACACCATGCACATCCCGGAATTCTGGGGCAGCAACCGCTGGGGCATCCGCCTGCTCGGCATCATCGCGGTGATCTGGACGATTGATTGCTTTATCGGTTTCTATCTGACCCTGCCGCCCCGACGGCGTGCCAGCGCCGCGCGCCCCGCTGCCGTCGCGCGTGAACTCGATCGCGGCTTCATGGCGCGCTGGATGCCCGCTTGGAAGATCAAGACATCAGGCAGCGCCTATCGCATCAACTTCGACATTCATCGCGCTTTCGGCCTGTGGACCTGGGCGCTGCTGTTCATCATCGCTTTCACGGCGTTCTCGCTGAACTTGTATTTCGAGGTGTTCTCGCCGATCATGCGCAGCGTCTCGAACTACACGCCGAGCCCGTTCGAGCAGCGCGTCGCGGCGCCGCTCGACCGGCCGATCGTGCCGAAATTGTCCTACGCCGATATCATCGAACGCGCCGAGGCCGAAGCACGACGGCGGGGCTGGACCACTCCGATCGGCGCGGTCGCCTATTCGACCCAATACGGCATCTACAGTCCGCGCTTCTTCAACCCGGACGACGACCATGGCGTCGGCGGCGTCGGGCCATCGCGGCTGTACTATGACGGGCTTGATGGACGCCTGCTCGGCGAGCGGCTGCCATGGGTCGGAACGGCGGCGGACATCTTCGTACAGGCCCAGTTCCCCGTGCATTCCGGCCGCATTCTCGGATTGCCCGGCCGCATCCTGATCTCGCTGATGGGATTGGTGGTCGCGGCGCTGTCGGTCACCGGCGTGGTTATCTGGTCACGCAAGCGCCGCGCCCGCGAACTGGCGAAAGCCAGAGCCGCGCCATCCCGTGTTGGCACACATTCGGTGCCTGCCGAATAGGCCGCCGCATCTCGACGGCAACTGCACCGTGAACCTTGCGTGAAGCAGATCTCCCCGCGCATGCCGGGGAGATTGGGAGAGAAGACGGGTTTTCCGCGCCAATTTCCGGTATCATCCCGCTCAAGTGAACGCCAAGATTTGCTGGGGGAGATAACCGATGGACGAACTCGCCGCCCGGCGCGCAGCCGAAACGCTGCTCGCAGCACACAAAGCCAATGTGCAGTTCAAGTCACTTGATCCACCGGACCGGCCCGCCAGCGTCGCGGACGCCTATGATATTCAGCAGAGGTTCGTCATGCTGCTGCGGGGGCAGCACGGCGATCCCGTCGGCTACAAAGTCGGGCTGACGTCAGCGGCGATGCAGACATTCTGCGGGATCGACCATCCGATCGCGGGCGTCGTGCTGGCCAAACGCGTCATGCAGTCGGGAGCGAGCGTCCGGCGCGCGGATTACGGGCGGCTCGGCCTCGAATTCGAAGTCGCGGTTCGGCTCAAATCGGACGTGCCCGCCACGGGCACACCGTTCACCGCCAAGACGATCGCGCCGCATATCGGCGACGTCTGCGCCGCGATCGAAATCGTCGACGATCGCAGCGCCGACTATGCCGGCCTCGACGTCAAGTCGCTGGTGGCGGACAATTCCTGGAACGCCGGCATCGTGCTGTCGGAATTTTCGGCCACATGGCCCGATCTGGCCGATGTGCCCGGCCGCGCCAGCAGGGACAGGGTCGCGATCGGCGAAGGCCACGGCCGCGACATCCTCGGCCATCCCTTCAATTCGGTGGCGTGGCTCGCCACGCAACTGGCGGCGCGGGGCGCGGGGCTGAAAGCCGGCGAGGTGGTGATGACCGGCGCGGTCATGAAAACCGTGTTTCCGGACGCCGCCGCGCGCTATCGGTTCGAGCTCGAGGGGCTGGGCTCCGTCGAGGTGCAGGTGGCGTAACGCGGCAGGGCGCCGGCATCGCAGGGCGGGCTCGCATCTGGGGGATCGATGAATTTTTCGAAAGCGCATTTCATTGGCATCGCCGGGAAAGGCATGAGCGCGACGGCGCTGCTGCTCAGGCAGATGGGCGTGCGGATTACCGGGTCCGACGAGGGATTCTATCCGCCGGTCAGCGATTACCTGAAGAGCGAGAAGATCCCGTTCGCCGAAGGGTACCACAAAGAGAATATTCCCGATGACGCCGAAATCATCGTGATCGGCAAGAACGCAAAATTGACCCCCGAGAACAATGAAGAAGTCCGCGCCGCGATGGATTCGGGCAAGCCGGTCCGGTCGTTTGCGGATCTGCTGCACGACATGACCGCCAATTCAGCGACCATCGTTGCGGCGGGCAGCTACGGCAAGTCGACCTGCACCGCCCTGCTGGCGTGGTGCCTGCGGGTCGCGGACAGGGACCCCAGCTACTTCATCGGCGAGATCACCAACGGGTTCGATACCCACGCCCATCGCGGCCAGGGCGAGACATTCGTGCTCGAAGGCGACGAGTATCCGGCGTCGAACTGGGACAACCGTTCGAAATTCCTGCTCTACAACGCAAGGAACGTCCTGCTCACCTCGGCAACCCACGACCACATCAATGTCTTCCCGACGCATGCGGACTATCTCGCCCCGTTTCGCACCCTGCTCGGCTCCTTGCCGGCCGACGGGCTTCTGGTCGTCAACAGCGGGGAGACGCACGCATGCAGCCTCGCCGCGGGTCTCGCCTGCCCCATCGTGTTCTACGGACTGGACGACAGGGCGCATTGGCATGCCGAACACATCGAACGCGGCGCGGAAACGGGTTTCGACCTGATGCGGGGCTTCGAGCGGATCGTCCGCCTGACGACCACCATGCTCGGCGACCACAACATCGAGAACATCGTCGGCGTCAGCGCGATGCTGCTGGAGAAGAAGCTCGTTTTCCCGAAGGAGTTGAATGCCGGCATCAGCACATTCCAGGGCGTGAAGCGCCGCATGGAACTGCTCTCGCCCTCATCGAGCGTGCCCGTCTACGAAGGCTTCGGATCGTCATATGAAAAAGCCAGGAGCGCCATCGTCGCCACCAAACTGCATTTTCCCGACCGGCGCCTCATCGTGGTTTTCGAGCCGCATACATTCACCTGGCGAAACAGGTCGGCGATATCAGCCTATGATGACGTATTCGAAGGCGCGTCCAGGATCTTCATCTTCGAACCGGCCTCCCAGGGCGCCGGCTCCCATGCCCAATTGAGCCATGACGAAATCGTCGCCCGCACCAGGGCGGCGGGCTACGATGCCGAGGCGATCACCGACCCGGAACAGGCATTGCAGACATTGAGCGATGTCCTGCGCCCGGATGATGTCGTTCTGCTGCTGACATCCGGCGAGCTTGGCGGACTGATCCGGAAAATTCCGGAGCTGGTCGAGATGAAATACCCTCGCTAGAACACTTTCCAGCTCATCCGAGCCAGCGCACTTTCTTCTCCCCTCCTCCCGCGAAGCGGTGGGGTCCGAGGCGAGCGAAGCTCGCTCTCGGGGTCGGGGGTGGGGGGCGCCTCCGCAAATTCGCTGCCAGTCGAATGCGCCGACCCCCCCACCCCCGACCCCTCCCCGCCACGCGCAAGGGCGCGTGGAGGGAGGTCGCCCAAGCGATCTCACCGTGCTGCGCTGCCGCTACGCCAGCGCCTCCCTGACCTTCTTTGCGAGGTCGCTCCTGCGGTACGGCTTGTTCAGCAGATGGACACCCTGATCGAGGGGGCCCTGATGGGGGACGGCGGGGTCCGCGTAGCCCGACGAAAGGATCACGCGCAGGCCGGGGCTGAGCTTGCGGGCCTCGTCGGCGAGCTGGCGGCCGTTCAATCCACCGGGCATGACGACGTCGGTGAACAGCAGATCGAACCCGCCCTCGCGCTCGAGCAGGTCGAGCGCCTGCGAGCCGTTGACCGCGCTGGCGACGCGGTACCCCAGATTCTGCAGCTGCATCACCACCATTTCCCGCACCATCGCATCGTCATCGACCAGCAGGATCTTCTCGCTGCCGCGCGGCAGCGATCCGTCGCGGATTTCACGCGTCGCCAGCGCAATGCCTTCGGCCGCCCTTGGAAGATAAATCCTGACGCTGGTTCCCTGACCGGGCGCGGAATGGATCCGGACGTGGCCGCGCGACTGCGCGACGAAGCCGTAGACCATGCTGAGGCCGAGACCGCTGCCCTTGCCGACCTCCTTGGTGGTGAAGAACGGCTCGAAGGCGCGGGCCAGCGTATCCTTGTCCATTCCGGTGCCGGTATCGGATACCGTGACCAGCAAGTAATCTCCCGGCGCAAGGCCACGGTCCGCGACGGCGGCCTCATCCATGCGGATGTTGCTGGTCTCGATCGTGAGGCGGCCGCCATCCGGCATCGCATCGCGGGCGTTGATCGCAAGGTTGAGCAGCGCATTTTCGAGCTGCGCCGGGTCGACGAAGACATGCCACAGATTGGCCGGCAGCACGGTCCTGATCTCGAGCTGTCCGCCGATGGCGCGCCGGATCAGCCCGTCCATCTTCGTGATCAGCAGGTTGATATCGGTCGCCTTCGGATCCAGCGGCTGCTGGCGGGAAAAGGCGAGCAGCCTGCCGGTCAGCTCGGCGCCGCGCTCGGCCGCCTTGCGCGCCACTTCGGCCAGCGCCCGCAGCGACGGGTCGCTGCTTTCCTCGATCAGTTCGGCGTTGCCGATGATGATGGTGAGAAGATTGTTGAAGTCGTGCGCGATGCCGCCCGTCATCTGGCCCACGGCTTCCAGCCGCAACGACTGCCGCAACTGGGCTTCGACCTTTCGCTGCTGGGTCACGTCCGTCAGCATCGAGCAAACGGCCAGATGATCGTCCCACTGAATGGCGAACGCCCGGTTCTCGAGGTCGATGAGGGTGCCGTCCTTTCTCTTGCCCTTGAGGTCATAGAAGGCGGGGACATCGCCGCCTTCCAGGCGCTCCCTGTTGCAGGCCTCGATCCGCTGCCATTCGCCGTCGGCGACGAGCAGCTTGCAGTCGGGCATATTCTGGATTTCGTCCTTGCTGGCGTAGCCGAAAATCCGCGCCATCTCGCCATTGGCCAGGATCGGCTTGAAGTTTCGATGCACCAGGATGCCGATATTGGCCTGTTCGATCAGGGTCTCGAGCCGCATGTCGGCCAGCTTGCGATCCGCGATCTCCTGCTGCAGCGCACGGTTCGCGGTTTCGAGCTGGATGGTCTTGTCCTCGAGTTTCCGCACCAGCGCCGCGCTGTATTGCTTGACGATGTCCTGATCGCTGGCTTCAGGCATATGCACCGATCTGGCGCCGGCGCCGGTTACCCTGGAAAGCACATGGCCAATCGCCGCCATGAATTCGTCGGGCTCCTTCGGCTTGACGATGAAGGCGTCCGCGCCGAGATTGACGGCCAGCGTTTCATCCTCGGGCGAAGTGTATGTCGCGGTGTAGACGACGAACGGAACATCCTTGAGATTGTCGTCCTGTCGCCAGTGCCGCAGCAGGGTGTAGCCGTCCATCACCGGCATCAACAGGTCGGAGATGACCAGGCCCGGCGGCGAATGACGGGCTTTTTCCAGGGCTTCCGCGCCATGCACCGCGGACTCCACTTCGTAGCCGTACGCGCCAAGCAGCGTCCGCAAATAATACAGATTGTCCTCGCTATCATCGACAATCAGCACCCGCGGCATGCCCGTCATGACGGCCCCCGCCGGAAGAACTTCTCGATCTCGCTGACGAACGTCTCGGGATCGATCGGCTTTTCAATGTAACCGTCGCAGCCCGCGGCCATCGCCTTTTCACGGTCTCCCGCCATCGCGTAGGATGTCACCGCGATGATCGGCACGTCGTTCAGGGAGGCGTTGCGCCGAAGCGCTCGCGCCACTTCATAGCCATCGAGCCCGGGCAGCTGGATATCCAGGAGAATGCCCTTCGGCTGGAAGCTCGACCCGAGCTCAATGCCGGCCGCGCCATCGGATGCGGGCACGACCGAATACCCGTTCTTCTCCAGCAGGAACGTGGCGAGGTAACGGTTCTGCTCGTTATCCTCTATCAGGAGGATCTTGTTGTTCATTGCGGTCAAACGCCCCCCTTGAAAGGCAGAACGAGCGTAAAGACGCTACCGCGTCCGAATTCGCTCTCCACCTGAATGCCTCCGCCGAGGCGCTCGGCCAGCCGGCGCGAGATCGCCAGCCCGAGGCCAGTGCCCTCGTGCTGCCGGGAAATCCCGGTATCGATCTGCCGGAAGGCCTGAAATAACTTCGGAAGATGTTCGGCCTGAATTCCGATGCCGGTGTCCGCGACCCGGACAAGCAAGGCCGGGCCATCCTGGCCGGCCATCCCGGAAGCGATCGTGGCGGACAGTTTCACGCTTCCCTGTTCGGTAAATTTGACCGCATTGCTCAGGAGATTCAGCAGCATCTGCTCGACGCGCCGCTGATCGCTGATGAATTCCCGGGGCAGACCCCTGAGGTCGGCCGACAGCGCCAGCCCCTTCTTCTCCGCCATCGGCATGATCGATGCAACCATGCGTTCGATCGAAGCCGCGATATCGAACGCCTTGAAACTGACCTCCAGTTCCCCCGCCTCGATCTTTGAGATATCCAGAACATCATTGATCAGGGCGAGCAGATGACGGGCGCTGCCGCGCACCATGCCAATCTGCTTTTTCTGTTCGGGGTTCAACTCTCCGGCCAGCCCCTGCAGCACGATCCCCGAAAAGCCGATGATGGAATTGAGCGGGGTCCGCAATTCATGCGACATCGTCGCCAAAAAGGCCGACTTGGTCTGATCCGCCGCCCTGGCCCTCGCCAGCGCGGTTTGCAGATCGACGGTCCGCTCGGTGACTTTTCGTTCGAGGCCTTCGTTCAGTTCGCGCAAGGCCTCTTCCGCCCGCCTGCGCTCGGAAATATCGATGCCGACGCCGACCAGGCAGGTCCTGCCGCCGAAGACGATGCGGCGGCCGGTCAGAAAATACGGCGTCGTGGTGCCGTCCTTTGCCCGCAACGGCGCCTCGACAGACGATTCCCCCTTCTCGAAAACTTCCTCGATCTTTACCGTCAGGAGCGGCCTGTCGCGTTCGGAAAAGAATTCAGCGGGCCGCATATGCACGATTTCGTGGGCAGCATAGCCGGTAACCTTCTCGAAGTCGCGATTCCACCGCAGGAACTGGCCGTGCTCGTCGTACAGATAGAGCACGCCGGCCATGCTCTCGATGATCGTGTCGGAGAACGCGCGCTCGGCCATGGCGACGACCTCGGCCTGGCGGCGCTCTTCCTCGCGTGCGGCACTGTCCAGTCCGAACGAGATATCGCTCGCGGCCTGCCCGAGCAGCGCCATTTCCGCGTCCTGAAAGAAATCCTTCTCGTCCGCATTGACCGCCAGCACGCCGGAGACCTTGCCCGCCAGCCGGATCGGAAGCGCGGCCGCCGACCGAAATCCGCGCCGCGTGGCCTCGGCCAGCCACGGCCGCATATCCGGATCGGCTGCAAAATCCTCACTGACATGCGGTTTGCCATCGCGAAAGGCTTTTCCCGACGGGCCGCGGCCCTCCGCGTGGTGATCCGCCCCATAGATTTGAATGGACTGAACATAGCCGCTGTGATCGCCGGCCACGGCCACCGGAACCAGCCTGGCGGTCTGCGGATCGAACCAGGAGACCCACGCCACGGAAAAAGCGCCTCTGTCGACCAGCGCTTCGCAGACCCGGGTGAACAGTACTTCGCGGCTCGGCGTCAATACGATGGCCTGGTTGATCTCGCTGAGCGAAGCATAGAGCCGGGAGATTCGTTCGACATCCCGCGTCCGCTTGGTGAGCGCCGTCATGTCGCGGACGATTTTCGATGCGCCGGCGATTCGCCCGCGTGCGTCCCGGATCGGAGAGACGGCGATCGAAACATCGACGAGCCTGCCTTGCTTCGTCCGGCGAACCGTTTCGAGATGATCGACGCGTTCACCGCGCCGCAGCTTGTCCAGGATGATGTCCTCGTCGCCCATCCTGTCGTCCGGGGTCAGCCGGTCAATCGGCGTTCCCACGATCTCGTCGGCGCGAAAACCGAAGATATTCTCCGCCCCGTCATTCCAGCTGGTCACGATCCCGTCCAGGTCGTTGCCGATAATCGCGTCGGAGGATGAGTCGACGATGGCAGCGAGAAGCTCGCGGGACGTCTGGACCCGGCCGATCTCGCCGAAGATGCTCAACCTGGCGCCATCGGCCAAGCCGATCGACGTGACATCCACGGCGAACACCGAACCGTCCTTGCGGCGAAACCGTTGCTCCTGGCAATGCGTGGCGCTGCCGGTCGCGGTCAGCGCGGGCGCAATGTCCCGCGCCGCGGCCTGCACCACGATATCCGAAAGATCCAGCCCGCTCAGCTCATCGCGGGAATAGCCGAGCATCCGGCAGGCCGCCGGATTGGCATCGATAAAGTGGACCCCGGAACCGGCCAGCAGGACGCCAACATCCGCCTGCTCAAAGAGATTGAGGAAACCGGCGTCGCTCGCGCGCGCCTGCACATGCAAATCCAGCTCTTTGAAGTCAGGCATTCGAAATGGCCGGGGGTTCAGCGGCGCAGCCGCGAGCATAGTCCGGTCGAACGCCGGATGGAAGCGGGATCGCCAACGCCGATATCCGTCAATGCACGCCGTCGTGCCCAGGCAACTCGCGGTCGCCAATTGACGGGGTGGATGCCCTGCTACTCTTTCTTAACCACGCTGAGCAGCTCGGAGAAGAGCGCGGCGATTCGCCCTCCTCGGAGAATAGCGCTACGGCGGTGACACCCGCGAGCCCTTCGCAGCTACCCCCCGCCGTGCAGCATCGCCAGCAGGGCCACCACGACCAGCAGCAGCACCGCCGACAGCCCCTTCCAGAACAACAGCGGATTGCGCTCGATCAGGGGCGCCGTCGCGGCATTGACGAACTCCGCATTGGGATAACGCAGGTCATGGAGGAATTCGGACAGCGCCTCGTAGCGCTTGTAAGGGTCGGGATGCACCGCCTTCTTCAGCACGCCGTCGATCCACGCCGGAATCTCGCTGTTGTCGTCGAGCGCCGAACGGTATTTCAGTTTGCGCTGCTGCGATTTGGTCCGGGTCCGCGCCATCTTCGCGCCATAGGGCAGCCGGCCCGTCAGCATCTGGTAGGTGATGACGCCGAGCGAGAAGATGTCGGAGCGCGACGAGACGTTCTCGCCGATGAAATATTCCGGCGCGGTGTACTGGAAGGTACCGAGAATATCGTCGCGGCCGGCCGGCGGCGACGCCTCGACCACGCCGGTGACCCGGGTTGAGCCGAAATCGATGATCTTCACCGTGCCGGTCCGGTCGATCATGACATTGTCCGGCCGCAGATCCTGATGCAGCATTTCCTTGCGGTGGAAGGCGCGCAGTCCTTTTGCGATCTGCTCGACGATGCCGCGGATGGTTTCCAGATCCGGCTTCGGATGGTCGATCATCCATTGCGCCAGCGTCTGGCCGTCGATGAACTCGGTGACGACGTAGAGGTAATTGCGCTTGCGCGACTGCAGGCAGGGCTTCAGCACATGGGCGCTGTTGATGCGGCGGGCGACCCACTCCTCCATCATGAAGCGCTTCAGGTAGGCGGGGTCGCCGCGCAAATCGATCGACGGAATTTTCAGCGCGACCAGTTCGTCGTTATCGGCATCGACCGCGAGATAGATGTGGCTGCGGCTCGAGGCATGCAATTCCCTGACGATGCGGTAGCCGTCGAACGCCATCCGCGCTTCCAATAGCGGCGGCAGCGGCAGTTCGGAGGGTTGGCCGAACACCTCGCTGGCCTCGCCGGCGGGCGAGACATCGATCCGGACGATCTGGACGGTGAGATTGTCCGGACTGCCTTGCTCCCAGGCCTGTTCGACGATGGCCTTGGCCGCCTGGTCGAGGTCATCGGCGCCGTCCCTGATCGCCCTCGCGATGAAGCGGGCGGGGACATGCTCGTAGACGCCGTCGGTGGCGAGCACGAACACATCGCCTTTCTCGACCTGGTGCGACTGGTAGTCGATTTCGATCTGGGGATTCACGCCGAGCGCGCGGCCGAGGTAACTCTGCTGCGATGATATGATGACCCGGTGATCGTTGGTCAGCTGTTCCAGCGCGTTGCCGGAAACCCGATAGATCCTGGAGTCGCCTATGTGAAAGATATGCGCGGTGGTCGACTTGATGACCATGGCGCTCAGCGTGCAGACGTAGCCCTTGTCCATGTCGTAGGCGTGCTGGCTGCGCCTCGTCTGCGCGTGCAGCCAGGAGTTGGTGGCCGCCAGCACGCGTTGCGCCGAGGTCTTCACCGACCAGGCTTCCGAGGTGCAGTAATAGTCGGTGAGGAACCCCTTGACCGCCGACTCGGCCGCGATCCGGCTGACCGGGCTCGAAGAGATGCCGTCGGCCAGCACGATGGCGATGCCCTTCAGGCCCAGCAGCGGCTCTTCCGGAACGAGGACGCCATGGAAATCCTGATTGGTCTCCTTGCGACCCTTATCGGAATGCTGCCCGACCGATATTTTCAGTTCACGCGACATTTTTGACGCCAACTCCGTTGTCATCGCCCGGCGTGGACCGGGCGACCCAGTATTCCAGAGACGCCAGCCATCATGCCGGGAAGCCTCGGCGTACTGGATCGCCCGGTCAAGCCGGGCGACGACAGTCTTGTCGTAGCAAGCGTCTCAATCGCGATCAGGCGATCCCGCGCTTCGGCGCGGTCTTGATGTGGGTGGCGTACAGCGTCAGTCCGGTGAAGGAGAGGCCGCCGACCAGGTTGCCGATCACGGTCGGGATCTCGTTCCAGATCAGGTAATCCATGATCGAGAATTTGGCGCCCAGCAGCAGGCCCGAGGGGAACAGGAACATGTTCACGATGGAATGCTCGAAGGTCATGAAGAAGAACAGCATGATCGGCATCCACATCGCGATCACCTTGCCGCTGACCGTGGTCGAAATCATCGCACCGACGACGCCGGCCGAGACCATCCAGTTGCAGAGCATGCCGCGGATGAACAGCGTCAGCATGCCGCCCGCACCATGCGCGGCATAGCCGACGGTGCGGCCTTCGCCGATGGTGCCGATGACCTGGCCGACCTTGTCGGGCGGCGAAGTGAAGCCGAAGGTGAAGACGATCGCCATCATCACGGCCACGGTGAAGGCGCCGGCGAAATTGCCGATGAACACCAGGCCCCAGTTGCGCAGCACCCCGCCGATGGTGACACCGGGGCGCTTGTCGATCAGCGCCAGCGGACACAGCACGAATACGCCGGTCAGAAGATCGAAGCCGAACAGATAGAGCATGCAGAAGCCGACCGGAAACAGCGCCGCACCGACGATCGGTACGCCGGTCGAGACGTTGACGGTCACCGCGAAGGCGGCGGCCAAAGCCAGGATCGCGCCGGCCATATAGGCCCGGATGATGGTGTCGCGGGTGGACATGAAGATCTTGGCTTCGCCGGCGTCCACCATCTTGGTGACGAATTCCGAAGGCGCGAGATAGGCCATTAGGTTTTTTCCTGTTGTGACTGAAGCGGATGAGCGCGTGGGACCGCGTCCGATCGGAAACAGGGATGCACGCGCCATCCCTTGCGGGTGACGTCGCGACGACTGCGCCAAGCTGCCTCTTGAAAGGTCGCTTCGAGCTGCCCCTGCACTTCAGCCTGCGTCGGCTTCAGCAAATCCGGTGGACGGCAGTCGTCATTGACCTGAGAAAGACAGAGCAATCGACATGCCAACCTCGGGATTGGCAGATGGTGCTGAAACCATGGAGGGATTTGGCTTGATAATTCGCGGCTTCCGGCAATTGCGCTGCCGTATATTTGGGCAACTGCTCAGATGTCGCGCAAGCTTGCAACTCGAGCAGGCAGGCGGAATGCCGGGATGGTCAACTCAATCCAGATCGAACAAACGAATCCGCGGCATCTCGGTGCGCAGCGGTTCGGAGGCAAATACCGGCCTGGTTTCGGTCTCTTCCCGCACCTTGGCCTCGACGTCGCGCAACTCTTGATCCGGGTCCTCCCGCCGCTGATAGCGCCGTTTCTCGGACCATTGCTGACGGCGCTCGGTGCGGCGTTTCTCGGTCGCGGCGCGCTTGATATCGACGTCTTTGGCCTTGGCCAACGCATCCTCGGACGGCGTGGCGGCGGGCTTCCGTGCGGCCGGCGGTGATGCTGGAGTTTGGGTAACGGGAACGGCGGGCTGTGTCGCCGCCATGGTATCAGATGGCGTAGCAGCCGGCGCGATTTTGGCTTCGGTCTGCGCCGGAGGCGGTGCGGAAGCCGTAGAGGCCGCGGCCGGCGCGGGTTCCGATGGTTCGGCTTTCACCTGTATCGGTTGCGACGACATCCGCTGTTCCAGCCGGGTCATCTCCTGCCTGGGAGCTTTCGGGCTGACCATGTCCGCAAACAGCAGTCCGCCGCCGATACCGCCGACGATCGCGACGATCACGGTTCCGGCTCCTGCAAAATAGGCCGTCGAAGCGCGCATGGCGAAACTCCTTCGGCTGAAAACGCGCCTGTCGTACCGAATGTTCCGGCGGCGCGGTGCTGAACCCCGCCTGAACGGCGGGCATTCAAAGAAGCCTCCATGGCCGTTGCCCCCATGAACATGGCTGTCGCCAAACCGGTTCCCGAGGCTAAACTGTCTCTGCCACGGGAAGGCAGCCGGGACAGAATGGATGAGTGTGTTGAGCGATCAGGGCGCTGCGCAGCCGATCTCGATCTTGCTGGTCGAGGACGACGCCCCGACCTTGTGGCGGCTGCAGGACGCGCTGGCCAAGGCCGGATTCCACGTCACCTCGGCAGCAACCCTGGCCGAGGCCCGCGCCAGCCTGGCGCAATCCGGACCAAAGGTGCTGTTGACTGATCTGCAGCTGCCGGACGGCCACGGCAATGAGCTGATCCGCGAGACCAGGCAGCGCTATCCCGACACCGAAATCATGGTGATCTCGATTCTCGGCGACGAGGAGAGCGTGATCTCCGCCATCACCGTCGGCGCCACCGGCTATCTCCTGAAGGATGCGTTTCCGACCGACATCGCCGCCACCGTCCGCGAACTGGTGGCCGGACATTCGCCGATCTCGGCGTCGATCGCACGCTTCATCGTGCGCCGAACCCAGAGCACCGCCGAACCGCCGCCCGGCCCGCCGCTCAACACGGCAAAGCTGACGCCGCGCGAGATCGATATCCTCTGGGGCATCGCCAAGGGTTTCAGCTATGCCGAGATCGCCGGCCATCTCGGGCTGTCGCGCCAGACCGTTCCCGGCCACATCAAGAACATCTACCGCAAGCTGGAAGTTCATACCCGGGGCGAGGCGGTGTTCGAGGCGCTGCAGCAGGGCCTGATCCGGTTGTGAGCGACGCGGCGCCGACGACCGCCTCTTCCGGCCGCCGCCGCTGGCCGAAGCGGGCCACGCTGCTGGTGCAGTATCTGTTGCTCCAGCCGTTCATCATCGTGCTGTGTCTGGTGGTGCTGCGTATCCCGCCGCCGGAGCCCTCCCCGCGCTATCTCGTCACCGATTTCAGCCTGCGCGAGAACGGCGTCGAACAATCGGTGACGCTGCCGCACTTCACCGCTTCGCGCTATACGATGAACGATCCGCCGCTCTACAACGGCCGCTTCACACGGCCCGGCAGCGAACCGCAAGGCGCGTGGTCGGTCATGTTGCCGCGCTTCACCAACGGCGTCGAAGTGGCGGTCAACGGCGTCGTGATCCTGGACAGCCGGCGCAACCCCGCCGCCAACCGTCCCGATCGCAATACGCCTGAAATCGCGGTGATCCCGGCGTCGCTGTTGCGCGACGGCGCCAACGATCTTTCGATCCGGCTGTTCGTATGGGGACCGATCACGGGCTTTCTCGACCGCCTCTTTGTCGGTCCGGACGAGATGCTGCGGCCGAGCTATAACGCGCGGACGCTGCTGTTCGTCACCTTGCCGGTGGTATTTTCGGCGTGGCAGGCGATCCTCGCGGTGATCCTCGGCATCATGTGGGCGATGCGCCGGCACGAGCCGGCCTATGGCGTGCTGGCCGCGGCGATGGCGATCGGCGTGACCCAGGCGTTTTTCCAGACGCCGCTGCAGGACTCGGCATATTCCAGGTTGAACTCGATGCTGATCTCTGCCGCGCCCCTGGAAAGCGCGTTCGTGCTGACCTTCGCATTGTTGTTCTTCGGCTGGAAGTGGCCGCGTTACGGGTGGGTGATCTTCGTGCCCGGCCTGGTGGTAGCGGCCGCGACAATGGTCGGCGATGCGACGCTGAGCCGCAAAGCCTTTCTGCTGGTCGGCGCGCCGGCGGTAGGCTTGTGTCTGATCGCGCTGGCGGTGGTGGCCGGCCACTCGGTGTGGCGGCGGCAGGATGCGGCCAGCGTCATGCTGGGCTGCGCGCTGACGATCGTGCTGACCTGTTGGGCGCTCGACCTGCTCTCGGTGTTTCAACTCGTGCCCAACCGGCGCATCCTGCTCGCGCGGCTGTCCTATTCGGCCATGCTGGTGGCGATCGGCGCCGCGCTGACCTGGCGCTTCGCCCGCGCGCTCAACCAGGTCGACGGTTTTGCCGCCAGCATGGTCACTCTGGTGCGCGAGGCCGAGGAAAAGCTGAAGGCCAGTTTCGTCAGAGAGGAAGAACGCGCCCGCGCGGCGGCGCTGGCTCGCGAGCGAACCCGGCTGATGCGCGACCTGCATGACGGCCTCGGCGGTCAGCTCGTCAGCATCGTCGCGCTCAGCGAGCGCGGCAATGCCGGTGCCGGCATCGGCGACGCGGCCCGGGCGGCGCTGAAGGATCTTCGTCTCGTCATCGATTCCATGGACGATATCGGCGGCGACCTGATGCTGGCGCTGGGCTCGTGGCGCGAGCGGGTCACCGCGCAGCTGCGGCCGCATGACATCGCGCTGGTTTGGCGGGCGGTCGGCCCGCAGGGTCTGCCGGTCCATCCCGAACTCAGGCCCTGGCACGTCATCCAGATCGTGCGGCTGCTCGACGAGGCCGTGACCAACGCCGTCAAGCACGCCGGGGCGCGGCGCATCACCGTGAGCATCGAGACATCAAGTGATGCCCAGGGAGTCGATGAAGGCATCGCGCGTGGCCGCATCACCATCGAGGACGACGGCAAGGGTTTCGAACCTGGTCCAAATGGCGAAGCCGCCGCCGGGCAACATGCGGCGCGCGGCTTGCGCAACATGCGAAGCCGCGCCGCACGCTGCGGCGCGGAGCTGGAGCTGACCTCGGACGCCGGCGGCACCCGCGTCAGGCTGACATTGCCCCGCCGCTTTCCCGACAGCGATGCCGCTGCCGGTTGAGCGCTGGTGGTTCAGCGGCGGCCGACGCGGTTGACCGGGCCGCCGCGATTCATCGGTGTGCCGGCGCGGACGCCGACACCCGGCGCGCCAACCCCCGGCGTCGCCACCGCGGCGGCAGCCACGGGCGCCGCGACCACCGGCGCTGCAACCACCGCAGCGGTCGGCCGAACCACGCAGCCCTTCGGCACGCCGACGGTCTTGCAATAGACCACCGCGGCTTCAGCGGTGGCGGCACCCAGTGAAATCGACGTCAGTGTCGCAAGCGCCGTCAAGGTCAAACCGGCGCCCAGCCATCCTGCCTTCTTCAACATCTCATCTCTCCCGATTGGTCGTGCAGCCCAGGCGAACGACCGGACGGTCATCGCCGCTGACGTGGGATGTTGGTGAACCATCGCCGCGCGCGAAAACATCCCATGAAGATGGGGTGATGGCCGGCGCGACCATTCAGCCCCTATTCATCGCGCCAGCCCTTCGCCAAAGACGACATCAGGCGGATCGCCTGATGCCATGAACATGGCATGGACCGCGGTCAACGCGGCGGGGATGTTCCCGCCACTTGCAAATCCAACCCGTCAAATTGTCCAGAGGTGATCCATGAACAAGTCGGTGTTTGTCTCACTCGTCCTGCTGATGGCCGGCGGCGCATCCGCGGGCGCGCAATCCGGACCGAGCCCGCAGGAGCAGATGGCCTGCCGTTCCGATGCGGGAAAATTCTGCGCCGAGCATATCGGCAAGCCGCCGCAGATGAACGCCTGCCTGAAGGAGAACAAGACCAGGCTGTCGGATTCCTGCCGCAAGGTGGTGGAATCGCGCGGCGGTTGAGGGACGCATCCGTCACTTCGCGCGGAGGAAGAGATTGAACTCCGCTGTCATCGCCCGGCCTTGACCGGGCGACCCAGTACGCCGCGGCTTATCGGCTTATCGCTGGCGTCTCTGGAATACTGGGTCACCCGCTGGAGCCTGTCATCGGGCGGCGCGAAAGCGCCGACCCGGTGGCGGGTGACGACAGCTTGTGCTGTTTGGCAAACCGCCAGATTGCGGGCGAACGCCGCCTCAAATCATCGAGGCGACTTTTTCCAGACCGATGATGCGGGCGAGCGTGCGCACTTCGCGCTTCTGGTCTTCGCGCAGCTGGAACAACAGCGGCATCGCCGCCGACTTCAGCTGCTGGACTTCTTCGGCATCGGGATCGATCAGCGCGCCGGGATCGGACTTGCGGCTTGCGTGGATCTTGCGGGCGATGCCGCGCAACGCGGTTTCCACCGCCGGCCAGTAGGATTGCTGTGAGGAAGAAAGCTGGAGGCGTTCCTTGATGCCGGCGATCTGCGCGTCGCTGAGCAGCGCGTAGGGCTTTTGAACCGGGGCCTGCGGCTTGGCGACGACCTTCGGCTTCTGCGGCGCCTGCGGAGCGGCGACCGGCGGCGGCACGAGGTCGGCGGGGCCGGCGGCGGCAAAGGCCTGGCGCAGCGGTTCGCTCAGGGGGGCGTCCTGCGGCGGTCCGAACGAGGCCAGCGCGAAGGTGGCGGCAACCGTCAGCTTGTCCTGCTTGGCCGCCTTGTTGGAGACAGGGCTTTGGGAAAGCGACGCGGCGGCCATTTCCAGCCGGGCGCCCGGAACGCTGTCGCGCCCGGGAATGCTGTCGCGGCCGAGAATGCTGGCAGCGGTGGCGCCGAACACGAGGAAACAGGTCAGCGCAATGATCGTCGTTACCCGCGTCAAGCAGCTCTCCGTTTCCTCAAGGCGACCCTGATCACTTCTAGCGATAACTGGGAATTAATTAAGGCCTAACCATGAAGGCGCCGCGGCAGGGCCCAATTCGGGCAGAATCGTCGCCAAAATGGTTAATTTCAGGCCGCGACCGCCAGTTCGTAGGCTTCCTGGATGTCGGCAACGATATCGGAGGCCTCCCACAGCGCGTCCGGCGCCACCGACTTCAGGCTGATGGTCCAGTTGCCCTTGGGGGTGCGGGGCATCGGGACGATGTCGAATTGCACGCTGCGGCACAACGGGTGCCGGTCGAGCGCATAAGCAACCCGCGTCCAGATTTCATCCAATGTGGCCGGGGTTTTGGCATCAAGCGTCTCGAGATCCATATCGCATCCCCTTGAGCGGCGGCTCTGACCGTGCCGGCGCGGTTGGCGACGGAAGGGCCTGGAACCGATTCTTGGAGCGAGACGGTTAACGGCGCGTTAAGCCGGGGTGAATCCGTAGTGTCACGGTGCGCAGAGTCTGTGAATGAATTCGGACCTCATGGTGAGGAGCGCGGCACCGCCGCGCGTCTCGAACCATGCGGCCATGGATGCGCTAATCCGGCACCACCCGCACCGCGCCGCGGGCGGCGCTGGTGGTCAGCGCGGCATAGGCCTTCAGCGCCATCGTGATCTTGCGGGGTCGCTTCTTCGCCGGCTTCCATGCCTCGGCCCCGCGGCCCAGCATCGCCGCGCGGCGTTGCGCCAGCACCGAATCGTCCACCAGCAGGCTGATCGAGCGGGCGGGAATGTCGATGCGGATGCGGTCGCCGTCCTCCACGAGCCCGATCAGGCCGCCTTCGGCGGCTTCCGGCGAAAGATGTCCGATCGAAAGCCCCGAGGAGCCGCCGGAGAAGCGGCCGTCGGTGACCAGCGCGCAGACTTTGCCGAGCCCTTTCGATTTGAGGTAGCTGGT
The DNA here is from genome assembly GCF_030654605.1 of Bradyrhizobium sp. GTDB lineage: Bacteria > Pseudomonadota > Alphaproteobacteria > Rhizobiales > Xanthobacteraceae > Bradyrhizobium. Next base: position 137,313 of record NZ_JAURXB010000072.1, read on the forward strand.
CGGGTACAGCATCTCCTGCATGCCGGGACCGCCGCGCGGCCCTTCGTAACGCACCACGACGACGTCGCCGGGCTTGATCTTGCCGCCGAGAATACCCTCGACCGCGGCGTCCTGGCTTTCGAAAATCCGCGCCGGCCCCTCGAATTTCAGGATGCTCTCGTCGACCCCGGCGGTCTTCACGATGCAGCCGTCGAGCGCCAGATTGCCCGAGAGCACGGCGAGGCCGCCGTCCTTCGAATAGGCATGCGCGATGTCGCGGACGCAGCCCGCCGCGCGGTCGGTATCGAGTTCCTCGAAGCGGCGTTCCTGGCTGAAGGCCACCTGCGTCGGCACGTTGCCCGGCGCCGCCATGAAGAATTTTCGCACACTCTCGCTTTTGGTGCGCTTGATGTCCCAACGGGACAGGGCGTCCTCCAGCGACTCGGCGTGCACCATCGGCAGTCCGCGATTGAGCAAGCCACCGCGGTCGAGTTCGCCGAGGATCGCCATCACGCCGCCGGCGCGATGCACGTCCTCGAGATGCACGTCGGGCACCGAGGGCGCCACCTTGCACAGCACCGGCACCCGGCGCGACAGCCGGTCGATATCCTGCATGGTGAAGGGGATCTCGCCTTCATAGGCGGCGGCCAAAAGATGCAGCACGGTGTTGGTCGAGCCGCCCATCGCGATATCTAGCGTCATGGCATTCTCGAACGCCTTGAAGCCGGCGATCTTGCGCGGCAGCGCGCTCTCGTCGTCCTGCTCGTAATAGCGGCGCGCCAGATCGACGATCAGGTGACCGGCCTCGACGAACAGCCCCTTGCGGTCGGCATGCGTCGCCAGCACCGAGCCGTTGCCGGGCAACGCGAGGCCCAGCGCCTCGGTCAGGCAGTTCATCGAGTTGGCGGTGAACATGCCCGAGCACGAGCCGCAGGTCGGACACGCCGAGCGTTCGATGGTCTCGACATCGGCGTCGCTGACCGACTCGTCGGCGGCCGCGACCATGGCGTCGATCAAGTCGACCGACCTGATCTTGCCCTTGATGCTGACCTTGCCGGATTCCATCGGCCCGCCCGATACGAACACGGTCGGGATGTTGATCCGCAGCGCCGCCATCAGCATGCCCGGCGTGATCTTGTCGCAGTTGGAGATGCACACCATGGCGTCGGCGCAATGCGCATTGACCATGTATTCGACGCTGTCGGCGATGATTTCGCGCGACGGCAGGCTGTAGAGCATGCCGTCATGGCCCATCGCGATGCCGTCATCGACCGCGATGGTGTTGAATTCCTTGGCGACGCCGCCGGCCTTCTCGATCTCGCGCGCCACCAGCTGGCCGAGGTCCTTGAGATGGACGTGACCCGGCACGAACTGGGTGAAGGAATTCACCACCGCGATGATCGGCTTGCCGAAGTCCTCGTTCTTCATGCCGGTGGCGCGCCACAGGCCGCGGGCGCCCGCCATGTTGCGGCCGTGGGTGGTGGTCCTGGAGCGGTAGGCTGGCATGGGCGTTCCTCTGGGTCGGACAGGTTTGGAGGTGTTCTATACGGTGTGGCAGGCGGCTTGAAAGCGCTTTGTCGCAGGGGCGCCATGCGATAGCCCGTGCTATCGCGCTGCAGCGGCGTGGTACCCGGCCGGCGTCTGCACCATGATAGCTGCAACCGGCCGCCTCAGAGGGAAATGACCCAGATCAAGGCTGCTGACGCAAATTTGCGATTCATTGACTCGATCATTGGATGATTCAATCATTGGATCGCAGCCTCGGATCGGGAGACGGAAAATGGCTATTCCCAACATGTCCGATGAGCAAATGCGCATGGCGCTGAAGGAGCTCGAGCAGGCCATTTACAATCACAATCAATGGGCCGAAGCGATATTCAGCGCCTTGATTTGCCGCCTCCCGCCGGACCAACGGGATACCCGGGCCGATGCTCATCACATGTGCCGGTTTGGCCAATGGTTCTACCAGGTCGGAAATACCGCGCTCAAAGACCATCCAGGCTTCGCGGAGATCGGGCACGAACATGAGCGCATGCATCAATATGCCGCCGATCTTCTGCGATCATCCATTGAAGGCGTACCGATTTCGATCACGGACCTCGATCGGTTCGTCAACGCCCGGAAACGCCTGCATCTGGAAATCGCAACCGTCCAGCACGAATTCGAAGTTGCGCTGTTCAATCTCGACCCTTTGACGGGAACGCCGAGCCGCACCGGAATGCTGAGCACCCTTCGAGAACAACTGGAATTTGCAAGACGCGAGCGCGCCTGCGCCGTGGTGATGATGGACCTGGATCACTTCAAGTCCGTCAATGACAAATACGGGCATCCCGCCGGAGACCAGGTCTTGATCGGCTTTGCCCGCCACATCATGGCGCATCTACGTCCCTACGATAAGTTTTTTCGATATGGCGGAGAGGAGTTCCTGATTTGCCTGCCGGACACCGACCTGCACACAGCTGGCAGCGTCATTGATCGACTGCGTCAGGAGCTGGCAACGTTGTCATTCGAGGCTCAGGACAAGTCACGTTTTCAAGTTACCGGCTCCTTCGGAATGTGCCTTCTGGACCCGGATATGCCGGTGGAACAATCTATCGAGCGTGCCGACAAGGCTCTGTACGTTGCCAAGGAGTCGGGAAGAAACCGCGTCGTCCACTGGGATGCGTCAATGGGGTTGTCGGGCGGGCCCGGAAAATTGGCTTGAGGGTTTGCAGGTCAGGGACGGAGCTGTCGCCCACGCGCATCGGCGGCACCGTATTCGGCAATCGTCTGCGCCACGAGGTCGTCGACCGACAGCACCGCAGTGACCCCCGAGGTGGAATGCCCGGCACTCCAGATATCGCGCCAGCGCGCCGGGCGGCCGTCGCGGGCGCCGATGTCGATATCCTTGCCGATGTCGATCGCGCCGCGCTGCGGCAGGTTCTCAGGGTCGAGGCCCGCAGCGGCAATCGAGGGCCGCAGCATGTTGGTCTGCAGGCCGGTGAAGGCCGTGGTCAACAGGATATCGTCGGCGCTGCTGGCGACCAGCATCGCCTTGTACCTCGCGTCGGCCATGCTCTCGGCTGTGGCGATGAATTTGGTGCCCATATAAGCGAGGTCGCAGCCGAGTGCCTGCGCGGCGCGCAGCGCATGGCCGTCGCCGATGCCGCCGGCCAGCACGATCGGGCCGTCGAAGAAGGCGCGCACGGCGCGCACGAACACGAAGGGGTTGAGCCAGCCGGTCTGACCGCCCGCCCCCGCCGTCAACAACACCAGCCCGTCGGCGCCTGATGCCACCGCGCGCTCGGCATGGCGGATGCTGGCGACATCGGCGAAGACAATCGCGCCGGCATCATGCAGCGGCGCCAGCACCGGCGCAGGTGAGCCGACCGAGGTGATGACGATTTCGGGGCTGTGCCGAAGCAGTACCTGCAGATCAGCTTCAAGCCGCGCGTTGGAACGGTGCACGATCAGGTTCGGACATATTGGTGCTGCAGGCTTGCCGGTTTCATCGGAATGACGGCGCAGCCGGTCCTCGATGTCGCCGAGCCAGCCATCGAGCTGTTCGGGGCTGCGGCAATTTACCGTCGGAAACGACCCAATCACGCCGTTGCGGCAGGCCGCCGCCACGAGGTCAACGCCGGAAACCAGAAACATCGGCGCCGCGATCAGCGGCAGGCTGAGGCGGTGCTGAAAGCGCGCGAGAAGATCGGTTTTCTCCAAAGTCATTGTCCCCGCTTCCGCACTGATGCTAGCGTTTTCCCAACACTGGCACGACGGACCGCCCAAGACAAAGCAAGCGACAAAGCCAGTGACAAATTGCCGGAGGAAACATGTCCGATCCGCTCCACGCCTTTCCGACCGCCTGCGCGCAGACGCTGCGGGCGCTGGCGCGCTATCCGCAGCGCACGGCGTTCTCCTGGTCCGGCGGATCGGTCAGCTACGCCGGCGCCAGCGACCTGATCGGCCGCATCCAGAAGGTGTTCATGCAGCTCGGGTTGCAGCCGGGCGCTCGGGTCGCCTTGTTATCGGCCAACCGCGCCGACAGCTGGTGCAGCGGCGTCGCCGCTCAACTGGCGCGGTTGTCGGTCACCTCGCTGCATCCGCTGGGCTCGCTCGACGATCAGCTGTTCCAGCTCGAGGATTCCGAAACCCAGGTGCTGGTGGTCGACGCCGATACCTTTCGGGACCGCGGCGGCGAACTCGCGGCCAGGGCATCGAACCTGAAGCACGTGTTCACGCTCGGTCCCGCCGGTTACGGCGTCGACTTGCTGGCCGCGATCGAAGCCGCCGGCAGCGCCAACCCACGTAATTTTGCCGGCGCCGACGACATCGCGACGCTCAATTACACCGGCGGCACCACCGGCAAGTCGAAAGGCGCGCTGCGCTACCATCGCGAATATAGCGGTTTTGCAAATGCCATCCTGGCCGATTTCGAAATCCCGGATACGCCTGTTTATCTCGCGGTGGCCCCAATCAGCCACGTCGCCGGCACCAAGGTGCTGCCGACGCTGATGCGCGGCGGCACCGTGCATTTGCTCAAGGGCTTCGATCCCGAGGCGGTTTTCAAAACCATCGCACGCGAGCGGATCAATTTTGCACTGCTGGTGCCGACCATGATCTACGTGCTCCTGGATCACCCCGCGCTCGACAAGACCGACTTGTCCTCACTGGAATTGCTGCTCTACGGCGCCTCGGCAATGTCGCCGAGCCGGCTGATCGAGGGCATCGGGCGGATCGGCCCGGTGTTCTCGCAGCTCTACGGCCAGACCGAATGCTACCCGGTGTCGGTGCTGCGCAAGCGGGACCACGACCCGAAGACGCCGGAGCTGTTCACATCCTGCGGCTTCCCGATCGCCGCCTGTGACGTCAAGGTGCTCGACGACAATGACAGGGAAGTCGCCACCGGCGAAGCCGGCGAAATCTGCGTGCGCGCACCGCATGTGATGGCCGAATACTGGAAGCGGCCGGAACAGACCGCCGAAGCCCTGAAGAGCGGCTGGCTGCATACCGGCGACATCGCCCGCGCCGACGAGCGCGGCTATCTGTTCATCCTCGACCGCAAGAAGGACATGATCGTCTCCGGCGGCTTCAACATCTTTCCGCGCGAGGTCGAGGACGTGCTGTCGCAGCATGCCGACGTCGCGATGGTCGCCGTGGTCGGCGTGCCCGACGACAAATGGGGCGAGGCCGTCACCGCGGTCGTGGTCGCGCGCGAAGG
>NZ_JAURXB010000074.1 GCF_030654605.1 Bradyrhizobium sp.
GGTCGAGACCGTGCACGCCATGGCGGAGACCGCTGACATGGTGGTTGAGCCGGAGGGCCTGACCAGCGAAGCCGACGAAGCCCAAAATGAAGCCAATGACGACGCGATCCTCGACATGATCGCGCTCGAAATGGCCGCGGATGATCCCACGGATTTCGATGATGCCGCCGAAATGGAGTCGGCTGAGGCCGCCGTCGCGGAAATTGCGCCTGCCGATCCCGTCAGCGTCGCGCCGGAACGAGAGCCCGAGCCCGAACCGATGGCCGCCGCGGCGGAGCCTCCGGCCGCTGAACCGTCGCTGCAACCCTCGCTTCAAGCTGCCGAAGAGCCTTCGCTCGGCGCCTCGCTGATATCGAGGGGAATCCTGAGCCGGCCCCAGCCGGCCGGGGCCGATCCGCTGGCGCCGATCCGGCGCATGAGCCAGGCCGAGAAGATCGCGTTCTTTTCATAGCGAAATTCAGCAGGAACGATGTCACGTCGGGACGTGAAGTTCCTTTCCCTCTCCCGCTTGCGGGGGAGGGTGCCGAGCGCAGCGAGGCGGGTGGGGGCTCTATCAGCGAGCGAGCCTGCAGCGCACGCCCCAGCTGAGAGACCCCCACCCCGGCCCTCCCCCGCAAGCGGGAGAGGGAGAAGAGCAACGCCGTAGCCTTTGGGAAATTGTCAGCTGATCAATCGCGCGAACAGGTCGGCATCGACATTGCCGCCCGACAGCACGATGACGACGTTCTTGCCTTTCACGTCGATGCGGCCGGCCAGCAGCGCGGCGAGGCCGACGGCGCCGCCGGGCTCGACCACCAGTTTCAATTCGCGAAAGGCAAATCCGACCGCGGTACCCACTTCGGCATCGCTGGCGGTGATGCCCTGGGCGAGCAGCTGGCTGTTGATGGAAAAAGTGATCTCGCCGGGGATCGCCGCCATCAGCGCATCGCAGATGGTGCGGCCTTTTGAGCCGTGCGCCTCGCGCTTGCCCGCGCGCAGCGAGCGCGCGTGATCGTCGAACTCTTCGGGCTCGCCCGACATCACCATGGCCTGCGGATAGCGCGCCTTGATCGCGGTCGCGACGCCTGCGATCAGGCCGCCGCCCGAGGCGGGCGCCACCACGATGTCGGGTGCGAGACCAAGCGCCGCCATGTCCTCGGCTATTTCGCGGCCCACGGTGCCCTGCCCCGCGATCACGTAGGGATCGTCATAGGGCCGCACCAGCGTGGCGCCGCGCTTCTGGGCAATCTCGCGGGAGATCGCTTCGCGATCCTCGCGGTCGCGGTCGTACAGCACGACCTCGGCGCCATAGGCTTTGGTGCGCTCGCGCTTGGAAAGCGGCGCGTCGGCCGGCATCACGATGGTCGCCTGCATGCCGAGCAGCTGCGCCGCATGCGCGACGCCCTGGGCGTGGTTGCCGGACGAGAACGCCACCACGCCGCCGCCGCGCGCTTCCATAGGGATCGACGACAGCTTGTTGAAGGCGCCGCGAAACTTGAACGAGCCGGTCCGTTGCAGCATCTCCGGCTTCAGAAAGATCCGGGTCCCCATCCGTTCGTTGAGAACGGACGGCGACAACAGCGGGGTTCGCACCGCATATGGCGCGATGACGCGCGCGGCGGCATCGATGTCGGCGGAAGTCACAGGCAAAATGGCGATTGTCATCGCGCAAAGTTACGCCTGCGCCGGCAGGCGGGCAAGCTGCTTCGCGCAGGATCAGCTGACGAAACGCGGCTGGTCGACCTCGAATGGAACCGGATCGCCTTCCGGATCGATGCGGATATTGGTGGCGCTATCGACAAAGGCGCGGGCCGAAGCCTCCCAGCTATGCTTTGCGGCAAAGGCGAGGCAGGCCTGCGGCGAAATGCTCAGCGCGGCAATGCAGGCGACCTGCAGATCGTCGTGCAGTGAGCCGACCGGTGCCGTGCCGATCACGTCGCGCGGGCCGGTCACCGGGAACGCCGCGACCGGAAGGCCGCTGGCCAGCGCTTCGAGCAGCACCAGCCCAAAGGTGTCGGTCCGGCTCGGAAACACGAAGACGTCGGC
>NZ_JAURXB010000075.1 GCF_030654605.1 Bradyrhizobium sp.
GACCGATGCGTGGCATCCCCAGGTCAACGGCGTGGTGCGGACGCTGGCCATGATGGCGGAGGCGGCGAGACCGCTCGGTGTCGATGTCAGTTTCGTCACGCCGCAATCGTTTCGCACCGTCGCGCTGCCGAGCTATCCGGACCTGCGACTGGCGCTGCCGTCGCCGCGGAAAATAGCCCGGCTGATCGCTGCTAACAGTCCCGACAGCATTCACATCGCCACCGAAGGCCCGATCGGATGGCTGGCGCGGCGTTATTGCCGCCAGCATGGATTGCCGTTCACCACCAGTTTTCACACCAGGTTTCCGGAATACGTCTCCGCGCGCTTGCCGGTCCCGGAGTCGTGGATCTGGGCGGGATTGCGCTGGTTTCACAACGGCGGCCAGGCGGTGATGGCGGCGACTCCGGCGCTGGCCAGCGAGTTGCGCATCCGCGGCTTTCGCAACGTGGTGCTGTGGCCGCGCGGAGTCGACACCAGCCATTTTCATCCGCGCGCTGTCGATCTCGGCCTGCCGCGCCCGATCTTTCTCTGTGTCGGCCGCGTCGCGGTGGAGAAGAACCTCGAAGCGTTTCTCGATCTCGATCTGCCCGGCACCAAACTGATCGTCGGCGACGGACCGGCGCGCGCGGCCCTGATGCGAAAATATCCGCAAGCGGTGTTTCTCGGCGCGCGGCAGGGCGAAGCGCTGGCGGAGGCCTATGCGGCCGCCGACGTCTTCGTGTTTCCGAGCCGGACCGACACGTTCGGGCTGGTGCTGCTCGAAGCGCTGGCCAGCGGCCTGCCGGTGGCGGCGTTTCCGGTGACCGGGCCGCGCGACGTGATCGGCACGGCGCCGGTCGGCTCACTACACGACGATTTGCAGGTCGCGTGCCTCGCCGCGCTGAGCATTTCGCCGCAGGCCTGCCTCGCCTTTGCCGCAAGGCACAGCTGGGAGGCGTCAGCCCGCGCCTTTGTGGAGAATGCCACCAATATCCGCATCGATCCGGAAGGCGATCCGGTTCCATTCGAGGTCGACCAGCCGCGTTTCGTCAGCTGATCCTGCGCGAAGCAGCTTGCCCGTCTGCCGGCGCAGGCGTAACTTTACGCGATGACAATCGCCATTTTGCCTGTGACTTCCGCCGACATCGATGCCGCCGCGCGCGTCATTGCGCCGTATGCGGTGCGAACCCCGCTGTTATCGCCGTCCGTTCTCAATGAACGGATGGGGACCCGGATCTTTCTGAAGCCGGAAATGCTGCAGCGGACCGGCTCGTTCAAGTTTCGCGGTGCCTTCAACAAGCTGTCGTCGATCCCGCAGGAAGCGCGCGGCGGCGGCGTGGTGGCGTTCTCGTCCGGCAACCACGCCCAGGGCGTGGCGCATGCGGCGCAACTGCTCGGCATGCAGGCGACCATCGTGATGCCGGCGGATGCGCCGCTCTCCAAGCGCGAGCGCACCAGGGCCTATGGCGCCGAGGTCGTGCTGTACGACCGCGACCGCGAGGATCGCGAAGCGATCTCCCGCGAGATTGCCGAGAAGCGCGGCGCCACGCTGGTGCGGCCCTATGACGATCCCTATGTGATCGCGGGGCAGGGCACGGTGGGCCGCGAGATCGCAGAGGATATGGCCGCCCTCGGCCTGACGCCCGATATCGTGGTGGCGCCTGCCTCCGGCGGCGGCCTGATCGCCGGCGTCGCCACCGCGATCAAGGCACGCTTTCCGCAGGCCATGGTGATGTCCGGCGCACCCGAGCAGTTCGACGATCACGCGCGCTCGCTGCGCGCAGGCAAGCGCGAGGCGCACGGCTCAAAAGGCCGCACCATCTGCGATGCGCTGATGGCCGCGATCCCCGGCGAGATCACCTTCTCCATCAACAGCCAGTTGCTCGCGCAGGGCATCACCGCGTCAGATGCCGAAGTAGGTACCGCGGTCGGATTTACCTTTCGCGAATTGAAACTGGTGGTCGAGCCCGGCGGCGCCGTCGGCCTCGCCGCGCTATTGGCCGGCCGCATCGACGTGAAAGGCAAGAACGTCGTCATCGTGCTGTCGGGCGGCAATGTCGATGCGGATTTGTTCGCGCGATTGATCAGCTGAGCCGGCAGATCAGGCGAGAGCGCTTACGAGAAGAACGCGATCTTCTCGGCCTGACTCATGCGCCGGATCGGCGCCAGCGGATCGGCCCCCACCGTCTGGGGCCGGTTCAGGATTCCCCTTGATATCAGCGAGGCGCCGAGCGACGGCTCTTCCACCGCCGCGAGCGAGGGTTGCAGCGACGGTTCAGCGGCCGGCAGCTCCGCCGCGGCGGCCATCGGTTCGAGCTCCGGCTCCGGCGCGACGCTGACGGGGTCGGCAGGCGCAAGTTCCGCGACGGCGGCCTCGGCCGACTCCATTTCGGCGGCGTCATTGAAATCTGTGGGATCGTCCGCGGCCATTTCGAGCGCGATCATGTCGAGGATCGCGTCGTCATTGGCTTCATTTTGGGCTTCGTCGGCTTCGCTGGTCAGGCCCTCCGGCTCAACCACCATGTCAGCGGTCTCCGCCATGGCGTGCACGGTCTCGACC
>NZ_JAURXB010000078.1 GCF_030654605.1 Bradyrhizobium sp.
CCCATCGGTGATGCGTGACCCCACAGATATTGAAGGCCGCCGCGGGATGCAAAAGGAAAAGCCCTCATTTCAAGCAATTCCAAACTGACGCGGGGACAGACTAGAAGCCCTCTAGAAATGGCGGTTGCGATAGATCAAAAGGCGCCACGGCGCCCGCTGGGGCGCCGCAAAAAATGCCACGCCTGCCCGATTCCCCACCAATTAGGATGTCTCCGTTCATTGATCATTCAAGCGAAATGTGGAACTTTCGCGCATGACAGACCTCTCACTGTCCCTGCTCCATGAGAAAGGTGAAGCCATGAGGAAGACATTGATGGCGCTCGCTGCGGTCGCCACCCTGGCTGTTTCAGCCGTGGCCGCGCCGCAAACCGCTGAAGCGCGCAACGGCCGGGTTGCCGCCGGTGTCGCGGCCGGACTGCTCGGCGGCGCCATTGTCGGCGGCGCGATCGCATCGCAGAACGGATATTACGGGCCGGGTTACTATGGCCCGGGATACGGTTATTACGGCGGTCCGGCCTATGTCGCGGAGCCCAGCTGCTTTGTGCAGCGGCAGCGGTTCTGGGACGGTTATGGCTGGCGGGTTCGCAACGTTCAGGTCTGCGACTAGGCCCGTTCATCTTCATTACAAACCCGCGCAGCGTCCCGGAAACACGGTGTTTCCGGGACGTTTGTCGTTAACGGCCCGAAAAAGACCGCTTTTTCCGGCCACTGTCGCCTCAGCGTTTACTTTCGGTTGACCGTTCTGCGCTTTCTATCGAGACGGCCAGTTTCGAATACGGCGCGTCAAGTCACCCTGAACCCGGCGCCGCCGCCAGGCGCCACCTGAGGAGAGTCCTGGAAATGAAGAAGACTTTTGCTGCCTTCGTCGCGGTCGCAACCATCGCGGGTGCGCTTGCCGCGACTCCCGCCAGCGCGCAGCGTGGCGTTGGAGTCGGCATCGCAGCCGGGCTGCTCGGCGGCGCCATCATCGGCGGAGCGATCGCTTCCAGCCGCCCGGCCTACGCGGCCCCTGCCCCGGTATATGTCGACGACTACCCGGCCTGCCGTCTGGTGCGCGAGCGCTTCTGGGACGGTTACGGCTGGCGGGTTCGCCGCGTCGAGGTCTGCGATTGATCTGACCGACCTCAAGACGCTGACGTGATTTTCAAACCCGGCCCATGCGGCCGGGTTTTTTCTTTTGAGGTCGTCATTGCGAGGAGCGCTTGCGACGAAGCAATCCATTCTTTCCTTTCGTTGCCAGATGGATTGCTTCGCTTCGCTCGCAATGACGAATTGGAAACTAGCGCGCCGCGCCGATCGAGCGCAGCACCGCTTCGCTCGGCCAGCAGTCCACCTTGAGCCCGGCGGATTTCTGATAGGCGCCGAGCGCGGCGCGGGTCTTCATGCCCGCCTTGCCGTCCACCTTGTCGCTGTAGAGACCGATGCGCGTGAGGTGACGCTGCATCGCCTCGACCGAGGTGGTGCGCAATTGCGTCGAGGCCGACCAAGGCGTCGCGAACGGGTGCGGGCTCACGATGCGGTCAGCGAGATGGCCGACGAACAGCACGTACAGATCAGAGAAATTATATTCCTTGATGACGAAGTAGTTCTTCGTGGTCAGGAACGCCGGACCGTAAATGCCCTCCGGCTGCAGCAACGACGCCGGCTGCGCCTGCTCCGCCGCGCCGAGCTTCTGCCCGCGCACCGGCACGAAACCTTCGCGCAGCCACTGCCCGATCGGCTTGGTCAATTCGGGCACGCCCATGGTGCAATCCGCATTGGCCGGGGCGCGCACTTCATAGGCCCAGCGCAGGCCGGGCTGCCAGCCCTTGTTGACCAGTTGTTGAGCCGCGGAAGCCAGCGCGTCCGGCACCGAATGCCAGATGTCGCGGCGGCCGTCGCCATCGAGATCGATACCGTGCTTGCCGAGTTCGGACGGCAGGAACTGGGTGAGGCCGGTAGCACCGGCCCAGGACGAGCGCAGATCCCTGCGCGTCACCTCGCCGTCGCCGATCAGCTTCAGCGCCTGGATGAATTCGATGCGATACTGTTCCTTGCGGCGGCCGACATAGGCCTGCGTCGCCAGCACGCGCAATCCGTCATAGGGCAGCCTGTGGCGGCCGTAATCGGTTTCGCGTCCCCAGATCGCCAGCACCACGCTGCCGGGCACCCCGAAGCGCGTTTCGATCGCACCGAGCGTGGCGCGATGCTTTGTCATCAGCCGTTGGCCCTCCGCTGCCAGCCGCGCGATGCTCGCTTCCTTGACATAGTCGGCCGGCACCTGGACGAACTCGGCCTGCGACGGCGCACCGGTGGCGGGACGTCCGGGCAGGATCAGATCGGGCAGCTTGTAATCCGGTTCGAGGCCGCGGGTCTCGGCCTCGAAGGTCGCACGCGAAACGCCGGCGGCCTGCGCTTCCGGCCACAGCGAGGCGATGAACCGGGTGAAGCCTACGTCCGCAGCGCGGACCGGCTGCACCGCGCCCAGTGCCATCGCTGCCGCCACCAGGAGTGCCGAGATCGCGCGGTTTCGCAAAACCAAACTCCTGGCGAACGACATTCCGTCCATCAATGCTTGACGGCGTGTTTCGCTTCTTCAGTGGCGAGATTCGACAGCCGGTCGACATAGGCGATGCCGACCGCCGACAGGATGAAGACGGTGTGAATGATGGTCTGCCACATCACGCCGGTTTCGGTGTAATTGCCCTTGCCCGAGTTCAGCGCCCCGGCCTCGATGAAGGTGCGCAACAGATGGATCGAGGAGATGCCGATGATCGCCATCGCGAGCTTGATCTTGAGCACGCTGGCGTTGACGTGGCTGAGCCATTCCGGCTCGTCGGGATGGCCCTGCAGGTTGAGGCGGGAAACGAACGTCTCGTAGCCGCCAACGATGACCATCACCAAGAGGTTGGAGATCATCACCACGTCGATCAGCCCGAGTACCGCCAGCATGATCTGCTGCTCGCTGAAGTCGAAGGAATGCTGGAACAGGTGCCACAGCTCCTTCAGGAACAGCACGACATAGACGCCCTGCGCCACGATCAGCCCGACATACAGCGGCAGCTGCAGCCAGCGCGAGCCGAAGATCAGCATCGGGATCGGACGCAATGCCGCCCTGATGGCCTTGGGGGGCAGCGGTGTTTCCGGCGTCATGGACATGGGTCGGGGGTCTTTCTGTGGAGGGCTTCAGGATCGGTGAGTCGTGGTGGTTCTAGCACCGGATATATGGCACATTTTCGGATAGATCGGGCTGAGCGGCCATTTGGCGCAGGCTAACGTGAGCGCAGGTCAGGGTGATGTTTCTTTGACCTCATATTGCATCGATGCGTTTTTTGTATATGATGGACATATACACCATGATCAACTTTGACCGGATCGCCGGCTTTGACTGGGACGACGGTAACAGCCGAAAGAGCGCGGACAAACACGGCGTCGGCCAGGCCGAGGCGGAGCAGGTGTTTCTGAACACTCCGCTCCTGCTGCTATATGACCCCGAGCACAGCGCGACTGAACAACGATACCATGCCTACGGAAAGACACATGCAGGGCGGCTTTTGCAGATCGCCTTCACATTGAGGCAGGACGCAACCCTGTTACGGATTATTTCAGTACGTCCGATGAGCGCGAAGGAGCGCACACGCTATGCCGAAGAAACTTAAAAAGGTCCCCAAATTTGCCAACGAATCCCAGGAACGTTCCTTTTGGGAGTCGCATGATACCGCGGACTATTTTGACCTGAGCAAGGCCGTGCGGGTGCGCTTCCCAAACCTGAAGCCATCGACCACAGCCATCTCATTGCGACTGCCCGTGAGCCTGCTGGATCAGATCAAGATCGCCGCCAACAAGCGCGACGTGCCGTATCAGTCGCTGATCAAGATGTGGCTGGCGGAGAAGGTCGGGTAGAGACCTTTCATCCTTGCCCATCGCCTTTGAACCATTCGACATGGCTGTCGTCCCCATCGATGTGCGACCAGCGCGACCGCTCCCGGATTCATATTTCGGCCACCAGATACACGTCCGCGATCTCGCGGCACTGATAGCCCGAGGTTTGCCTGTCGTTTCCCCCTCAACAAGGAGGGAGCAGGGAATGCCGGATGCGCGCTGCACCCGCGGTCTCGTGTGCGAAGTCGTATAAAAAAAGCTGCACACGAGCATACAGGGCAGCGGAGAACATCCGACATTCCCTGCGCAATGGCTCGACGGCTTATGGCGCGCTCACCCCGGAGAATTCATGGCCTTTGTCGCCTCCGTCGCCTCGCGGAAACCGGCACGTCAGCCCGGTCGGGCATGCAGCACCTCCGCAAGACTTGACGCCTACCAGTTTCAGGCATCGGGTCCACACGCTTTTGCCGTACGCTGCAGCACCGCTCGTCAACACGTTCCAGAACCGCTCACGGAGTTTACCCGCCCTGCTGGTCCCATTCCGCGCACGATGCCGCCGCGTCCACCGCAACTCCTGCCCCAACGTTCGGTAACGATGGCCAACGCCCCTTCCAAGAGGACAGGATGGGGTGAGTCATAAGGGTGATTTGGGTTTCGGGAAAAGCGAAATTTTACCCGACGGGTTAATTTGTCGCAGGGGGATGGTGTGTTGCCTCTCGGCATATAAAGCATTAATCGATAATTGCGGGTCCCGGGCTACGAATCTAAGGCTAAGACTCCGGAGAAGGGCTACTTCTTCGCGACCGTTTGAACTCCGGCCTGCTTCAGCAAATCGTACAGTGGCGCAACGCCAGCACGCGATCCACGCAGCGCACAGTATGTGAATACGACGCGCTGCTCGGCGCGAGTGAATGCCACAAAGAAGCCGGCAGTTTCTTCATGTGACTGCTTGCCGAAGTTGAACCAGGCGCCATCGTCCAGTCCAACGAACAGAACGGTGTGATATTCTAAACCTTTGCTCTTATGAACCGTCATAAGCGGCACCGCGTGTAGACCCTCGTAACTATCTAAGGCACCCGTCCAATCCGCTGCATTCTTTGATGAAGCCTCAAGGTGAAACGTGGCGGCTTCGCAAACATGGCGATACCAGTTGCCTTGCCTGTAAGCGGGCGACAAGGCCAAGAGATTACTTTGCCCGACAAAGGACACCACGTCTTCGACGATTCGTTTTGCAGTAGCCTCATCGGTGGGCGGCTTAGGAAACTTCGTAATCAAACCGTCGGCGAACGCTTGAAGAGAGTTTGCCGCTTTCGCGCGACGGTCGTCGTCATCAAACGTCAGCCCCCAGAAATGGCAAATCGTCTCGAAACACACTGTCCAGTATCGCCCAGCCCCGTCTGATGCTGCCAGTCGAAGAATGGCGGTAAGAACGTCTGAAACTGGCTCCGTAAAAAGTTCTTGCAATGCGACCTTACCCACCTGGGCCGCTTCATTGCGAATGCTCAAGCCGTTTTCGACGAAGGCCGGCTCAAGTTTTTTGAGATATTCTGCGGCCTTCATCCTGACGAGGATGGCAAAGTCTCGAGGCTTCAGATCGTACGCCTTCATTTCATCGGCAACAAAAGCCGCAAGGTTTGCCGCTTCCACATCAGCGCTCGGAAAATCCCAAACCTCGCAGCTGTTTCCAACGATCGTACCCTTCGACTTTGATATCGGCTTTTCAGCCGTACCGTCGAGTGCTTTTGCGAAGATTTCTTGTATTCGGACAAGATCCGGTGAGGATCGATAGTTGTTGTGGAGCGGCGTGCGTTTTGCCGAGAAGTCGGCCTCGAAGGGCGCGAACGGATCGTCCATCGCCATGGCCCAGCGCATGATTTGCTGCTTGTTGTCTCCGACAGCGGTGACAATCGTCTGTGAGCCTGCAAATATCGTCTTGGCAAGATCAAATTGAACCTGCGTCGTGTCCTGAAACTCATCCATGAACAGGTGAGAATATGTGAGACGCAGCGCCTCGCGAACCATCGGATTGGTGCGAATGAGTAATTCAGCGAGCCTGCCGATCATGGGGAAGGTGAGGGCGCTATGAGATCCGTTATGCAGCCAGGACTTCCAAAACTCATTAGCGGCCCATTGCTCGATCGTGGGCGTCGTCGGTGGGACTAGCGCGAGCGGAGCTGCAACAAGATGGTCGCGCTCGAAAGTCTTGACGGTTATTCCGATCACGTCCGCCTTTGTACCGACCGACTTTGGCGGGGTAAGCGCCTGAAGGGCGGCCTGTACAATCGTGAACGTCGCGTTTGCGATCTCGTAATTTGGCTTGGGTCGCCATTCCTTTGGTAAAGCTTGACCGAAGCGGTCAAGCAGGCCTTTCGCAAAGGCATCAAATGTCAGAGAATCAAACCGATACGCGAGGTCCGGATGGGTTCTGGCGCGCACGCGCGCGGATATATTGGAGGCGGCATCCCGCTTATAGCTGATTGCGAGTATGCGTTGCGGTGCCGGCGAGATGCCGCATTGAAGAAGGTAGCATGCACGTTGTGCAAGAAGCTCTGTTTTACCCGACCCAGGACCGGCGATGACGGAGCGGTTGTCGGTTGATCGAACAACGTCGAGTGCATTCGCTTCTAAGGCGTCAATGCCGACAGGCTTCCACTGTGTGGGATCTATGCGCCGGAGCAGCATAGCCATCTCTAATCCCGCTTCAAATTGTCGACCACATGTTTGAGCAACTCGCGGTAGGGCTCGGGCATGTCTTTTTTCAAGGTAGCATAGTCGAGATGCGCGAAGGCCCGTAAATGCGTGGCGGGCTTGCTGTGTGTGAGAAAGTGATAGCGATATGCTGCCATCAACTCATCATAACCAGAGTAGTGGGCGGTATACGGCGTCAGGCCTTCGCCACCTTCTCCCAGCACGGCGTTGACTGCCGTCTCCTTCTTTCCGGAAGGCCCTCCGCCTGCGGGAATAACAGCCTCATAAGCTTTTGGATATGCCTTGAGCATCGCCATGTCGAGATCGAGCGGACCAGAAAAATAGAGACTGTAGCTACGGAGAAAGGTGACCCAGCTTGCCAGATCCTCGTCAACGTTCCATGTGTGCATTTTGGCTAAATCGGCTTGGTCACCTCCTTCGATTGCTAAGAGTGTGTCCTTTGGGTGCCCATTCTTAATTAGATTCTCAAGCGCATTTTTGATCCGGCCCCACCCGCCACCTTTTCGACCTACATCCAGATCGAGCAAGGTCGCGTATGGTATCTCAAGCCCCTCGAGAAGCTTCCAGAAGTACTGCACGTGGCGCCCGCCAAGCGGGACAACCGCCACGAAAGAAGGATCGACAAGAAGGCCTTCCGCTTGTGCAAGACACGGGAGAACAACGCGTTCGGAGTCACCTTCGACCAAGACGACAAAGCGGGCAAAGTACAGTTCCGGAAATGCAAGCATCGCGCCGCGCACAAACTTGCCTGCCTCTTCGTCGTCTTTCGGGAGCTGGACTGCTCTGACGCTGGTTTCCCCATCGTCATCGCAACGGCAGTAGCGTACCTCGGCGGGCTCGACCCGACTGAGGACCGCTGGCGCATGGCTGGTTATGAGCGCTTGAGCCGTATCGTCCGCCACGATCGCTCGTATCTGTCGAACGATGCGTGCGAGGTAGTATGGTGATAAATGGTTTTCAGGCTCTTCAATCGCGAAAACGCTCAAGGCCGGAATTCTAAGATCATCGGCGCGGAAGCCTTTTATCTTGTTTGCGACGGCGTCCCGCTCGAGGTCAAAAACCGCTGCCGCAAGAGCGAAATAGAATAGTGATTGCTGGCCATCGCTCAATACATCTAGGCCTCGCTCAATCCCGCCGGGTCCTTGTTCAAAGAGAACTTGCACCTTGGCGACAATTTCTTCAAAGCGCTGGCTGATCAAGGCCAGGCTGGGGTCTTTATCGATGGTCCCATTGTGCAGCTCCGACCATCGCTCGGACAGAGCGTTGCCGATCGCCTCAACGGCCGGCTCGGCTGTAAAAGCAGTCGAAAGCTTCTTGGTTGCTTCCTGAACTGAATCCTTTGTTTTCTTCGACCACTCAATCGCCCGCAGGAGTCGCGCCGCGAGGGCGCCGGCCGACGCCTTGATCTGAGCTTCCGCGTCGCGCGACGCTGGCGTGTAATACACATGGATCAGACCGCGATCGACGCCGGTCACGGGCGTTTTCTGTTCATCTGTAAATTTGTCGTCGAGCGTCGTGATCCAGAACAGATCCTGAGTTACTTCCCCTTCAGCGGTGCCGTCGTCCGTCCATTGCGCTTCTAGCCGCGCGCGGCATACGGGTGTCGCCTTCGGTTTCTTGATTTGCATGTGTCTAAATACGGGGGCGATTGTTTTCGATGTCGCCGTGCCTTTTGCGAGCTCAGGCAGCGCAATGATCATTTCAATCGAAAGGCCGCGCGTGCTGCGGTCGTCGGGTGCGACATCCTTTGGGAGGTGAAAGTCGGAGCGCTGAATAGTTCTCTGCGCGCGCGTGACTCCAAACACCTTGCAAAGGGCATGCAGGAGGGTCGTCTTGCCTGAGGCGTTGGGTCCAACGACTGTCGTGAGCCCCTCGGCCAACACGATGGTTTCGCCATCGGGCCCAAAAGAGCGGAAACCAGAAATTGTCAAAGATTCAATGTGCAATATGTTACCCGCGTTCGTTGCATAATCCAAACTAGCAAATATTGATTGTATTGGACAGGCAATGCGTCGCGCCAAGGGCAGGCACAGCTCGCGTAGAGCGGGTTCACTTTAACCCGCCGATCCATCGAGATGGCGGATTAAAGCGAAATCCGCCCTACGGCCCTTGAAGTTGAACGACGAGCAATAGCCGCGCGAATTGACCTCGCGCTTGCCGAGCAGAATGAGCTCGTTGCCGCCGGAGATTTCCTCCCACACGCTCTTCTTGCCGCGCTTGCAAATTCCGAAAAAATATGGCCATATATGGCCATATTCGGGAGGCGGCTATGTCCACCTATTCCATTGCTCAAGCAAAGGACCAGCTCTCGAAGCTGGTCGATCAAGCCCTGGACGGCCAGCAGGTCACCATCACGCGACATGGCAAACCGGTCGTCGAGTTGCGGCCGGCCGCGCCGGCTGGCCGACCCGTTACCGCGGCGGATATCGAGTGGCTTCGGCAATGCCGTGAAAGTCTGCCATCCTTCGATGGCGATACCGTCGCCGAAATTCGCGCGATGCGAGACGATTTCGAGTGAGCCATTACCTCGACACCAGCGTGGTGGTCGCGCTGCTGCTGCAGGACGCACACTCATCCAGAACAGACACCTGGCTGATCCGGGAAAAACCAACGATTCTGGCCAGCGATTTTTGCGCCGTCGAGTTCGCGGCTGTGGTCTCGCGTCGGGTCAGAATGAATCGACTGACGGCCGAGACCGCAAATCTTGCATTCCGCCGATTTGACGAGTGGCTGTCCCGCAACGTCCAGATCGTGCGCTGTGCGCCCGAACACATGGCCGCGGCCGGCCAGATTGTCCGAGACTTCACCTCAAAGCTCAGCGCGCCCGACGCCATTCACCTTGCGATAACGCGCCACAGCGGCGCGACGCTCGCAACATTCGATGACCGTCTGGCAGAGGCGGCCCGCTGGCACGCCGTGCCCGTCATGATTCCCGACTAAGGCTACGGCTTAGCGCGTCAGCTTCTTGTGCTTCAGCCGATGCGGGATGATGGAATCCTGACCCAGCCTTCGCATCTTGTCCTTTTCGTAGTCCTGGAAATTACCTTCGAACCATTCGACATGCGCGTCGTCCTCGAACGCCAGCATGTGGGTGGCGATGCGGTCGAGGAACCAGCGGTCATGGCTGATGATCACGGCGCAGCCGGCGAAATCCTCCAGCGCCTCTTCCAGCGCGCGCAGCGTATCGACGTCGAGATCGTTGGTGGGTTCGTCGAGCAGCAGCACGTTGGCGCCGGACTTCAGCATCTTGGCCAGATGCACGCGGTTGCGTTCGCCGCCTGACAAGGAGCCGACCTTCTTCTGCTGGTCGGCGCCCTTGAAGTTGAACGACGAGCAATAGCCGCGCGAATTGACCTCGCGCTTGCCGAGCAGAATGAGTTCGTTGCCGCCGGAAATTTCCTCCCACACGCTCTTCTTGCCGTCGAGACTGTCGCGGGACTGGTCGACATAGCCGAGATGCACGCTCTCGCCGATCGTGATGGTGCCCTTGTCCGGCTTTTCCTGGCCGGTGATCATCCGGAACAGCGTGGTCTTGCCGGCGCCGTTGGGGCCGATCACGCCGACGATGCCGCCGGGCGGCAGCTTGAAGGTGAGGTTGTCGATCAAAAGCTTGTCGCCGAACCCCTTGGTCAGGCCCTCGAAATCGACCACGTTCTGGCCGAGGCGCTCGGCCACCGGAATGGTGATCTGCGCGGTCTGGGTCTGCTTCTCGCCGGCCTGCTTCAGCAGGTCCTCGTAGCGCTGGTAGCGCGCCTTGGACTTGGCTTGCCGGGCTTTCGGCGAGGCCGCGATCCATTCCTTTTCGCGCTCCAGGGTGCGCTGATGCGCGGCGTCCTCGCGGCCTTCCTGGGCCAGGCGCTTCTGCTTCTGCGACAGCCAGGCGGTGTAGTTACCCTCGTAGGGAATGCCCTTGCCGCGGTCGAGTTCGAGAATCCAGGACGTGACGTTGTCGAGGAAGTAGCGGTCATGGGTGACGATCAGGATGGCGCCGGGATAGTTGCGCAAGTGGCCTTCCAGCCACGACACCGACTCGGCGTCGAGATGGTTGGTCGGCTCGTCCAGCAGCAGCAGATCGGGCTGGTCGAGCAGCAGCTTGCACAGGGCGACGCGGCGGCGCTCGCCGCCGGAGAGCTTTGTGACATCGGATTCGTCGGGCGGGCAGCGCAGCGCGTCCATCGCCTGGTCGACCTTGCTGTCGAGATCCCAGAGGCCGGCGGCCTCGATCTCGTCCTGCAGCCTGGTCATCTCGTCGGCGGTTTCCTCGGAATAGTTCATCGCCAGTTCGTTGTAGCGATCGAGGATCGCCTTCTGCTTGGCGACGCCCAGCATGACGTTCTCGCGCACCGTCTTGTCGGCGTCGAGCTGCGGTTCCTGTTCGAGGTAGCCGACCCGCGCGCCGTCGGCGACCCAGGCCTCGCCGGTGTATTCCTTGTCGAGGCCGGCCATGATCCGCAGCAGCGTCGATTTGCCGGAGCCGTTGACGCCGAGCACGCCGATCTTGGCGTCGGGGTAGAACGACAGATGGACGTTATCCAGCACCTTGCGGGTCGGGTAGGTCTTCGACAGACCCTGCATGAAATAGACGAACTGACGGGCCATCGCGATCCCTTGAAACCGTGGATTTGGAAACCGTGGATTTTACGGAAATTTGCTGCCGCTGATGTAGCGGGACAGGCCCCAAAGGGCAACCGCGGGCGACCGCGTTTTCTTCCCGTTCACCAGTATCATTACGGTTAGGTGCAATTGAAACCTTCTTTTAATGACTCCGGCCCGAAACTGGCCGCCAGCGCCACAAAAAGCGCTCCGCGCGACAGAAGTCGCCCGGCAAAAAGGCAGGTCCGTCATGGCAACGATCACGTCCGAACAGCTCTCCTCCCCGGCGAACCACCGCGACGGACGCAGCAATCCACTCGCCGAAATCCGCGATTTTTGCCGCCAGTTCCTCGCCCGGGCATTCGATTCGTACCGGCCGGAACTGCATTACATGCGCGGCCCCGGCCCGGCCTGCCGCGCCAAGCAGACCGCATCGTCGCAGCGCTACGGCGGCTGACCCTGGCGCCTGCTGCCCATGCTTCGAGATGCTCGCCCTGCGGTGCAAGTGCACCGCAAGGCTCGCTCCTCAGCATGAGGTTGTGTGTGTTTCAGCAAGTCAAACCTCATCCTGAGGAGGCCACCAACGGGTCGCGCGAATGCGCGCCCGATGACAGGCTCCGTGGCCGTCTCGAAGGATGGGCAGCGATACTTTGATGCCACGGGTGCTTGCGCGCTCGCCGATTGCGCGCGACCATGGCGCTTCCCCGACGGCGGCGTTTCCGCCCCGTCATCATCGCCATGAACGGACCTTTCCATGACGCGGCTGCGCTGTGCAATTCTCGATGACTATCTCAACGTGGCCTTGACGGTGGCGGACTGGTCTGGAGTTTCCGATCGCGTCGACGTCACCGTGTTCGACCAGCCCTTCGCTTCCCAGCAGGCCGCCGCGGACGCGCTGAAGGATTTCGAGATCATCTGCGCGATGCGCGAGCGCACGCCGTTTCCGCGCGCGTTGTTCGCGGCCCTGCCGAGGCTGAAACTGTTCATCACCTCGGGCATGCGCAATGCCGCGCTCGATCTGGAGGCGGCGAAAGACCAGGGTATCGTGCTGTGCGGGACGCAATTTTCCCGTGATCCAACCGCGCCGCTGACGATGGGCCTGATCCTGGAACTGACCCGCAATATCGGCCGCGAGAACGCGCGCATGCATGCCGGCGAGCCCTTGCAGAAATTCGCCGGGATCGAGATCGAGGGCAAGACGCTCGGCGTGGTCGGCCTCGGCAAGCTGGGCGCCAAGGTGTCAGGGCTGGCACAGGCCTTCGGCATGAACGTGATCGCCTGGAGCCCGAACCTGACGCCGGAGCGATGCAAGGAAGTCGGGGTCGGTTACGCCAGCAAGGAGGAATTGTTCGCCACCGCCGATATCATCACCGTCCATGTGGTGCTGAGCCAGCGCTCGCGTGGACTGGTGGGCGCGGCGGATCTCGCCCGGATGAAGCCGACCAGCTACATCGTCAACACCGCGCGCGGTCCGATCATCGACGAAGATGCCTTGCTGCAAACCCTGCAGCAGAAAAAGATCGCCGGCGCCGCGATCGACGTGTTCTCGGTCGAGCCGCTGCCGGTCGACCATCCGTTCCGCAAGCTCGACAACCTCGTGCTGACGCCGCATCTCGGCTACGTCACCGAAGAGAGTTTTCGCAACCACTACAGCCAGATGGTCGACGGCATCGACGCCTGGTTCAAGGGCGAGCCGGCGCGGAGACTGGCCTGAGCACGTGTGACTCTATCCGCCGTCATTGCGAGGAGCACTTGCGACGAAGCAATCCATGCCACAGCACAAAGAAAGCTGGATTGCTTCGCTTCGCTCGCAATGACGAATAAAAAAGGCCCGCTCAAGCGGGCCTTTTCGCGTTGGTATTTACGGGCGAAGCCTACCTCACCGTCACCGGGGCGGGCAGCGGCGGCACCACGGTGGGCTGCTGGCCGGGCACCGGAGCGTTGTACGCCTGCGCGGGAGCCGGGCCCGGCAGCGGCTGGGCCGAAGCGGTGGCGGTCGAGGCCGGCGGCGCGCCGCCGGGAAGCACGACCACGCGGGTGCCGACCTTGACCCGGTCGAACAGGTCCGAGACGTCCTCGTTCAGCATGCCGATGCAGCCCGAGGAGACGAACTTGCCGATGGTGGAAGGCTGGTTGGTGCCGTGGATACGAAACACGGTGGAGCCGAGATACATGGCGCGCGCGCCCATCGGATTGCCGGGGCCACCGGCCATGAAGCGCGGCAGATAGGGCTGACGTTCGATCATCTCGGCAGGCGGGTGCCAATCCGGCCATTCGGCCTTGCGCGACACCTTCTGCACCCCGTTCCAGGTGAAGCCGTCGCGGCCGACGCGGACGCCATAGCGGATCGCGCGCCCGTTCCCCAGGATGTAATAGAGGTGGGTGTTGGGGGTATCGACAACCAGCGTTCCCGCCGGTTCCTTGGTGACGTAGGCCACTTCCTGCTTGCGCAGGTGCGGCGGCAATTGTGCCGGACCGACTTCGGGCTGTTCCTCGGGGGGCAGCGCCGACAAGACCAGCGGACGGCCATCGGCCCCCGCCGGCGCGCCAGGCTGCACCGTTCCGGTAACGCCTTGTGGATTAACGCCTTGGGGATTAAGGCCTTGCGGCTCGCCGCCGACGGCTCCCGGCGGGCGCAGCGCGCGCGGATCATCATAGCTGCGATCCGAATAGGTCTGTTGCGGCGGACCGGCGGGGCGGTCCGAATAGATCACCGGCGGCGGTCCATCGGGGCGGCCGTAGCGTGGATCCGATGGCGACAGGATCGGGCCGGGGGCGCGGTCGGAGTAGACCGGCCGGCTGTCCGGCCGGCCATAGCGCGGGTCGGCCGGCGAAAGCACCGGACCGGGGGGCGACAGGGCGGTGGAACTCTGCGCGTTCGGCGCCTCGTCATCGTCATCCAGCGCGTCGAAATCCGGCGCGCCGGGGGCGCGGCGTTCATCGACAATATAGCCGCCGGGCGGATAGGGCGCCGGCGATGCCGAATACAGGGGACCGGAGGGCTGCGAATAGCCTTGCGCCAGGGCAAACGAAACCCCAAGCGAGGTTCCCGCTGCACCCGCCGCCAAGGCAGCACAAATCGTCAGAATGCGTTTGATCATCATCGCTCTTGTATAGACCCCAAGCCGACACCGGACCGTTAATGGCAGATGGCCGAAGATAGCGGCGCATTCAAGACAAAACCGCAAAATCAGGCCCGATTCCAGCATATTGTGATGGACCGGGCGGCGTGGCAGCGATGCCGCACCCCGCAAGAAAACGGGGGCGGCGGGGTCCCTCGCCGCCGAATTGGTGCAAACGTCGGGGAAGCGGTTGCGCTATCCTGAAATCAGCCTGATTCGCTGCGCGCCGGCGGCGGCCCGCGTCGCGAAGCCGGTCAAGTGTGTGTGGTCACCGCGTTCCCGCCGCGTTCCCTTGGGTTCAAAGGCCTTCCCAGATCAGCTGCGAAGGCGGAAATCGCGTTCCATGCTTCCCGGCTTTCGTTTTGTGCTCGCCGCGATCGTGCTGTCGATGTCGGTCCTGGTGTTCGGGCTCGGCGCGGCGGCCCTGCTGCGCGCCGCCCACGAGGAATTTGCCAGCACCCCGGCATGGCGCGTGGCGCCAGAGCCGAAATTTGCCCGGCAGAACGAACCGGCAAGGGAAGCTTTGGGCGAAGAGCCCATGCCCGTGCTGGCGATATTGCGCGTCGAACCGGAGCCGGCGCAGCCGGCGGCCACGGACAGTATTCCCGCGGCCGCTGCGCCAGCCGAGCCACCGGCCATCGCCCCGATGCCGGATCAGCCCGAGAGGATCGCCGCGCTGGAGCCGCAGGACAAAACCCCGCCGGAGGCCGCGAAGCCTGACATCTCGGCCCCGGAAATGTCGGGGCAAAGCGAGGCGCCGGCCGTCGACAGCCCCGCCCCCGTCCCGGCTGAGGAAACCAGGATCGCGACGGCGGAGCAGGTCTTGCCGTCCGCTAGCGAAGCCGGCGCGCCCGCACCTCAACAATCGGTCGCACCGCCCGCCGCCGACACCGATATCGTCGCCACCAGGATCGCCACCCTGGGCGGTCCGCCCGTTGCCATCGAGGCGCCGCCGCCGGCGAAGGCCGCCGGCGCCAAGCCCAATCCTGATGCAGCCAGGAAACGGCAGCAGGCGCGGCGCGCCAAGGAGCGACGCAGGATCGCGCTGCGGGCGCGACAGGCCGCGGCTCAGCAACAGGCCGCCGATCCGTTCGCGCAGCCGACGATCACCACGCGTAGCCGCTAAGCTTTTGGGATCACGCAGGACCGGTCGCAATCGGCGGTCCGTCGGGCAGGCCCCATTCGGCCCACGAGCCGTCATACAGCGCTGACCCGCGCACGCCGAGCCGGTACAGCGCCAACGTCAGCACCAGCGCGGAGACGCCGGAGCCGCAGCTGGTCACGATCGGTTTTGTGAGGTCGACGCCGGCCCCGGTAAAGGCCTTGCGCAAATCCTCGAGCGGCTTCATCGCGCCGGTGCCGGCATCGAACAACTCGTTGTAGGGCACGTTGCGGCTATCGGGGATATGGCCGGAGCGGCGGCCCGGCCACACCTCGGCGACCGTTCCCTCGAAGCGCGGCTTCGCGCGCGCATCGATCACCTGCTCGGCCTTTGTCGTCAGGTTCTCCACCAGTTGCTGCTGGCTGCGGACATAGCCTGGATCGAGCTTGGCCTGGAATTTCCCCGGCTTCGGCGTGACCTTGCCGGAATGCGTCGGGCGGCCCTCGCGCAGCCATTTCTTCAGGCCGCCGTCCAGCACCTTCACATTGGGATGGCCGAACGACAGGAACATCCACCATGCCCGCGGGGCTGCGGTCCAGCCGCCGGAATCATAGGCCACCACGGTATCGTCGGAAGAAATGCCGAGCGCCGCGACGTCGCGCGCGAACTGCGCGGCATCGGGATACATATGCGGCCGCGGGTCATCGGGCGCGGCAATGGCGTTGACGTCAAAGAACACCGCGCCCGGAATATGCCCGCCGAGATAATCTTCCGACGGCAACGGCAGCACGCCGGGCAGTTTTGACGAAGCGTCGATGATCCTGACCTGGGGATCGTCGAGCCTGGCGGCGAGCCAGTCGGTGGTCACCAGCGGATCGTCGGTGGATGATGTCATGGTGTCCAATCCTTTGAACAGTCGTCATGGCCGGGCTTGTCCCGGCCATCCACGTCCTACTTCGTATGCCGCAAAGACGTGGATGCCCGGGACAGGCCCGGGCATGACGCGCAGCAGGTAACGGTCACTCCGCTCAAGCCTTCTTCTTCGGTTCGAATTTCTCCACCGGACCGCCGGCGTCGCGCCAGGCGGCGAAACCGCCGGCTACATGGGCGACCGGCTTCAGTCCCATATCCTGCGCGGTCTTGGCCGCCAGCGCCGAGCGCAGGCCGCCGGCGCAATGAAAGATGAATTTCTTGTCTTCCTGGAACTTCGGCTTGGCGTAGGGGCTCGCCGGGTCGATCCAGAATTCGAGCATGCCGCGGGTGCAGGAGAACGCCCCCGGAATTCTGCCGTCGCGCTCGATCTCGCGGGGATCGCGGATATCGACGATCACGACGCCGTCATCCTGCGCGGCCTGGATGGCCTCGGCGGCGCTCAAGGTCTCGATCTCGGCATTGGCTGCGTCCATCAAGGCCTTGATGCCGGTGTGGATGGTCTGGGGCATTGAACTTCCCTCGTTGTGTAAGCCGCCCCCCACTCACGTATCCCGGACGCGGTGCAGCGTTCCAGACGATGCACCGCAGAGCCTGGACCCATAGGGCGGCCAATTTAATGGGCCCCGGCTCTGCGGCGCAGCGCTTGGGCGCTGCGCCGCGTCCGGGGCACGTAATCCCGCTACCGCACCAGTTCCTTCATCGCACCTTCGAGGCCTTCGATCGTGATCGGGTACATGCGTTCCGAGAACAGCCGGCGGATGATGGTGGTGGATTCCGAATAGTCCCAGTGCTTCTGCGCCACCGGATTGAGCCACACCGCATGCGGATAGGTGCGGGTGATGCGCTCCAGCCAGACCGAACCGGCCTCCTCGTTGACGTGCTCGACCGAGCCGCCGGGGACCATGACTTCGTAGGGGCTCATCGAGGCGTCGCCGACGAACACCACCTTGTAGTCGTGCGGATATTTATGCAGCACGTCCCAGGTCGGCGTGCGGTCGGTGAAGCGGCGCTTGTTCTGCTTCCAGACGCCCTCATAGAGGCAGTTGTGGAAGTAGAAATATTCCATGTGCTTGAATTCGCTCTTCGCCGCCGAGAACAACTCCTCGACCTGCTCGATATGCGAATCCATGGACCCGCCGATGTCGAAGAAGACCAAAACCTTGACCGCATTGCGCCGCTCGGGGCGCATATGGACGTCGAGATAGCCGTGGTTGGCGGTCTCCCGGATCGTGGTGTCGAGGTCGAGTTCGTCGGGGGCGCCGGTGCGGGCGAATTTGCGCAACCGTCGCAGCGCGATCTTGATGTTGCGGATGCCGAGCTCGACATTGCCGTCGAGATCCCTGAACTCGCGCTTGTCCCACACCTTGACGGCGCGGTTGTTGCGGTTCTTGTCCTGTCCGATCCGCACGCCCTCGGGATTGTAGCCATGAGCGCCGAACGGCGAGGTGCCGGCGGTGCCGATCCATTTGTTGCCGCCCTGATGCCGGCCCTGCTGTTCCTTCAGGCGCTGGCGCAGCGTCTCCATGAGCTTGTCCCAGCCCATCGCCTCGATCTGCTTCTTCTCTTCCTCGGTGAGGTATTTCTCGGCGAGCTTCTTCAGCCATTCGGCGGGAATGTCCGCCTTCTCCATGGCGTCGAGCAGGCTCTCCAGCCCCTTGAACACGGAGCCGAACACCCGATCGAACTTGTCGAGGTTGCGCTCGTCCTTCACCAGCGTCGCGCGCGACAGGTAATAGAAGTTTTCCACCGTCTGCCCCGCGAGGTCGGCGTCGAGCGCCTCCATCAGCGTCAGATACTCGCGCAAGGTGACCGGGACCTGGGCGTCGCGCAGCGATGTGAAGAATTGCAGAAACATGAGGTACAGATTGCCCGCCGGGCGGTGGACGTCAAGGGGCTTCCCTGCATGGATGAGGTCTGGACCTGCCGGGTTTTTCAACTAGAATTGACCCGTAAGGGATTTTTCAATGGGGTATAATCCATGGGTATTTTAGCGGCAATTGTGATCGGCGCGATCGCCGGCTGGCTCGCCGGCCTGATCGTTCGCGGCGCCGGTTTCGGGCTGATCGGCAACATCGTGATAGGCATCATCGGCGCGCTGGTGGCGAGCTGGATCCTGCCGCAACTGGGCGTCAGCCTCGGCGTCGGTTGGGTCCGCGATATAGTCAACGCCACCATCGGCGCGGTCATCGTTCTCGTCATCCTCGCCCTGGTCAAACGCGCCTGACCAGCCCCTGTCATCCGATAGCGACCGCCGATGATCCGGCGGTCGTTTCCTGTATAGCGGCGCCCGTGCGCTCAAGAACAAACGACAAGGCAACGACTCAATGAAATTTACCGGCACCAAGGACTACGTCGCCACCGACGACCTCAAGATCGCCGTCAACGCCTCGATCGTGCTGGAGCGCCCGCTGCTGATCAAGGGCGAGCCCGGCACCGGCAAGACCGTGCTGGCCGAGGAAGTCGCCAAGGCACTCGGGGCGCCGCTCCTGACCTGGCACATCAAGTCCACCACCAAGGCGCAGCAGGGCCTCTACGAATACGACGCGGTGTCGCGGCTGCGCGACAGCCAGCTCGGCGATTCCAAGGTTTCCGACATCGCCAACTACATCAAGCGCGGCAAATTGTGGGAGGCCTTCACGCACGAGAAACGCCCGGTGCTCTTGATCGACGAAATCGACAAGGCCGACATCGAATTCCCCAACGATCTGCTGCTCGAGCTCGATCGCATGGAATTCTTCGTCTACGAGACCGGCGAGAACATCAAGGCGACGCTGCGCCCGATCGTGATGATCACCTCGAACAACGAGAAGGAACTGCCGGACGCGTTCCTGCGCCGCTGCTTCTTCCACTACATCAAGTTCCCCGACGCCGACACCATGCAGCGGATCGTCGACGTGCATTTCCCCGGTATCAAGAAGCGCCTGGTGGAAGAAGCCCTGCGGATCTTCTTCGAGGTGCGCGAAGTGCCCGGCCTGAAGAAGAAGCCGTCGACCTCGGAGCTGCTGGACTGGCTGAAGCTGCTGCTCAACGAGGACATGACGCCGGAAATGCTGCGGGAGCGCGACCCGCGCAAGCTGATCCCGCCGCTGCACGGCGCGCTGCTCAAGAACGAGCAGGACGTGCATTTGTTCGAGCGGCTGGCGTTTCTGAGCCGGCGCGAAGTGTAAATGGGGAAGCCTGCCCTGGCCGGCACGGCGAGCGCCCGTATCTCATCGGAGCGTGCAGCCCTCGACACCAGCCTGCGCGGCGCGGTCGAGCGCAAGGACGTGCCGGGCGTGGTCGCGCTGGTCACGAATCGCGAACGCGTGCTGTATCAGAGCGCCTTCGGCGTGGCGGATGTAGCTACCGGGCGCCCGCTCACATCAGATGCGCTGTTTCGCATCGCCTCGATGACCAAGCCGGTCACGTCGGTGGCGTTGATGCAGCTGGTCGAGCAGGGCCGTCTCGGCCTCGACGATGCGGCCGAAAAATACCTGCCCGAGCTCGCCGGACTGAAAGTCTTCGAATCGTTCGACCCGGCCACCGGCGCCTACCAGCTCCGCCCGGCATCGCGACCGGCGACCGTCAGGCACTTCCTGACGCATACGTCCGGCCTGGCCTATCCGTTCACCAGCGAGACCTGGCGCGATTTCAAGCCGCGTGCCGGCGAAACCTATCCGTTCGGCGGACCGCTGCTGTTCGATCCGGGCGAGCGCTGGCACTACAGCACCTCGACCGATGTCGTCGGCAAACTGGTCGAGGTGGTATCCGGCGAGTTTCTCGAGGATTACTTCCGCCAGCACATCCTCGCCCCGCTCGGGATGAATGACACCTCCTACAACGTGCCCGAAGCCAAGGGCCCGCGTTTGGTGGCGCAACAATGGCGCAGCGGCGAGCGGATGGACGGCGCCGTCGAACTGCAAAAGCCGCAGCTCGGGCTCACCATCGCATCGCCGATCGGCGGCGGCGGCCTCGCCTCCACCGCCGGGGACTACGGTCGCTTCATGCGCATGCTGCTCAATGGCGGCGCGCTCGATGGGGCGCGGGTGCTCGAGGCCGGGACGGTGGCGCTGATGGGCCAGAACCACATCGGCGCGGTCACGGTCCCCGCGCACAAGAGCGCGCTGCCGCGCAGCGCCGACTTCACCTTCATCGCTGACGGACGCGACAAATGGGGGCTCGGCTTCCTGATCACGGCCGACCAGGTACCCGGCAAGCGCTCGCCCGGCAGCCTGAGCTGGGCCGGCATCAACAACACGTACTTCTGGATCGACCCCATCAGCGGCATCGCCGGCGTGATCATGATGCAGTATCTGCCGTTCGCCGACGCCAAGGCACTGGCTACCTACGACGCGTTCGAGCGCGGCGCCTATCAACTGGTGAAGGCCGAGCGGTAGAAATCATCTTGCAATGCCTGGCCGGCTTGATGCCGGCCGGACATTTATCCCAGCACCACCGCCTCCGGCGCGGCCTTGCCGCGGATCATGTCCGACGCCTTGTCGGCGATCATCAGGGTCGAGGCGTTGAGGTTGGCCGAGATCATGCGCGGCATGATCGAGGCATCGACCACGCGCAGGCCCTGCAGCCCGTGGACGCGCAGCTGGTCGTCGACCACGGCCCATTTGGCGTCGGCGGGTCCCATCCGGCAGGTGCAGCCGGGATGGAAGGTGGTGGTGCCGCGCTCGGTCGCGGCCGCGAGGAATTCGTCGTCGCTCTGCACGTTGGGGCCGGGATAGTCCTCATAGGCGTAATACGGCGCCAGCGGCGCCGATGACAACAGCCGTCGCGCCAGCTTCATGCCGGCGACCACGGTGCGGCGGTCGAGCTCCTCGACCAGGTAGTTGGTCTGGATGATCGGCGGCGCGAACGGGTCGGCCGAGCGGGCGCGGACATAGCCGCGGCTTTCCGGCCGCTGCTGCCACGAGGCTACCGTCATGCCGGGCTCGTCCTCGAGCTGGCCCTGCACGCCTTCCTTGTAGCTCGCCGGCGTGAAGGTCAGCTGCAGGTCGGAGCTTTCGGTGCTCTCGCCGGAATGCCAGAAGCAGTAGACCATGGTCGGCGACAGCGACAGCAGGCCGCGCCGCGTCGTCGCCCATTTCAGCGCCTCCACCCACAGGCTGAGGCCGCGCCTGAGTTCGTTGATGGTCTTGATGTTCTTGACGCGGGCGACCGAACGCGGTGCGTAATGGTCCTGCAATCCTTCGCCGACGCCGGTGAGAGCGTGGCGCACTTCGATGCCGAGCGAGCCCAGCAGCTCCGGCGAGCCGACGCCGGACAATTGCAGCAGTTGCGGCGAGTTGTAGGTGCCGCCGGAAAGGATGACTTCCTTGTTGGCCCGCACTTCCACCGGTGTGCCGTTCTTGCCGCCCCTGATGTAACGCACGCCGACGGCGCGCTTGCCCTCGAATATGATGTTGGTGGCATGCGCATGGGTGCGCACGTGAACGTTGGGCCGTTTCATCGCCGGACGCAGGAACGCGGTCGCCGCGCTGACGCGCAGCCCGTCCTTGATGGTGCGCTGGGCGTAGGAGACGCCTTCCTGGATGCCGCCGTTGTAATCGGGGTTCTTGGGAATGCCGAGGCTCACCGCACCGGCCATGAAGGCCTCGCAGAGCGGATCGCGCCAGTCCATGGTGGTGACGGTGAGCGCGCCGTCGCGGCCGCGGAACGTATCCTCGCCCTCCCCGACCCGCCGCTCCAGCCGCTTGAAATAGGGCAGCACGTCCGGATAGCCCCAGCCGCGATTGCCGAGCTGCGCCCAGGTATCGAAATCCTGGCGCTGGCCGCGGTTGTAGATGTGGCCGTTGATCGAGGAGGAGCCGCCGAGCGTCTTGCCGCGCGGCGCGTAGATGCTGCGGCCGCCGGTCCAGGGCCCCACCTCCTGCTGGTAGGCCCAGTTGATGCTCTTCATGTGGAAGGTCTTGATGAAACCCGCCGGCAGATGGATGTAGGGATGCCAGTCGCTGGGTCCGGCCTCCAGCACGCAGATGCTGGTGCCGGCGTCTTCGCTCAGCCGGTTGGCGAGCACACTGCCCGCGGAG
This sequence comes from Bradyrhizobium sp., assembly GCF_030654605.1. Taxonomy (GTDB): domain Bacteria; phylum Pseudomonadota; class Alphaproteobacteria; order Rhizobiales; family Xanthobacteraceae; genus Bradyrhizobium. The sequence continues at coordinate 22,341 of NZ_JAURXB010000078.1, forward strand.
CCCGCGCCGATAATCACGTAATCGAACGTTTCCATCGTATTTTTTCCGGCGCGGATAAAGCTACCGCGCCTTTTCGTTGAGTTGATAGGTGAGGTGCACCTTCGCCGTCGGCCATTCGCTGGCGATGATGCTGTAGACCACGGTGTCGCGCAACGTGCCGTTTGGCGCGACCTGATGATTGCGCAGGATGCCGTCCTGCTTGGCGCCGAGACGTTCGATGCCGCGCCGGCTCTGGTGGTTGAAAAAATGCGTGCGGAACTCTACCGCAATGCAATCGAGCTTCTCGAAGGCGTGGCCGAGCAGCAGCAATTTGCACTGGGTATTGAGCGCGCTGCGCTGCACGCGCTTGGCATACCAGGTCGAGCCGATTTCGACCCGGCGGTTGGCGGCGTCGACATTCATATAGGTCGACATGCCCGCGATCTTGCCGTCGGCATCGAACACGGTGAAGGGCAGCATCGCGCCCGACGCCTGCAGACCGAGCCGGCGATCGATCTCCTTGCGCATGTCCTCGGCCCTGGGAATGAAGGTGTACCAGAGCTTCCACAGCTCGCCGTCCTTCACCGCCTCGGTCAGCCCGTCGAGGTGATCGTGCGACAACGGTTTCAGCTGCGCATGCGCGCCGCTGAGGGTGACCGGTTCAAGCCAGGGCATTTTGTCTTCACTCCGTCCTCTAAGCCGTCATTGCTCTCTATACCGTCATTGCGAGCCAACGGGGCGCGCATTCGCGCGACCCGGTGGCTCGCAATGACGTTGATAGAGAACGCTTCCACTATCATTTATTCAAGAAATTCAGCGCCAAACCCGGCCGCGCCCAGTCCATCGCGATCAACTCGCCCTTGCCGGACAGCGTGATATAGGCGGTCTTGAGGTCGGGGCCGCCGAAGGCGATGTTGGTGGTGACGCGATCGCCGGTCGGGACCTGCTCGACCAGGGTGCCATCCGGCGCGATCACCGAGATGCAGCCCGAGACCAACGTAGCGACGCAGACATTGCCTGACGCCTCGACGGCCAGCGAGTCGAACATCTGGTAGCCCCCGAGACCGCAGATCGGCTTGCCGCGCTCGCCGCGATAGATCACGTCGCGCGGCTTCA